>CAZFRV010000159.1:0-8243 GCA_964521445.1 uncultured Acidobacteriaceae bacterium
GGCCTTGGCCACCACGCTCTCGAACTCCTTGGGGGCATACGGGTAATACCGCGAGAGCGGCGGCGGCGGACTGCTCACGTGGTCATGCATCATCTGGAAGTCGCTATCGCTTTCAAACGGCACATGACCGCTCAACATTTCGTAGAGCGTCACGCCCAAGGCGTAGATATCGGAACGAACATCCACCATTCGGTTCTGGATCTGTTCGGGCGACATGTAAGCCAGCGTACCCAGTTGCATGCCGGTGCGCGTCATGCCGCGCGTACCCACGGCTTTGGCGATGCCAAAGTCCATGACTTTTACGATCCCCTGGCGATTGAGCATGAGGTTGCTGGGCTTGATATCGCGATGAATGATGCCCACGCGATGGGCCGCTCCAATCCCCAACAGCGCTTGCTTGAACCAGGGCACGGCATCGCGTGGACTCATGGGGCCGCTTCTGCGAATGATCTGGTCGAAGTTCTCGCCTTCCACGAATTCCATCACCATGAAGGCATTGCCTTGGTCCACCAGGAACGCATACAACGTGGCGAGATTGGTATGGTTCAGGTTGGCTTGAGCACGGGCCTCCGACTGGAAACGCTGGACGAGTTCCGGATTGCGGGCCAGGTCCGCGTTCAGCATCTTGATGGCGACCGGGCGTTCGAGCTGTATATCCACGGCCTTGTAGACCACGCCCATCCCGCCCTCGCCGAGCTTATCGATGACGCGAAAGTTACCAATCTGGCTGCCAATCATGGCCGCATGCCTTTCTTGCGCTGCATCAGCGCGGCTGAATCTTCAAGATCTGAACCGTAATGTTGTCGTATCCGCCTCGCGATTTGGCCGTGGCAACGAGTTGTTTGCAGGCTTCGCCAGGCGCGTTCTGGCGGGCTACGGCAAGCATCTCGTCATCCCTGACCAGGTCGTACAACCCATCCGTGCATAGCAAGAGGATGTCGTCCGGAAACAGAGCAATGGGAGCCTGGGGAAACTCGGCGGGCACGGATTCGCCCGCGCCCATAGCGGCCGTCAAGACGTGGTAGTCGGGGTGGTTCATCACCTCGTCGGCCTTCAGCAGGCCTTCTTCCACCATGCGCTCGGTCACCGTCTGGTCGCGGGTCAGCCGTGTAATCTGGCCATCGCGCATCAGGTAGAGGCGCGAATCTCCCACATGGCCATAGATCAGGTGCCCGTTCTGCAGGACCGCGGCGGTGCAAGTGGTACCCATGCCGGCAAGCTCCGGATGCTCGCGGACGTAACTGCGGATGGCCAGATGAGCGGAAATCATTGCCTCAGTCAGCGCGGGCTCCGGCGCCTCGCTCTCGAGGCTCGCGTAGGTGGCGCGAACCACGTCCACGGCGATGCTGCTGGCAATGGCTCCGCCCTCATATCCGCCCATGCCGTCGGCCACCACCGCCAACCGGCCTTTTCTTTCAAACTGTTCGTCGCTCTCCGGCTCGGCATAACAATAGGAATCCTGGTTATCGTCGCGAACGCAGCCCATGTCGGTGAGGTTTCCCAGTTCGATTCCGGTTCGGATTCTCATCGCCTGTCCGGCCCCCCGCGACGTCGGATTCCTTCGGAAATACTCACTACAAGCACTTGAATTTGAGAACCAGCTCTCCCACGCGGATCACATCATTGTCTTTCAATTCTTCGCGCGCGATAGGTGCGGTCCCATCGTTCAGGAAGGTCCCGTTGCTTGAATCCAGGTCCACCAGGTAGAACTTGCCTTCCTTGTAACGCAGGCTGGCGTGCTTGCCGGAAATTGTAGGGTCGTGGAGTTGCACTTCCGCATCCGCTGCTGAACCGAGAATGTTCTGCCCGTCGCGGATGCGAAAATCCTGGCCTCTCTGCTCACCGCTCATGGCTACCAGCCAGCCGACAACCGGGGCGGAGCGGCGTTCCGAGATCATCACGGTTTTTCTGCCCGCGGCGGCGGCGGGCCCCGGCGAGCTTCCCGGAGCGGCCCCGGTGGTTTCAATCCGCGTTTTGTTGCCGGCAGCTGGCGGACCGGCATAGCCGGTCTTCTGACAGAAAGGACACAGCTCCCACGAGTCCTCCATCTGGTGTCCGTTGGCACAAAACTTTGACATCGATGATCCTCCTCAACTCTTGCTCGGTGATCGAGTATCGTCCCCGGCGATCGCGGCTTCTAACCGCGACGACCGCCTTGCCGCTCAGGTTGCGAAATAAGTAAAGACTGGGCCTTTCTTGCCCAGATACACGCGGTCGCCATTGTGCAGCCCGATCTTGCTGATCCTTGGCGAATCCGCGGAATTCACATAGGTGCCGTTGGTGGAGCTTTTGTCGATCACCACGACGCTGCCGTCCGCGGGCACCACCCAGACATGCTGGCTGGAGACCGTGTCATCATGCAGAACGACCGCGCACTTGCCGGCGTCGCGGCCGATCCACAAACCTTCTTTGTTGATCGGGAAGGTGCGGCCGGAAAGAGAGCCGGACATAAACTGGATTCGTCCGAACGACCGTTCCACCACGGTCGCAGCGGGAGAAGATGCGGCAGGAGAAGGTGCGGCGGCCGCGGCAGTCGCTACTGTCGCTGCAACCGGCGCAGCGGCCGGCGGAGAGGCAGCGGGCACAGCGGCAGGCGCTCCGGCTGCGGCTCCAGCCATCGCCATGGCCGGCTGCGGTTGAGGCTTGCGTCCCCGGCTAACCGCGAACAGTACGATCCCGCCAATAATGATAATTCCCACGATCACGATCAGCGGCACGGTGCCAACGCTTTCCATGAACTTCTGAAATGCGCTCATCTTGTCGACGCAGGCGACGGCGGAGGCCCGATACCGCTGCGCATCGGGCAAACCGGGCATGAATTGCGATACGTTATCGAACTCGGCGATCGCCTGGTTGCACTTCCCGTCGTCATACAGGTCCAGCGCACTGGACCAATGCTTGTTGAAGGTGCCGGCCTCCGGCGCCACACCCGCCTGGCGAACAAACTCCATCGCCGTATTCACCGGAACCAGGAAGTTGAAGCCTTGTACCTCCTGCGCACCGTAGGTGGCCAGGCCGATCACCTCGCCCTGATTGTTGAAGGCCGGACCGCCGCTGTTTCCGTGGGTAATGGCCACGTCCGATTGCAGCAGGGGCGTGCCAATGCTCTCCGTCTTCAACGCCGAGATGTGGCCGTTGGTGGCCGTCGGCTCCAGGCTCGATTCCTGGCTGATCAGCGAACTTACCGAGCTGCCGCTCCACGGTGAAGCCAGCGCCGGGTAGCCCAGGACCATGATCTGGTCCTGGAGGCGAACGTTGTCCGAGTTGCCAAGCGTCACGGTGGGCAGGTTGGAGCCCGGGATCTTGAGAATGGCTACGTCTTTGCCATGCTGATCAAAGGGACCGCTATATTGGAAGATCTCCGCGTCCATCGCCTTCGCGTTGGCCAAGATCACCTGCAGCGTAGGCTTGGAGATGGTGATGTTGTAATTCGACTTGGCAACGTTGGCCTCTTCGTCCGCGGTGAGCTGGCGCCCGATTTGTCCGGCAATGTAGCGCGAAATCAGCCCCTGCTGCAGCGCGTTGAGGAACTCTTGCCGGAGCCGCTGCTTGAGCGCATCGGAGGCTTCCGGGTCCTTCAGGTTGGCATCGGCCACCACGTGGCCGTTGGTGATGAGATAGCCGTCAGGCCGGAAGAGGAATCCGGTGCCAGTTTCCGTGTGCCGCAGCTCGATTGGCTTGGGGAATACGTCGAGAGTCCATTTGGTCTTGAAATCCACTACCACGAGCACCACCGCGGGTTTCAGCTCCAGCGCCCGTTTTTCCTCCGGCGTCAGCTGGCCCGCCCAGAGAGACCCAGTCCACAAGAACCCAAGGATCAACGCCATACCGGCGAAGTTCTTCATTCACGCCACCTCCGGCCAAAGGTGAGGCCAACAAATAAATTTAGATTTCTGAAAACCCTGGATCGGCCCTGTTCTGGAGAAGGTCGTCTTTCCGCGCTCGCGGCTTTAGTGATCGATCTGGTCTCTCTTGACGGGCTGGCGCCCTCGTTCCACTCCGCGAGATACAACAGCCAAAGGAAACCTCATCCCAACAAAATAGTGCAGAACAAGGTAGCCCCGTTACAGACAAATGTCAAAAGAAACTTAAACGAGTCTTAAAGGACAGCAGACACAAAAACACCGCCGTTGCCGGCGGTGTTCTTGTCGTCGCGCAGTTTACATCGTGTTATTGCGAGAGCAGCTTCACTCCGTGCGGTACCAGGTTCGGGGCCACATACGCGTAGAACATCACGATCAGGCCCACGATCGTTCCCAGGGCGATGGAGTGCCAGACCACAAAGCGGAAAATCATGCCTTCATTGCCTACCTGGTTGGTGGCCGCAGTCGCAACGCAAATGGACTGCGCGTCCACCATCTTGCCCATGACGCCGCCGGCGCTGTTGGCCGCAGTCATCAAAACAGGATCCAAGCCTAGTTGCTGCGCCGTAATTTTCTGCAAGCTGCCGAACAGAGCATTCGACGAGGTGTCACTTCCCGTCAGCGCCACACCCAGCCAGCCCAGGAAGGTCCCGAAGAAGGGGTAGAACCAACCCGTATGGGTGAACGCCAGTCCCAAGACAGCATCAGTCCCCGAGTATCGTGTGACAAAACCCAGGCCCAGCATGCAGGAGATGGCCAGCACCGCCCATCGCATTCGGAACAGCGTGTGTCCGAAGACTTTCATCAGCTTGACAGGAGTCACTCCGCGAATCAGCCCGCCGACGATTGCCGCCAGGAAGCAACCCGTCCCTGTGGCCGAGAGCCAGATGAACGCAAACTTAGCGCCTTCCGGGGTGGGCTTGGGTACGACCGGCTGGTCGCGCGAAATCAAGTTATGAATCGGGGTAGTCCAGCCGCCATTCGGTTTTGTCTTTCCGTCAACAGTGACTGTCCAGGCCGGTGTGGTGTGCAGGTTCATCCAGTCTTTCACCGGCTTGTAGCCCCAGAGAAAGACAAAGACGGAGAGAATCAGAAACGGCAGCCATGCCTTAAAGATCTGGCCTCCGGTATAACGTCCATTGGAGCCGCCCGAGACGCTAGGCAATGCCCCGCCGGTTGAGCCGGCGCCAGCTGTAGCCACCACCGGATCTTCTGCAAATCGCCAGACCTTCTTCGGCTTCCAGAAGATCAGGAACACCACCGTGCAGAGCAACGAGAAGAGTCCGGCGGTGATATCCACCAGGTTGGCGTCCATATGATTGGACCAGAAGAATTGCATGGAGGCGAAGGAGACACCCACCACCAGAATCGCCGGCAGGACTTCAAATGTCTCTTTCCAGGGAACCATGGCCCGGACCAGCCAGAAGGGCACAATGATGGCGGTGATCGGCAGGATGCGTCCGATCATCGCGTTCATGTCGGCTTCCGGCAACCCAGTCACCTGGGTCAGCATATGTACCGGCGTGCCGATCGCGCCCCAGGCTACCGGAGCAGTATTGGCGATCAGGTTCAACGCAGCGGCATGGAAGGGCTTGAAGCCCAGACCGATCATGAACGCACCGGCAATCGCCACCGGAGACCCGAATCCCGCGCAGCCTTCGATGAAAGCTCCGAAGCAGAACGCAACCAGCAGGAGCTGAAGACGGCGATCGGAGGTAATGCCGCCCACGGATGATTTCATAATCTCGAAATCCCCGGTACTGACAGCAATGTCATAGAGATACACCGCCGCCACCACGATCCACACAATGTTCATCAAACCCGTGGCCACGCCATACAGGAAACTTCCGCCGGCCAGAGAAAAGGGCATGGTGAAGGCGAAATGCGCTACCAGCACGGCAGTGATGGCTGCGGTCAGGGCCGACCAGTGCGGCTTCACCCGAAAACCGGCCATCAGCGTGAACAAAACGATAATCGGCAACGAAGCCACCAGCGCTGAGAGCCACCAGTTATGCTCTCCAAAGGGGAAATAGACTTGGATCCAATGCGGCAGATTCATGGGTCTCTCCTAAATTGAGGACGTACCAGACTGATCGGTTGTCCAACGATCCAGAGCACTCCTACCCTCGCGGCCAGACGATACGAGTTGGGAGACAGGGATGTGCGCGGATTACTCTCTGCCTGACCGGCGTTTCTGTCAAGTACTTTATGCAGCCAGCTCTGGAAAATGCAGGAACACGGGCCAGCGCTCAAAGGCACGTCAGGGGCATTAGCCTTTGACCGCGCCCACCGTGAATCCAGCAATGAAGCGATCGAGAAACAGGTTATAGAGAAAAGCGATAGGCAAGCTGGCGATGAGACAGGCCGCCATCAGCGATCCCCAAAAGTAAACGTCGCCGCGCACCAGGAAGATAGGAATTCCCACGCCGACCATCTGGTTGGACTCGGGTGAAATAAACGTTAAGGCGTAAACGAATTCCTGAGTGACCAGCGTGAAGGTAAAAATCACCACCGTCAGAATACCGGACATGGAGATAGGCACTACCATCTTCACAAAAGCTCCAAAACGGGTGAGGCCGTCCACCATGGCCGCGTCTTCCAATTCCTTGGGAATCGATTTGAAGAATCCCATCAGCAGCCAAATCGAAAACGGGATGGTGACGCTGGGATAGACCAACACCAACGACCATATCGAGTCCTGCAGCCCGAGAACCGCCACCACACGCGACAAAGGAATGAACAACAGCGTCGGCGGCACCAGGTAGGTGAGAAAGATGGCGATGCCCAGCCGTTCGCCCCAGCGTCCGGTGAGGCGGGCCAAAGCATAGGCGGCGGGGATGGAAAGCAGCAGAGTAATGGCCACCACCAGCACGCCCACCAGCGCAGTGTTGCCGAGCCAGCGCACGTAGCGCGTCTCAAAGAACAGCAGGCGCAGGTTGTCGAGCGTGGGCTTCATGTTGAAGATGAAAGGATTGGCTTCGACGTTGTAGAGATCGAGGTTCTGCTTGAAGGTGGCGATCACCATCCAGTAGAACGGGAAAGCCAATAGCACGACGAAGACGGTGAGCACCAGGACGTGAACAACCCTTGGACCAAACTTCTTCCTCAGCAGGCGTCTCATCAGTTCACCTCCGCGCGGTGGGCCACGCGCAGCATGAAGTAAGCGATCACCACCAGTACCGGCACCAGGAACAGCGAGATCGCCGCTCCGGCCGCCAGATCGCTGCCCTGAATGCCCGTGGCAAAAGCCAGCGACGGCAGGGTTTGCGTCGAATCAAACGGCCCGCCCGCGGTCAGGATGTAAACCACTGTCATGTCAGTAAACGTGAAGATGGTCCCGAAGAGCAGGGCCACGCTGAGAATGGGCAGCATCATGGGGAGGTTGATCTGGAACAAGGTTCGCCAGAAACCGGCGCCATCGATCGCTGCCGCCTCCGGGATTTCTTTGGGAATCGCCGTGCGTCCGGCCAGCAGGATGACAGTGGAAAACGGAATCAGCCGCCAGCAATGCACCAGAATCACTGACGCCATGGCCAGCGTGGGCTCACCCAGCCACATCGGCGCATTGTAAGGCTTGAAGATATGGGCCCACACCAGCACCCAGGTGATCACGCTGTAGATCGAATCCAGGATCCACTTCCATCCGATGGTGCCCAAGGAAACCGGCGCGACCCAGGGCAGCAGGATCAGGAAGCGCACCAGCCCGCGGCCGCGGAAAGGCTTCTCCAGCGCGATAGAAAGAATGTTGGCGCAGACCATCACGATAATCTGCGCCACTACCGTAAAGATGATGGAATTTCTGATCGCCTTGTGGAAGCTGGGACTCTCCATGATGCTGCGGAAGTTCTCCAGACCCACAAAGTGGAGGGTGGTCGTGCCGATCCGGGCATCACTGAACGCGTAAAAAACGGCCAGAGCGAACGGCGCACCGATCAGCAGAACAATGTACAGAATGGCCGGGCTGAACATGGCTGCGCCCAGCAGCGGACTCTGCGCCGCTCCGGCGGACTTCACTTTGTTCAGCCGGCGCGGCTTGGCCGGCTCTTGCAGTCCGGAAGCGGTATTCGCTGGCGCATCCTTCGCCGGGGATTGATCTACTGCCATGCCAGGGCCCTCGGCTCCACGCGTTTTTCGGTTTCGCTGTCGAAGAACTTGAGCTCCCGTTCGGCCACGGCAAAGTCGTATGTGGTCCCAAGTTCGAAGGCGCGTCCCAAGAGCAACCGGGCGATAACTTTCTTACCGTTCGCGCGGCCGCCCACCAGCGATCCTGCAAGGATGAATTCCGCACCCAGGTATTCCACGTTCTCTACACGGAACTTGAAGATCACCTTGGCCGTTTCTTTCATCTCTTCGGCCAAACGAAAGTGTTCCGGACGGAAG
>CAZFRV010000160.1:0-5011 GCA_964521445.1 uncultured Acidobacteriaceae bacterium
TTTCAGCATCGCGCTCGAGGATCTGTATGAAACCGCGCCGCTGATGACTGAAATCTACGAACCTCTGCGAGAGGTGTTTGATCTGCAGCCGCTCAGCACGCGCTATTTCGGCGCGTCCGACCACGTGGCGTTCCTCCGCGCCGGCGTTCCAGCGTACTTCTGCATCCAGAAGCCGGCCCACTACCGGGAAGCCCATCATAGCCAGACTGACACCTTCGACAAGGTGATCCCCGATGAGATCAACGAAGGCGCTGCGCTGCTGGCTGCCTGGGCCTGGAATGTGTCCGAGATGCTCGAAGCCCTGCCGCATCATGCGGCGGCGACGGGGCGGGGGCCCATGTGAGAGCACTCAGCATTTGGCACCCAGTCCTTAACATGCTTCGTTCGAGTAAGAACCATGCGGGTAATTCTGAATTTCAACCCCGCACCTCGGCAGGGCCGATGCTGTTTCAGGGCTGATTGCTGATTGCTTTTCTCAGATCGACTTCACCGGGATGGTCGTCAGATCCTCCACCAGCCCAACTTCCTTCTGGATGAAAGGTTCGGCGTATTTCACGCCGGCCAGCATCCCGAAGTAGCGAGCCATGGTCGCGACGCGCTCGCGAATCTCAGCGTGGGCAGGGAAGTCGCCGCTGCCGGCATGCTGGTCGGTGAACTGCGACTTGTAGGCGTAGATGGATTCCAGCCGGGCTTCAAACTGGGCAGTGATGTCCACCACAAACGTAGGCCGAGTGTCGTAGTAGAGCGAGGCATAAATAATCTTGAACGGACGGTGCGGCGCCAGAGGCAGAGCGCTGCTCGGTTGAACACTTTTTTCGGAGGCCGATTGTGTTGTGGCTTCCGCTTTCAGTTCAAGCTTGCTGAGTCCGGCAAGGAAGCACGCTTCATATCCGAGGGTAGCGCAGGTGTAATGGTCGGGATGGCGTCCGCGCCAGTAGGGAAGAATCACGACACGCGGTCTTTGATCACGAATTACGCGGGCGATCTTAAGGCGGTTTTCCCAGGTGTTCTCGACACGGCCGTCGGGGATGTCCAAGGCCTGGCGAAATGTGGCTTTGAGAATCCGGGCGGCTTCAGCGGCCTCGTGCGCGCGATCTTCCGCAGTTCCCCGGGTCCCCATCTCTCCCTGGGTGAGGTCGAGAATGCCGGTACGCCGGCCCTGCTCGGCCATTTTGAGCAGCGTGCCGCCGCAGGTTTGCTCCACGTCATCGCGATGGGCGGCAATCGCCAGGACATCGAGAGAGTCGCTGCTTAGCTGGCTCAATTTACCTCCTCTAGCAGGCATTGAGATTTTAGCGGGCCTTAGCCGGTCCCTGATGATACGCCCCGAAAGTCTAACAACAAACGATTTGCACCGCGTCAAGTGCACCCGCGCCTTGCCAAGGCGACGCCCCTCGTTTAGTCTTGTGCGGTCCGGATCGTGCCTTGTGATACCTCTCCTATGAGTCTTGAGGAAAAGAGGGTCAAAGCCCTCTCAAAGAATCTTTTAGCCGCGGTCGCCAGCCTGGCCCATGACGTGACCTCAAAGCACGTACATCGATTGCGCACGACTATCCGCAGGATCGAAAGCCTGGCTGCGTATGCGCGTCCCGATCTTGGCCGGAAGCAGGAGAAGGCCCTCAAGAGCCTCTCCTGCCTGCGCAAACGGGCCGGCAAGGTGCGTGATCTTGACGTCCAGATGAAACTGCTGGACGCCATTGCCAACACCTCCACGCGCCAAGACCGCCACGCGCTGAATGAGCTTTTGAAACGCAAACGCAGCCGGCAGGCAATGCGTCTGGGCGCGGCGATCGCGAAAGGTCAAGACTACAAACTGCCGGCTCAGGTGGAGCGAATCCTGGAGAAAGCGGCCGAGGCCTCAACTTCGGCGGAAACGCAGGTATCGCCCCTGCTCGAGGCCCGCCAAGAGATGGAGCGCTTAGCGGCGGAAAGCACGGTCAATTCATCGACCAAGGCCGGCGTTCTCCACAAGATCCGCATCAGAATTAAGAAGATCCGCTACGTGGCCGAGTTGGCGGAGAAGACCCCGGAGCGGGAGAGCTTTCTGGCTGAATTAAAGGCGACGCAAGATGCGCTGGGCGACTGGCATGACTGGGAAGAGCTGACTTTCACAGCGGAAAAACAGTTTGGGGATCGCGTCAACTGCCCGCTGCTGGTGGAAGTGCGCGCCTTGTTCGCGGCCAAGCACGTCGCCGCCAGCGCTGCTGTCGGGCAACTGCTTTCTGCGCACGCGACGCGCGCGGTCCGAAAACAGCCTAGCTCCGCAGAGTCGACACGGGCCATGGCCCAACGCGCTTGATCCACTATGCCGGTCTTTGCCGCTGTTGACATCGGCTCCAATTCGGTCCGTCTCAGCGTGGCCGAGCTGCGCCGCGGCCGGTTGATTTCCCTCCATCAGGACCGCGAAGTCACGCGACTGGGCGAAGGCGTGTTTCGCGACCGCAATCTCGATCCCCAAGCTATGGCGCGCAGCCTGAAAGTGCTGCGCCGGTTCAACCGCACGGCACAGAGTTATGCGGTCGAGCGCACACGTGTGGTGGCCACCAGCGCATTGCGAGACAGCGTTAACGGCCGTATCTTCGCCGAATGGGTGAAGTCAGCCACAGGCTGGAACCTGGAGATCATTTCCGGGTTGGAGGAAGGCCGACTCATCCACCTGGGGCTCCTGGCGAGCCTGCGCGCGCGTCCCGCAAAAATGATGCTGATCGATCTCGGCGGCGGAAGCTGCGAGCTCACTTTCTCCGAGCGCGGACACATCAAAGAAATTGTTACGCTGCCTCTGGGCGCGGTGCGGCTGACACAGGAGTTCCTTCGCCGCGATCCTCCCGGCAAGGAGGAACTGAAACGGCTTCGCGAGTTTATTGCCGAGGAGACAGCCCGCATTCCGCGACTGCTGGCGCGGTCGAGCGTCGGTGTGGCGATCGCAACCTCGGGAACCGCTGCAGCGCTGGCTGGGGCCGCCGAGTCGCTGAAACTGGGCCGCAAGCAGGTGTCTCGCCAAGCCATGGCCAAGCTGGCAAAAAGGCTGGCCAAGATGACGCAGCGCCAGCGCGCCGCGATCAAAGGCATCAACTCCAAGCGGGCTGAGATCGTGATTGCCGGAGCCGCTGTCTACGCGCACCTGATGGATGCTTGCGGCCTGCGCGCTTTCCGATACTCGCCGCTCGGGCTGCGCGACGGTATTTTGGCCCAGATGGCGGCCGAATATGTTCAACACACGCGATCTCACCGCCAGTTGGAGTCGGATCGCCAGGACATTCTCCTGAACATAAGCCGCCGCTACGGCGCCGATCTGACCCACGCCGAACACGTCCGCGGCCTGGTCTGGTCGCTCTTCGATCAAACGCGTTCCATGCACGGATTGAGCAAGGATTTTCGCGAGTGGATCGGCGCAGCCGCGATGCTCTATGAAGTCGGCGCATACGTGAATCCGGTGGGCCGCCACCGGCACGCTTACTACATCGTCTCTCACTCCGAGCTGTTCGGCTTTACTCCGTTGCAGCGGAAAATCATGGCGACCATCGCTCGCTTTCAAGGTAACTCCAAACCCCAGTTGCGGGACCGCCTGATCAAAATCCTGCCCGCCCCGGTTCGCCTGGACACGATCAAAGCAACGGCTCTGTTGCGGGTAGCCCGCGCCTTGAACCAGGGCAGGCGCAAAGCCGTCCAGTCGATCCGAGCAACCGGGCGCGAGGGGGAGATTATCGTGACGGTAAAGGCTCGCCGCCGCGCCAGCGTGGACCTGGAGTTGTGGGCGGGAGAAAAAGAAGTGCCTTACTTCCGCGAAGTCTTCGGGCGAGAACTGCGCTTGCGGCTCGATTGAAGAGAGCGGGCGATTTTCGGCGTGACCAGCCAATCCAGGATGCCCGAGCGTCCGGCCAGCTCCACCTTGGCCACTGCACCTTTCTTCAGCTCGATGCGGGCTGCCCCCGCGCCGGCGGAGACAATCTTGCTTAAGAATTCGTTCATACTGGGGTTGTGTCCCACCACCATTACGGCCTCATGCTTCCGCAACCGCGACAGCAGCGCCTGAAACTCGCCCACCTGGGCCTGAGGACGCAGGGCGTCATCCACCTGCACCGCTCCTTCAAACGCCAGTTCGTTGGCGACCAGACTCGCGGTCTGCCGGGAACGCTTCAGCGGGCTGCTGACAATCTGCTCGACCTGCACATCCAGGTTCGCCAGCATGCGTCCGATGTACCTGGCCTGGAGCGTGCCCTCTTCGTCGAGGGGCCTCCGGTCGTCTTTTTGTGCGTTGAGCAGGCTCTGGCCGGCGGAAGCGTGGCGAAGAAAGTAGATGATCATAGGTGTTTAACGGTGGGCCACCTGCCGGGCCCGAACCCGCGGCGCGTTCTTGGCTTGGGGCATGGCGGGTTCGGGAATGGAGGCTGCTGTGGCGCTTCCTTCAGCCACGGCGATCAGGAAATCCTGCGCTGAGAAACGTTCCTCACTACGGCGACGAGGCAGCTTGGCATAGCGCCCGTTGCGATCCAGAAACCGTACTTTCGTGTTATCGGCCAGGTAGGCGGCCAGGATTTCGTTCTTGACTCGTTGTTGCAGCACCGGATCCAGCAAAGGACACAGGACTTCCACGCGCTCGTATAGATTGCGTGGCATCCAGTCGGCGCTGGATATGTAAATCTCTTCGTCGCCTCCGTTGGCAAAGTAGAAGATACGACTGTGCTCCAGGAAGCGGCCCACGATGCTGCGCACCACGATGTTCTCGCTGATCCCAGGCACCCCCGGCCGTAACGAACACATCCCGCGCACGTTGAGGTCGATCTTCACTCCTTCCTGAGAGGCACGATAGAGGGCCTGGATCACGTTCTTGTCCAGAAGTGCGTTCATCTTGGCGACGATACGGGCCGGACGTCCGGCGCGGGCGTGATTGGTCTCACGCTGGATCAGCGCCAATGCCGTCGCCGCAAGCTCGATGGGTGAGATCGACAGAGGAGCATAACTGGCTGCCTCGGAGTAGGCGGTCAGGTAGTTGAAGAGCGAATGAACCGAC
>CAZFRV010000161.1:0-6766 GCA_964521445.1 uncultured Acidobacteriaceae bacterium
AACTTCATCAGGTTGAGCGAAGCCAGGTTGCAGGCCGAATCGTCAAGGAACATGTATTCCGAGCACGGGTTCGAGGCGTTGATGCGCGCCGTATTCTTCGAGGTATGCCAGCGATTGATGGTGGAGTCATACTGCATACCGGGATCGCCGCACTGCCAGGTGGCTTCGGAGATCTTGCGCAGCAGGTAGCGCGCCTTGTAGTTCTGCATCGGCTGGCGCGGCTCTTTCACGGTCAGCGGGGAGAAGTCGCCGTCACGTTCCACGGCGTTCATGAACTCGTCGGTCACGCGCACGGAGTTGTTGGCATTCTGGAAGAAGATGGAGCTGTAGGCTTCCGAATCCGGACCGGAACCGTCATATCCGGCCTCCACCAGCGCCCACGCCTTGGCTTCTTCCTTGGCTTTGCACTCGATGAAGTCAACGATATCCGGATGGTCCACGTTGAGGATCACCATCTTGGCGGCGCGACGGGTCTTCCCACCCGACTTGATGACGCCGGCAAACGCGTCAAAACCCTTCATGAAGCTCAGAGGACCAGAGGCCTGCCCGCCGCCCGAGAGTTCTTCGGTCGAGCCACGCAGCGTGGAGAGGTTGGTTCCGGTGCCGCTGCCCCACTTGAACAGCATGCCCTCGGTCTTGGCCAAGGTGAGGATCGAATCGAGCGAGTCTTTCACCGAGTTAATGAAGCAGGCCGAGCATTGCGGGTTCTTGTATCCGCTGGCCGAGAACTGGACCTGGGCGGTCTCTATGTTCCAGTGCCAGTTCTGCGCGTCTGATTGCGGTTCCAGGCGATCGCAACCCACGTTGAACCACACCGGCGAATTGAAGCTGGCCTTCTGCTGGAGCAGGATGTGGACCAGTTCGTCATGAAACGCATCGCGATCGTCGGCGGTCGAGAAGTAGCCCTGCTGCCATCCCCAGTCACGGACGGTCTCCGCTACGCGCTGGATCAACTGGCGGACGCCGGTCTCGCGCTCAGGCGCCCCGTTCCGCTGCGATCCGTGCAGGTATTTGCTGGCCACAATGTTGACGGCGGTCATGGACCAGTCTTTGGGCGACTCCACGTTGAACTGCTCGAAGATGGTGGCACCCTTGGCGTCAGTGATCGAGGCGGTGCGCAGCTCCCATTCCACTTCGTCGTAGGGCGAAACCCCGGCCTGGGTGAAATAGCGCGCGACTTTTAACCCGGCTGCGCTCTTCTGCGTGCTGGTTACCCGGGTGGCTTGCGTGGACGTCGTCTGAGTCGTCAGTTCCGCCATTGTGGACCTCTCCGCAATTCTGTTCGTCAGCAGGGGCTAAAGCCCGAATACTCTATGGTTTTTACGGCACGACTAAAGTCATGCCCCGTTGCGTTTCGTGCCCTTTGAAGGTCTTTTTTCTCCACGGACGTGCATCATCACAGCGCGCCCCGCGCCCTGATGGTAATTACTTGTCTCTAGAACCCCGCGGGAAAGACCTTCTCGTACTCCTTGGTCTTAGCGACGCGATCCACGGCCCGCTCGCTGACCGTAGCCAGCTCTGGTTCGCGATCGGTAAAGATCTGCTCGTCCGTCTCGCGTTGCGAAGTCAGCCAGTTTTTCAAAGCGGTGGACGCGCTACGGCGCTGCTCAGCATCCGGCGCCACTGCGTAACGCAGGAAGCAGCGGCCCTCAGCCAGGCGCTGTCGCCAGGGACTGGCCTGGGAGAACAGACGGCTCAGCGTGCGGGCCAGATCGTCGGCCTCCTCTACTTCGAAAACGGCCAGCATTCTGCGGGAATAGGGCCCGGCAGGCTGCACGATCTCTTCCGCCAGGGCGAAGATTCCAGGTTGTGCGGGCACCAGCAGGAGTCCAAAGCTGGATTCGCAGCGAAACCAGCGTGACCAGTTCATCTCCATGTTTCACCCCAAAACACGCTTCGCGCCGCCAATGCCGGCGGCCGCTTGGTTACATTCTTTGTGAAGTTCACCGCGATTTAGTTCGCCCCGGCCCACCTCGGAACCGGAGATTCTCGTTCGCTGATTGACGCCCCGCAGCTTTTTCTGCAAGGCCAAGTGTTGGAAAGTTACTCCTGTATATTGGGCCTGTCAAGAGCCAAGCACAATATATTGTACTTTATTTTCAGATGCAGCGGCTCCTGCATAAGTTGTTTCATTGCCGTGTTTTACCGGTTTTTACCCGGCTTTTGAGGGCGTTGTTCGTAAGGTTCATCCACAGGTTACGCTGGGCCGTGATTTGGTCCCGCCGATTCGGCCGCAAGCCATATTTGGACCCGTTCTGGCTGGAAATTCTCTTTTGCTCTTTCACAATGCGTGAACGAAGCGGCAGCGAAGGTACTTTCGAATCTACGCGTCGCTTGGGCGACGATCAATGCCGAAATAAGGTGCAGCGTCTGTGGATCACTGTGGAAGGTGAGGAAAAGAGGAGCAATTAGCAAATGGCAATTGGCAATTAGCCCAATCCTCCGGAACCAGCCATCTCGACGACCATAGTCAAAGGCCTCGGCTCCTTGTTTTAGCTAACTGCTATTTGCTAATTGCTTCACACAAACCTCTTCTGCCCTTCCACGATAATCTGCCGCGCTGCATCCACGCCGTCCCACCCGGCGATCTCAGTCTTCTTGCCTTCCAGCTTCTTGTAAATCGCGAAGAAGTGTTCAATCTCGCGCAACTTGTGAGGGAAGACCTGGGCGCAGTCGGCAATACCGCGATAGAGGGGATCGCTCTCCGCCACTGCCAGGATTTTTTCGTCCTTCTTGCCCTGGTCGATCATGCGCAGAACGCCGATCGGCCGGACTTCCATCAGGCATCCGGGGAAGCTGGGCGCTTCCACCAGAACCAGCACATCCAAAGGATCGTCGTCCTGGCCGAGCGTGTGAGGGATGAACCCGTAGTCGCCGGGATAGTGCACCGGCGAGAAAAGGGTGCGGTCAAGGCGAAAGACGTGAAGGTGTTTGTCATACTCGTATTTGTTCAACGAATCTTTGGGAATCTCGATGACAACATTCACCCGCCGAGGGGCATCATTACCGATGGGAAGCTTTACGTAGTCGGGCATGGAAAAGATTCTATGTGCTTAAAGCCTAGGATGCACTTTTCCTGCAAGACGAGTTTCTTTTCCTGTACCATTTGGGCTTCCTCGAGGGGCACGCGTATGACAATGGGAGTTCTCAAAGGGCGGGTTCACCGCTCTGGATGCAGCTGGGGTTTGCAAACGGTCTTTACTGTGGCGCCGTGGATCCGGCTGGGTGCGGCGTACGCCGCGGGGATTTTGCTCTTTTTATTTTCGGCGGCGATGGCACAGGCCCAGTCCGAGGGGCAAGCCTGCACCAGCTACGTGCTGGTTTCCGCGTTTGACCATAAAACGGGCGACGACATCAAAGACCTCAACGCGGACGATTTCCAGGCCAGGTTGGGCAAGGCACAGGTTGATATCGTGAGCGCCACGCAGCAGTTTACCGACCGGCTGCTGATACTGGTACAGACCGACGGTACCCGCAACGAAAAGATTGAAGACGTAGTAAGCCTGGCCACGCGTCTGGCCCGGCAGGCGCCTGCGGGAAAGCCGATCGCCTTCGGAGTATTCGTCAAGCGGGCGCTGTTTAGCGGCGGATTCGCCTCCGATCCGCAGGAACGTA
Source organism: uncultured Acidobacteriaceae bacterium (assembly GCA_964521445.1). Classification (GTDB taxonomy): domain Bacteria; phylum Acidobacteriota; class Terriglobia; order Terriglobales; family Acidobacteriaceae; genus Angelobacter. The sequence goes on from CAZFRV010000161.1 coordinate 3,616, forward strand.
CGCGGAATATTGGTGAGATCGCGGAAGAAGAGCCGAACCTGGGAAAGGAAGTTCACCTTTACGACGCGCTGCACCAGGCACTTGGGATCTTCGGTCCGCATCAGCCCGGGGACACCGTGTTGCTGGTCACCGACGGCTACGACGACGGCAGCGATCACTCCGGCAATGGCGTGAAAGGGGAATACATGGCCAGCGGCACACGCCTGATGGTGATGCTGCGACGAACTCCCAGCCACGTCAGCGGCAACTTTATGTGGACTTCGCCCGAGCCCCAGATCCACCTGATGGAAGCCATGAGCCTGGCCACCGGCGGAACCTACACCATGTTCGGGGCGCGCGAATTTGCGAATGTGTGGCAGGGCTATATGCTGGGCATCCGGCTGCCCGACGCGAAAAAGAAGGCGAACTTCAGGGTACAGCTCAAAGGAACCGCCGCGGAAACGCACCGGCGTTCGAATCTCTATTATCCGCAGCGGTTGCCTCCCTGTTCCATGGCCCCGCCCGCCACCACGGCCTCGCGCTAAAAGAAAACGCGCCCGATTGACGGGCGCGTTCTTGCAAAAGCCGAGCCATGGCTACTTCTTCTCTTCGCCGCCCTCGCTGCCTTTCTCCGCGGCTGCCGCCGCCTGTTCTTCTTCCATCTGCTTCTTGATTTCGTCCTGGCGTTTGGCCCGGGTCTCCGCCCGCTTGGCGCGCTTGGCCTCAATGACTTTTTCGCTGCCCACCAGCTCGATGAAGACTGTCTCAGCGCCATCGCCGGTGCGCCATCCCTTGCGGATGATGCGCAGATAGCCGCCGTTGCGATCGCCGAAGCGCGGCGCCACGTTGTCAAAAAGGCGCTCCACGGATTCACGCGTCATCAGGTAGCCCAGGGCCAGGCGGCGCGCTGCCACGTCACCCCGCTTGCCCAGGGTGATCATCTTCTCCACGTGGGGGCGCATGGCTTTGGCCTTGGCCGGCGTGGTCTCAATCCGCTCTTCCATGATGAGCGATGTCACCAGGTTGCGCAGAAGCGCGCGGCGATGGCTGGTGTTACGTCCGAGTTTTTTGGTTGCTCTGCGGTGGCGCATGGTGTGTCCTTAAATTGCGTAATTGAGTAACTTGGTAAATGGGTAATTGGGGAAGGCATTGAGCGCAATTACTCAATTACCAAATTCCCCAATTACCCAATGGTTCAGAACTCCTGCCCGTCTCCTCCGCCCCCCAGTGGCGGCAGAGCCGCGGCCGGCGACGCCAGCGGACTGGTTGGTCCGGGAACGGCATTGCCGTGCTCATCGATCTTCATGCCCAGCGAGAGGCCCATGGAAGCAAGGATTTCCTTGATCTCATTGAGCGACTTGCGGCCGAAGTTCTTGGTCTTGAGCATCTCCGCTTCCGTCTTCTGCACCAGTTCGCCGATGGTCTGGATGTTGGCGTTCTTCAGACAGTTGTAGCTGCGCACGGAGAGTTCCAGCTCTTCCACAGAGCGGTTCAGGTTCTCATTCTTGATCTGCGGCTTGTCTTCACCGCGGACCTCAGAATCCAGTTCCTCTTCGAAGTTGATGAAGATGGTCATGTGGTCTTTGAGCAGCTTGGCTGCCAGACCCAGAGCGTCAGCCGGAGCGATGGAGCCGTTGCTCCAGATTTCAATGTCCAGCTTGTCGTAGTCGGTGATCTGACCCAGACGCGCCGCTTCCACCGTGTAGTTCACTTTGCGAACCGGGGAGTGGACGGAATCGATGGGGATAAAGCCCAGACCCAGATCTTCATCAAAGTTCTTGTCGGCGGAGACGTAGCCACGTCCGCGCTTCAGGCGCATCTCCATATCCAGCTTGCCGCCTTCGGAGACGGTAGCGATGTGCACGTTCTTGTCCAGCACTTCCACGTCGCCATCGGCTTCAATCATGCCCGAGGTGATCACGCCGGCCTGGTCCGTTTTCAGATAGATGGCCTTGGGACCATCGCCGTTCAACTTGAATGGGACCTGCTTCACGTTCAGGATGATGTCGGTGGCGTCTTCCACCACGCCGGGGATGGATTGGAACTCATGCAGTACGCCTTCGATCTTGACCGCGGTCACCGCCGCGCCCTCGATCGAGGACAGCAGCACGCGCCGCAGGGCGTTGCCGATGGTAGTGCCGAAGCCGCGCTCGAAAGGCTGCGCGTAAAAACGGCCGTATTTGTCGGTTAATGTCTCAGTGTCGGTCGCGAGACGCTTGGGTTTCTGAAATCCTCTCCAAAGAACCATTTTCCTTTTCCTTTCAATTCCGCTCCTTTGGGCGCGAGCGCCTCATGGCGCAAGGCTGTTCTGGTGCGGTCAATTGTTGCCAGCTGCTAGCCACTAGCTTCTAGCCACTAGCGGAATCACAAAAGCTTTCGCTCCTGAGACCATGTTCCACTGCCATGCGGGCTTTTCACCCGGCTCTTCCGCCACTAGCAGCTAGTAGCTAGCGGCTAGCAGCTCTACTTCGAGTACAACTCCACGATCAACTGTTCGTTGACGGGGGCGTTGATGTCGTCGCGCTTCGGCAATGCCAGCACGCGGCCCTTCAGGTTGTCGCGGTCCACTTCCAGCCAGCCCACTACGGGTTGATGACTGGAGTATTCGCGAGCGCCCTCGATGACCGTAAACTTTTTCGCCTTTTCGCGTACCTGGATCTCATCGCCGGCCTTGACCTGATACGACGGGACGTTCACGCGGTGGCCGTTGACGTCAATGTGGCCGTGCCGCACGATCTGGCGGGCCTGGCGCCGCGAGGTAGCGAAACCCAGGCGATAGACCACGTTATCCAGCCGGCATTCCAGCTGCTGCAACAGGTATTCGCCGGTCACACCCGGCTTCTTGAACGCCTTTTCAAAATAGTTGCGGAACTGGTTTTCCAGGGTGAAATACATGCGCTTGGTCTTCTGCTTCTCACGCAGTTGCAGACCGTATCCCACGACCTTGGCTTTGCGGTCTTTGCCATGCTGGCCGGGAGCAAAGTTGCGCTTTTCCACGGGGCACTTGTCGGTAAAGCACTTGGCCCCTTTCAGGAACAGTTTCATGCCTTCGCGACGGCAAAGGCGGCATACAGGACCTTTATATCGAGCCATTTATTTTAGGGCTCCGCAACGCTTCGCTGCTCCGCCCTCGCGCTACGTTCGCGCGGGACAGCGCTCTCTTCGCGCTTCA
>CAZFRV010000162.1:0-9232 GCA_964521445.1 uncultured Acidobacteriaceae bacterium
GACGGTCTGGGCTTTGTTCGTCACCTTGCCGCGGAAGTCGGTGTCGGTGTAGCTGTCGGACAGGTATGCATCCCACCAGGTGGCGTCGCCCTTGAGAGTGGCCACTCGCATCTGGTCTTCCAGTTTGGCGACGGCGTTGAAGGCCTCCTGGTCGCGGTTGGCCGGGGCCGCGGTCCCAGGTTTTCTTGTCTGCGAATGTAACAGCAGCATGCCTGACAGCAGCATTCCTGACAGCAGCATTGCCACCAGCGGGATCTTTCCTGGTTTCATGATTGTCACCTCCCACGGACGCCGCCCCGGCGTTTCCGCTTCCTTCCGTGGCCGCGCCGGGGTGAATACTAAGATACTAGAGACCAGAACTTCAGTAACCTCCCAGGTTGACAGTAATCGGGTAAACCTTAATAATCGCGGCCAGAGCAAATGCCACGTCCTACGGAGATCCAAAGCATCATTGAAGAAGCGGTTGCGGATGTTTTCGAGTCTGCGCTGCCCGGGCTGCGCGCGCAGATCGTGCGCCGCGCGACCGCGGAATTGGAATTGCTCGCCCCGGCGCCGGGAGCCTCACCTACCGATATTCTCAACGCTGCCGCCGCTTCCATCCAGGAGGCAGCCACCCAGGCAGAGATACTTCGGCATCTGCTGGAAGCCGAAGCCCGTTTTGCCGGACGCGTGGCATTGTTCGTGGTCAAGGGCGGCGCCATCAACGGCTGGCAGGGAACCGGATTCCAGGACAACGAGGTGATCAAGAACGCAAGTCTGAATACCTCTGCGGGCCTGGTGGCGCGGGCAATTCAGTCGCGAGCACCTGCCAGCGGTCCCACCTCGGAGTTCGACCCTGGATTTGTGGGCTCCGTTGCCACGCCCGCCGATGACAACTGCCTGGTCCTTCCCTTGGTCGTCAAGGAAAGAGTCGCCGCCTTGCTGTATGCCGATGGCGGCACCGCTCCGGGCGGCATGCTCGACGTCTCCGCACTCAGCGTCCTCACGCGCTGGGCCGCCCTGTGGCTGGAACTCACCGCCTTGCGCAAGGCAGGCGCGCCGGGCGACGAACCCCAGCCCGCGACTGCGGCCGCCATCTCAGACGCCGCTGTGGCCGCGGCTCCCGCCATGGCTCCGGAAGATGCCGACCTGCACAAACGCGCCTTGCGTTTCGCCAAACTCCTGGTAGAAGAAATCAAGCTGTACAATCAGCCCAAGGTGGTTGAGGGCAAACACAACCGTGATCTGTATGATCGGCTGAAGGAAGACATCGAAAAGAGCCGGTCCACGTATCAAAAGAGATACGGGGAAACGCCGGTGGCATCGGCCGACTACTTTAACCAGGAATTAGTACGGATTCTGGCGGATAATGATATTTCGCTCATGGGCGTTGGTTTTCAACGATAACCTTTTCCGCGATAAGGAAGCTGTGGTAACTCGGACTCTCGCAATTTCTCTCCTCTTGGGGCTGCTGTTGTTGCCCGCCGGTTCTTTTGCACAGACAGCCAAGAAAAAGAAAGCCGCTCCGCCGCCGGCTGCGAGCAAGCTGGGACACATTCATCGCGCGTTTGTGGCCTCCGCCGATCTCAAACCCATGGCGCGTCAACTCCTGGAAGACCGTACGCCGCAAGCCTATGCTGGAGTTGAAGCCTACGCCCGCAAACACGCCGCGACCAACGCCGACGCGGCAGCGCTGGCCTGGCTGGTCCTGGGATACGCGCGTTATCTCGACAGGAACTTCGCTCAGGCGCGCACGTCCTGGCAGCACACCGCCGCTTTGGAGCCAGTGCTGGGCGACTATCTTGCGTGGCTGCGCGCCAGCGCCTACCAGGGCGAAGGCAACTCCGCGGCTGTAATCGCCGCGCTGGAAGGATTCGAGCAGAAATATCCGGACTCGCTCAACCTCCACGATGTCCAACTTCTCTACGCCGGCGCTCTGGCCGCCAACGCAGAGCCGCAGCGCGCGGCCGCGTATTTGGAAAAGCACCGAACACCGTACCATCCGGACACCGAATTGGCCCTGGCCCGTGCTTATCGCAGCGCGGACCAGGGAGACAAGGCGGCGGAAATCCTGCGTCGGTTGTACTTCGACATGCCGCTGAGTTATGAAGCCGACGCAGCCGCCCTGGATTTGCACGCCCTGGGTGAGACGCGGCCTGCGGGCACTTTTGAGCAGCGCCACGCTCGCGCGGAAATGCTCTTGAAAGGCAAGCGCTACAGCGAGGCAGTCAGCGAACTGAGCCCGCTGGTAGAGCAGGCGCCCACGGAAAAACTTACGGACCTGCAACTGGATTTCGGAGCTGCGCTTTATCACGCGCACAAGCGCGACGAAGCCCTGCGTCTTTTCGGGAACATCGCGCAGAGCCCCTCGGCCAGCGTGGCGCAAAAGGCGCAGGCACTTTATTTCATGGCCGAACTGGAGCGCGAGAACAACGATACGGATCGGCACGCGGAAATCATTTCCCAGTTGCGCGCCCTGGCTCCCGACAGCGACTGGTTCCAGGAAGCCCTGCTCTCTGCGGGCAACATGTCGGTTCTGCATCGCGATTACGCGAGCGGTTCGCGGTTCTTTGCGGAAATCTACCAGAGGCAGCCCAATGGCCACTACGCTGCCTCCGCCCACTGGAAGAATGCCTGGCTCACCTATCGTATGGGCGATAAAGACGGCGCGGCCAAGCTCTTTGACGAGCAACTGAAGTTGTATCCGGCTTCCAATGAGGTGCCGGCCGCGCTCTACTGGCGCGGCCGCGTGGCCGAGGAACAGGGCGAGAAGGCGCTGGCTCGAGCCTACTACCAGAAGCTCTCCGAGAACTATCGCTACTACTATTACGCGAACCTCGGCCGCGAACGTTTGGGCAAGATCGGGTTGCAGGAGGTGGCGGATCCTCCGCTCCTGGATAGACTGCCGGCCCCCTCGACGCCGCCTCGGAACTGGGATGCCCCCGCCGACAATCTGCGTGCGCAAAAAGCGCAGCTTCTTGCCAACGCCGCGCTCTGCGATTTTGCCGTAAAGGAATTGCAGGGCGCCAGCGCCGGTTCGCCTCCCTGGATGGCCAAGTCCATCGCCGGAGTGTACGAAGACCAGGGCAGCTACATTCACGCCATCGAGACCCTGAAGCGCGCCGTGCCCGGTTATTTTTCCGCGGAAGTGAGCCAGATCCCGCGCGCGGTGTGGGAGGCCCTTTTTCCACGCGCCTTCTGGGACGAACTGAAAAGAGAAGCCCAGAGGAATCAGCTTGACCCCTACCTGGTGGCGTCGCTCATCCGCCAGGAGTCAGAGTTCAACCCGACGGCCATCTCCCGCGCCAACGCCATGGGCCTGATGCAACTTCTGCCCAAGGTCGGCAAGGGCGTGGCCAAGGAGATGAAGATCAGGCGCTTTTCCCGCGACCAATTACTCCAGCCCAATACCAACCTGCAGCTGGGAACGCACTATTTCAAGCGTGTGGTGGACCATTACGACGGGCACATCGAATACGCGCTGGCAGCCTACAACGCCGGCGAAAACCGTGTGGAAGACTGGCGCAAAAGCGGTGACTTCAAAGACATGGACGAGTTCGTGGAGTCGATCCCATTCACCGAGACTCGCGAATACGTGCAAGCCATACTGAGGAACGCTGTGCTGTACCGGTTGTTGTATCCGAAGGGGTGAAGAAAGCAGCCCTTAGTACTTAGCCTTTAGCCCTTAGTGTTTGACTGTTGCCCGTTAGCGCGTTATTCGCTGGGCGGATGTCCTAGCCTTAGTCCGGTTTCGCCGCATCGTTCCGTGGTCCCCAAAACACCCTTCCCGCCAGCAGCAGGGCACCCACCACGATTGCGCTATCGGCGACGTTGAACGGCGGCCAATGATGTGGGCCGACATAGAAGTCCAGGAAGTCCGTGACTTTGCCGCGGAGCAGACGGTCGCAAAGGTTCCCCAGCGTACCGCCTAGAAACAGCGCAAATGAAACCGAAACCACATTGATCGACTCGCCATGTTTCCAGAGAAGAACGGAGATCACAACCAGTGCGATGAAGGAGAACAGAACCAGCAGGCGTCCCGGCCAGGGGCCCTGGGAGTCGGCGAAGAGGCTGAAGGCCGCGCCCGGATTTTCCAGGTGGGTAAGGCGAAAGAGCCCAGGAATGAGGTCGATGCTGCCATCGAGGGGGATTTTATCCTTCACCAGCCATTTGGTGAAAACGTCGAGCGCGAAGATGGAGGCGGAGATGAGGAGCAGGTATCGGCGCATGAAGGAGATTTGGTAAATGAGTAATTTGGTAATTGGGTAATTGGAAGAACGATCGTTCTACATTGACTCAATTGCCAAATCACCAGATTACCAAATTACTAAATCTGTTCCCCGGCCTTCTCTTCCTGCGGGGCAAGGAAGATTTCACTCAACAACAGCAAGGCGCCGATGACGATGGCGCTATCGGCCACATTGAAAGCCGGCCAGTGATGCCCCCTGTAGTAGATGTCGAGGAAGTCAATCACCCGGCCGCTGGAGACGCGGTCCCACAGATTGCCCAAGGCGCCGCCGAAGACCAGGGACAGGGCAATCGCGGTGGCGTTCATGGCATTGCCATTCTTCCAGAGCAGTGCGGAAACCACGGCCAAAGCCGCTATCGAAAAGAGAATCAGCATGGCCACTTTCCACTCTGAGGTGGAATCGGAGAACAAACCAAACGCTGCACCCTGGTTCTGTACGTGGGTGAGGCGGAAGAAGCCGGGGACTACGTCCACGCCGTCATGCAAGGCGATTTTTTGGGCCACCAGCCATTTTGTCATCTGGTCGAATAAGACCACGGAAGCGGCAATAATGATGTGGTACTTTCGCATATGTTCAACAGGCACCCAAGGCTGCGTTTTAGCTTCTCCACTCCCAACTGTACCGCTCGTCCAGAATCACAGTTCGTGGCGCGGCGATCTTGCGTTGCGCACCTTCGTCATTCGGACTGTTCGCCTTCAAGTTCTTCCAAGACTGCCAGACATCGCTCGCACATCGTGGGATACCGCTGGCTTTCCCCCACATGGATCGAGTAATTCCAGCAACGCTCGCATTTCTTTCCCGGCGCCTTGCTTACTTCTACGCGTAAAGGCGTGTTTCCGTTCCCTGAAGGAACTTGTTTAACTTCTACCGCCGAGACGATCAACAAATAGCGCAGGTCGTTCCGGTAACGATCCAGCAGCCGGTAGGTGTTTTCCGAGGAATGGACCGTGACCATGGCCTCCAACCCGCTGCCGATCAGCTTTTCTTTGCGCGCGACCTCCAGGGCCTTCATGGCCTCGGTACGGATGGCCATGAGGGAATCAAAGTCCGCCCGAACCGCGTGCACGTGCGCGGGATCAGCCTCTCCGCCTGTGATGTCATCTGTCTTGGAAAAGTATGCCAGATGGACGCTGGGGGGTCTCTCGGAAACGGCGGGCAGGAAGGACCACACTTCGTCGGCGGTAAAGCTGAGGATCGGCGCCACCAGACGAGCCAGAGCCTCGGCAATGCGCCACACGGCCGTCTGGGCGGAGCGGCGTCCGCGGGAGTTAGGCGCCGAGGTGTAGAGGCGGTCCTTGAGAACGTCAATGTAGACGTTGCTCAGATCGACGGTGCAGAACTGGTTCAGCTGATGGTAGACCCGGTGAAACTCAAAATCCGCATACCATTGCCGCACACGTTCATTGACGTCCGCGGTCCGCAGAAGCATATACTGGTCGAGCGGCAGCAGCTCAGAGAACTCCACTGCATGCCGCGCCGGGTCAAAATCAGGCAGATTGTTGAGAAGATAGCGGAAGGTGTTGCGAATGTTGCGATAGTTCTCCGCCACTTGCTGCATCAGGGTTTCCGACACAGTGACATCTTCCTGAAAATCGACGGACGCCACCCATAGCCGCACAATCTCGCCGCCCAGCCGGTTGGCAATCTCAACGGGATCAATGCCGTTGCCCAGCGACTTGGAAGTGGCCCGGCCCTGGGGGTCGAGGGTCCAGCCGTTGGTGGCCACGCCACGATACGGCGCCTGGTTGCGCGTGCCTACAGCGCAGAGCAGGGAAGAGTGAAACCAGCCGCGATACTGGTCTCCGCCTTCCAGGTACAGGTCGGCAGGCCAGGGCAGACCGGGTTCACGTCCCAGCACCGCCGCGTGGCTACATCCTGATTCAAACCAGACGTCGATGATGTCATTCTCCTTGCGGAACTTGGCAGCGCCGCAGGAACACGCTATGCCTGGCGGAAGGATGTCACTGGCATCCTTCTGGTACCAGGAATCGGCGCCTTCACGGGCAAACAGTTCCACCACGGCGTTGTTAACAAGTTTCGATTCCAGCAGTTTGCCGCAGGCTTCACAGAAAAAGACGGCGATGGGCACGCCCCACACCCGCTGCCGGGAGATGCACCAGTCCGGCCGCGTGGCGATCATGTTGGAGATGCGCTCTTCACCCCAGCCCGGCATCCACTTCACTTTTTTGATCTCGTCCAGGGCGCGCTGGCGCAGAGTGCTCCCGCCCACATGCGCCTCCATGGAGATGAACCACTGCTCAGTCGCCCGAAAGATGACAGGATTGTGGCAGCGCCAGCAGTGAGGGTAGGAATGTTCCAGCTTGGATTCAGCCATGAGCATGCCCCGCGACTTCAGCAGTTCGATGATGGGCTGGTTGGCCTGGAAGACTCGCTTGCCGTCATACTCCGGCAGGCCATTCTGCAGGCGGCCGGCTTCGTCGACGTTGCAGGTCTGGTCGAGCTTGTATTTCTGGCCGGTGTAAAAGTCGTCGGCGCCGTGCGAGGGCGCGGTGTGGACGGCGCCGGTACCCTGGTCGGTGGTCACGTATTCGGCCAGCACGCCCAGGATCTGCCTGTCCAGGAAGGGATGGGCAAAGGTCGCGTATTCCAGCTTGCTGCCGGGGAATCTCGCGATTTCAGAGGCGCCGGCAAGATTCGTTTCCTTGACGGTCTGTGGGGCCAGCGCTTCGGCCACCATGAAGACCTCGCCCTGGTGTTCGAGGGCAACATAGTCCAGCGACGGATGAAAAGCCACGGCCATAGACGCCGGCAGCGTCCAGGGTGTAGTGGTCCAGATGATGGTTGAAACTTTCTTGCCAACCAGCGCGGGATCAACCTTCGCGGGATTGCTGGTTAGGCGATATCTAACCCATACGCTAGGACTGGTGTGTTCCTCATATTCCACTTCGGCTTCGGCGAGCGCCGTCTTGTCATGGATGCACCAGTAAACCGGCTTCAATCCCTTGTAGACCGCGCCCTTCTCCATGAAGTCGAACAACGTGCTTACGATGACCGACTCGTACGCCGGATCCATGGTGGAGTAGGGGTGATCCCAGCGTCCGAAGATACCCAGGCGCTTGAATTGCGTGCGTTGCAGGTCAAGATACTTCTGTGCGTAGTCGCGGCAAGCCTGACGCACCGCGATCGGCGGCATCTCCAGCTTCTTGCGGCCCAGAGACTCGTCCACTTTGATTTCGATGGGCAGGCCGTGACAATCCCAGCCAGGAACGTACGGAGCGTCAAAACCGGCCATGGTCTTCGACTTAACCACGAAGTCCTTCAAGGACTTATTCAACGCGTGGCCTTCGTGGATCGTCCCATTGGCGTATGGCGGGCCATCATGTAGAACGTAAACTGGCTTGCCCTTGCGTGACTCGCGAATCTTCTCGTAGATCCCCATCGCCGCCCACTTTTCCAGCCATTTCGGCTCGTTTTGCGGCAGGCTGGCCTTCATGGGGAACTTCCCCGAAGGCAGATTGAGAGTCGACTTGGGGTCGAGCGGAGCTCGCATCACTTCTCCGAATCCTTCAGTTAGTCCTTTCATTATAACCAGTAATCCTTTTGGTCCTTCTAGAACGTATCTCCAAGGGCAAGGCCGGAGCCGCCTTCGACGTCGGAGCAACGAAAATTTACGGACTCTTTACAGGCTTTTTTCTGGTGCGAAGTTGTACCTGATGCGTTTGCGTCATCCAACCAGAGAGGCACAAAGCTTGCGCGGTCGCGATGGACAAACTTTCGCGGCGAGTGCAACTTGCTTCCTGATTCCCTCATCTTTATGAGTGAATCCGAACCACAAAGATGGTGGAGAAGCGGCACTACGGGTCGGCCCATGGCGAATCAGGTTATTGCTCCTCGTCCCCAACCTCCTGACACCGATACGAAACAGGTTTCTGCTGCGCGGGCTCCGCGCCTGATCAACGATGCTCCGAAGCTCGACATGCTTCCGCAGATGCATCAGTCGCTGTTGGTGTCACTCTTCAAAGATGTCAAAGAGGCTTTGTTTCCCGAGAAGCTGCCGCCGCTTCGGCTTACCTCGCAGCCAGTGGCGGTCCGCGAGATATGGACCCGGCGGAACCATAAGAAAGCCACTACCGGTTCTCTGGTATTGCATGCTTTGGGGATTGCGGCGTTGGTTGCCATCTCCATCATCGAGCTGCGTCCCAAGCCTGAGGTGAAGCCGCAGCAAACCGTCACTTTCGTCGCGCCTCTTAGCGACTACGAACCGGTGATGACTCCTAAGGTCGCGGTCAAACCGCTGGCCGGTGGCGGAGGCGGCGGTGAGCGAGCCAAACTTCCGGAGTTGAAAGGACATTTGCCCAAGACCGCGCCCCAGCAGTTCGCGCCCCCGACGGTCGAGATTCGCAATGAGCATCCCAAGCTGGCCGTGGAGGCCACCATTGTGGCTCCTCCCAACGTGAAGCTGCCGGACGTGCAGATGCCGAACCTGGGTAACCCCATGTCAGCCAGAGTCAACGGGCCGGCCACCAATGGGATCGGTAGCGGTGGCGGCATCGGCTCCGGCAGTTCCAATGGTGTTGGGTCGGGTACGGGGCCGGGCCACGGGCCGGGAGAGGGTGGCGGCTATGGCGGCGGCGTCTATCGCCTGGGCGACATTGGGGTAACAGCTCCCGTGCCGAAGTACGTGCCTGAGCCGGACTTCTCGGAAGAGGCCCGCAAAGCTAAGTATCAGGGAACAGTGACGCTGTCGGCTGTCATCGGGCCCGACGGGCGGCCGCGCAACCTGCGAGTGGTCCGCAGCCTGGGCATGGGCTTGGATGAGAAAGCCCTGGAAAAGGTCAAGACTTGGCTGTTTGAACCCGGCAAACGCAACGGACAGCCGGTGAGCGTAGCCATGACGCTCGAGGTCGACTTCCGGCTCTTCTAGTTCCGGCTCGGGTCGAGAGTGTACGCCAGGAGTCCCGGGGGTACTCCGACCGATGTCCAAGAAGAACAAACACCACGACAGAAATGGAGGCGGCGTCGCCGTCGCTGAAGGGCATCCT
>CAZFRV010000163.1:0-5222 GCA_964521445.1 uncultured Acidobacteriaceae bacterium
TCTCCCTGCGAAGGTCCTGACGAACCATGCGAGCTGCTTTGACCTGCGTTGTTGCCGCCGAAACTGCGCCAACCGCCGCGCGAGGCCTCATTGCCTTGGCTATTGCCGCCGGGATTTCCATTGCGTGCGGGTTCCGTCGTGTTGGACCTTGAGAAGGTCGGCGAACCGCTCTGTCCGCGACCTGGTTCGTTACTTCCAAACCTACCGTTGGACCCACCTATGTCTCTTCCCGAATTCTGAACCACGTGCTCCATTTGGGCAGCTTGCTGATGGAAGGCCGGCGGCCCGGCAGGAGACCCGTTCCGCGTGACGAAATGACCTGTGTTCGTGCCGCCTACTCCCGGTCTGGTCCCTTGGCCCACATGCAAGCTCTCGCGTGTAGGTACGACTGGGACATTGGCGGTCATCATGTGGGAATTGCGCAATGCGCCCTCTTCCATTCCGAAGTGCCGGCTGCCCATGCCTCCACGAGCGAAGTCAGCACGGGAGACCGATGTAATACCCGCCCGCACCCGAGGATTGCTCAGAGCCAAACGGGTGTTGGAGATGAACGGATGCCGTCCGGCGATTCCCAGCGGCCGTATGAACGGACCGTGGAAGCCACGCCCGAACCCGCCGAAGCCCACTACACCCACACGGCCATAAAAACCCCGCCCGTACCAGGGGAAGAACGGATCAAACGGACCGCATGGCAGCCAGCCCACCGAACCGAAACCGAAGCCGAACCCGAAGCCGCCTCCGAAACCGAAGAAGCTCACGTAAGCCGGCGCCCACAATGGGCGATAGTAGGGATAGACCGGACCGGGCCACCATACCCAGCCGGTGTTCCAATAGAACCAGCGGCCATAGTGGTACGGCGCCCAGCCCCAAGACTCATAGGAAACCCAGGTCCAACCCCAACCAGGCTCCCAAACCCAGCGGCCGTCCTGATACGGCGCCCAGTTGGGGCCCTGCTGGTAGGGCTGCCACACCTGGCCGTAGCCAGGTACGTTGATCCAGCGGCCATTGGCGTCCAGATCGTTGGAGCCGGTGTAATACCGATTTGTGTTCTGCCACGAACTCGCCGTTTCAATGCTGTGATCGCGGTTAGAGTTCCAGTTGTCCCAATCATCTCCCGGAGGCGCGGTCTCAACTTTGTATTCAGGATTCTCTGTGCCGCGAATGGCGATAACCTGGCCTTCTTTGACAGTGGTACTGCCCTGTGGCGTGGTGATCTCGGCTTCGCCCTCGCGCACGATCACGTCCGTCTCGTTGTCGGAATTCACCTGTACGCGGTACCTTCCAGGACGAGTTGGGTGTATCGCCACGTTCGGCGTATCGATCTCCAGGTCCGCTTCGTTGCCTTTGTAAACGCTGTAGCTGGCGTAGCCCAAAGCCACCTGGACCTGGATGCGGGACTTCGAGAGATCGGCGATTTTGACCTGGCTGCTTCCCGCCAGACGGATCACGTTGGCAAAGTCCAGCTGGACTTCAGCGCGTGATCTCTCCGCCGTGGCGATCTGGTCGCCCTGCACTAGGGGTGTGTTCATGGTGGCGGCTGACCAGTCGCTGGAGTCTCCGCGCTGCATGGAAACATTTCCTTGAACCAAACTGACGCGGGCCACGCTGTTCTGTGGCTGACCGTTGTTCTGTGCGTTCTGTGGTTGACTGTTCGCGTCTCTGGTCTGTAGTTGGGGCCGATTGGGATCCTGCGGAGCTGACTGATTATCGTCAGCCGGCAGTCCCTGGTCCTGAGGCACGTTCGCATCTTGCGGGGATCCGCCGGCCTGGGCGCCGTTGGGATCCTGCTGTCCGCTGGGCGGCTGGCCGGAGGTTTGATCCTGCGCCCCGGCAGCCGCCATAAACATCGTCACCGCTAGCAGCAAAGCTGCTAAGTATCTTCCTGTTTTCATCCCTACCAAGCCTCCGCTTGGAGCATCGACTTCAACACTCTTGCCAGGGATAGGAGCAAGTTTCATACCAATAACGAATAATCGCGTAACCGGTATTATTTTCAAATGGATATACAAAACTTAACCGACGGATACCGGGCTTTGTCGGTGCTTTTCAACCACTTGGCGGTGAATTTAAGCCGATGGAGAGCTCCGATCGGAACGCCTACGGAAGCGCGGGTACCCGCGCCAACGCCATCGATTTGAAGATCTTGGCGCCATCCGCTGAGCCTAGGAGCGCCTCGCTACAACGATCAGGATGCGGCATCATGCCCATGACGTTGCCGCCTTCACTGGAGATGCCGGCAATGTTATCGAGTGAACCGTTGGGATTGGCTTCAAGAGTGATCTCGCCTTCGGATGTAGAGTAGCGGAAGACGATCCGGTTCTCCTTCTTCAAGGTCTCCAGGGTTTGCGGATCACAATAGTAATTTCCCTCCATATGCCCGATGGGGATCCTCAGCACTTCGCCCTGGCGACAGGCATTGGTGAATGGGGTTCCGGCGTTTTCAACACGCAGATTGACATACTTGCAGACGTACTTGAGTCCAGCATTGCGCAGCAGCGCTCCCGGCAGTAGTCCGGCTTCGCACAGTATTTGGAAGCCGTTACAAATGCCGATCACCAGCCCGCCTGAGGCGGCAAACTTCGCCACTTGTTCCATGATCGGCGCGAAGCGGGCGATGGCACCGGTGCGCAGATAATCGCCGTAGGCAAATCCTCCGGGCACGATGATGGCGTCACAATTCTCCAGGTCATGCGACTCATGCCACAGAAATGCCGCTTGTTGACCGGTGGCGGCGATGGCCGCGTGGTAGCTGTCCTGGTCGCAGTTTGAGCCGGGAAAGATGATGACGCCGAACTTCATGAGTTTATTCTAACCACAGAGGACACAGTGTCGCACAGAGAATTTGACTATCGACAGCACGTCACTTTCCCCGTCGCCTGTTTCCCCATATCATGTGTTCATCATGATGCTGGAGCACACCCAATGAGGTGGGTATCCCTACTAGCATGCGCTTTCTTTCTAGCGGCAACACTCGCAACCGCGGACGAAGAAGCTTCCAACATCCCGCGTGTCACCGCCAGTCGTTATGGCGGCTGTTACGCCAAGTCTGTCCCAAGCACTGCCTACGGATCGGAAGGGACGACCAAGGTCTACGCTGTGCGAGCGGACGATGATCTGCTGCTTCACACTTTTTCTTGGTACTCGGCCCAGCTCTACCTTGAATGCAACGTGGGTCGTCCAAAGCAGCGGGTGGCGGTCTCGCTGGTCCGATTTGGTCCTTGGGCGCGTGGGAGCACGGCCAACAAGAGCGACGTGGCGATTGCGTTTTACTACGGAGGACAACTCGCCAAAGCTTACTCGACCCTGGATATTGCGGGCTCTCCGGACAACGTTAGCGCAAGCATTTCGCACTACACGGTCTTCGATCGCGTCGAAGGCTACCGCTGGCAGCATGGCAACTTTTCTACATTTGAAGTGCTTTCTCACGACGGAAGATTGCTCGTGTTCGACCCGACCACAGGAGGCATTGTTTCGGCGAAGAAAGCTGGCAATTAGAACGATCATGCAAGAAGCAGCTCAAGGCAATAGAGTGCTCAGCCGAAATCGCTACCAATTCTGTTCGTGTTCCTCCTCTGTGGTTAGATAGAGATATGGCTTGGCGCGATCACGCCCGCACCACTGGCACCGCCCTCAAGAGCTGGTTTGTAGCCCAGTCCCTGGATGCCGTGGCGGTGGCGTTGCTCTGGCTGGTAGGGCTGCTGATCATCGGCATTCCTTTTGCGCCGTTGTGGTCTTTGCTCGCCGGGCTGCTACAGTTTGTCCCTCACATTGGCGGACCGATCGCCGTAATCATTCCGGCGATCCTGGGCGCGCTCAGCCCGGACCATCACGCGCGCTTCTTCTACGTATTGATCCTGTTTGCCGTGATCATGTTGGCCGACGGCTTTTTCCTGCAGCCCTACTTCATGAAGCGGGCGGCGAAAGTCCCTTTCTGGGTGGCACTGCTGACGCCTATCGCGGTCGCCCTGTTGATCCCGTTCTGGTGGGCGATTTTGCTGGCGCCGCCGCTGCTGGCCGTGGTCTTCGCGTTTCGCCACCGAAGACGGGCCGAATCTGTCTCCAAAAGTGGCTGACGCGCGTGCTATAATCTACTTTGTTTTCATGCGTTTTCTTAACGCTGGCTGAATCCTCTTCGGCTGCGTAAAATCCAGGTCTTTGAGGTCATAAACCATGTCTGGCCATTCCAAATGGGCCACAATCAAGCACAAGAAGGGCGCGCTGGACGCCAAGCGCGGCAAGATCTTCACCCGTGTGATCAAGGAAATCACCATGGCCGCCAAGGCCGGGGGCGATCCCGACACTAATCCCCGCCTGCGCACTGCTATCGCCGCTGCCAAAGCCGAGAACATGCCGGCTGACAACATCAAGCGTGCTATCCAGCGCGGTACCGGCGAGCTCCCGGGCGCAACGTATGAAGAGATCACCTTTGAGGGTTACGGTCCCGGCGGCGTAGCCATGTTGGTCGAGGTCACTACCGACAATCGCAACCGCACGGTCAGCGAGATTCGCCACGCCTTTACCAAGGGTGGCGGCAATCTGGGTGAAGCCGGCTCGGTGGCCTGGATGTTCCACAAAAAGGGCACGGTCGTCGTGCCTAAGACCGCTGCCAAAGAGGACGATCTCATGAACATCGTGCTCGAGAACGGCGGTGAAGACCTGAACGATGACGGCGACAACTGGGAGATCCTCACCCCGCCCAACGCCTACGAAACTGTGCTTGAGGCCGTGAAGAAGGCCAACATCGAGGTGGTGCACTCGGCCCTGGGCATGGTGCCGCAGAATTACATTAAGCTGGAAGGGCCCGCCGCCAGCCAGATGATCCGCTTGCTCGAAGCCATGGAAGACCAGGACGATGTGCAGAACGTTTATTCCAACTTCGACGTCGATCAGAAACAGTTGGAAGAAGTGGCCAGCTAAGCGCGTGACTTGTAACTCATGTGGGCGGTCCGATTGGGCCGCCTTTCGTTTTTCTCGCCTCTTTTCTTGCCAACCTGTTAGTCTCTTCGATTCATCGCATTTTGCAGGAGCATCAATGAAACTCTTGGCCGTTGTTGTGCTGTTCTGTGGTGTCTGTGTTGCTCAAAACGAGTCCAAGCCTCTGGATAACAAGCCTTGGGAGTTTAGCCTTTGGGGCAGCGGCGGGCTCAGCGTTCCCGGCGGCACCCCGGACACGAATATGGCCAACTTCGGCTTCCGCTTCGGCAAGGTGCTGACGGAAAGTC
>CAZFRV010000164.1:0-10605 GCA_964521445.1 uncultured Acidobacteriaceae bacterium
ATCACGAGAAAGCGAGATGGGTCGCATTGCGTGGCGCGGCCAGCCCGTGCCCTGTCAACCGGCGGCGGAGCAAAAGCTCGGCGGCTTGTCCACCAACATCGGAAGACGGGCAGCGCCCAGCAGACCCGCGTTTTCTCGCAATGACGTCGGCGTAATGGTGGTGCCTTTATGACGCGATTTCAGAGGCTCACCGGCGCGAAACACGATCGACCGCCGGGTGAGTTCGTTGAGCATTGCGGGAGAGAACGCTTCCCAGGCGCCGGCGACGCCGCCGCCCACGACATACAACGGCAAGTTCAGAGCATTGATCAGATTGGCCAGGGCAATGCCCAAAGCCGAGCCGACGGTCTCAAAGATGTCCTGCGCCGCTCGATCCCCATTCTGCGCGCAATCGAACACGGCGCGGGCGGTGAATTGGGAATCGAGTTCCGCCAGCCTGGCCATCCGGGGCGACTTGCCTTGGGCCACAACGGCTGCGGCCATCCGCATGATTGCAGTGGCTGAGGCGTATTGCTCCAGGCAGCCGCGGTTGCCGCAGGGGCACGGAAGGCCTTCCGATATCACCGTCATGTGGCCGAACTCACCCGCCATGCCCATCACTCCGTGCCAGGGCCGTCCGTTGACGACAAACCCGCCGCCGACGCCCGTGCCCAGCGTCAGCATGCACAGGTCGTCCACCGCCTGGCCGGCCCCGGTCCATTTCTCTCCCAAAGCGGCACAGTTCGCGTCGTTCTCCAGAACCACCGGGACTCCGAGCATCCTCTCGAGCTCGTTACGCACGGGATAGTCACTCCAGCCCGGGAGATTTGCCGCCGCACGCACCGTGCCGCTTTCAAGGTCAATGATTCCCGGAACTCCCACACCGACTCCCAGCAACCGGCCGCTGCGGGCATGCTTGCGGCTGAGCCGGCGGATGGTATTCACAATCTCACCCAGGACGTGTTCCCGGCCCCGCTGGAGTTGGGTGGGCATGCTAACCACCTCGAGGGGTTTCCCGCAGTCTTCCACAGCCGCGATGCGCATGTTGGTGCCGCCGAGGTCTACGCCGATGGCAAACGAAGGCACGGTCTTTGCCTCCCAATTCATTTTGTCGCGGCCGGCACAGCAAAGCTGCCGAAACAGGGGAATTATACAAAAACGTTTTAATAAAACCACGAATTTATTAGACTCAAGAAGAGCCCTGCTGGAATTAGCTTGGCATTTGCCAGACATGCGCATATGCTTAGCTGCTAACCGACAATGGGGGTATCTTGAGGCGCCCTGAAGGCAAGAGAACGGCGATTACGATCCGGGATGTGGCCCGGGCCAGCGGTTTTTCGGCGAGCACGGTTTCGATCGTCTTGAACAATGCGCCGTTGGCGCGCTACATACCGCTGCCAACCAAAGGACGCATTCAGAAGGCCGCCAAGAGCCTGGGATATCATCCCAACATTTTTGCCAAGTCGCTGCGCAGCAAGCGCAACCACACCGTCGGGGTCATGGTATTCGACGTGACCGATCCCTATTGCACTCCCATTTTGCGGGGTTTGGAAAATTCTCTCTACCAGGCTTCCTATCTCCCGATCCTTACCGACGCGCACAACGAGCGCAGCCGTTTCGAGCGCTATCTGGAAATGCTGCTGGAACGCCGCGTGGAAGCGCTGATCGTCCTGGCCAACTGGCTCTATCTCGACATTAACTTGCTGGCGGACCTGGAAAAGCCCGGCATTCCCACGGTGATCATCGGACGTGAGCTCGAGTCCAATGCCACCAGTTCGGTCACGGTGGACGATGAAGGCGGAGGCTACGCCGCGGTAGCGCACTTGTATGCGATTGGGCATCGCAAGATCGCGTTCGTGCGCGGGCCCAAGGCGCTCTCGAGCAGCAAGAACAGGTGGCGTGGAGTGCAGAGATTTGCTCGCGATACCGGCCTGGAATTGGATCCCAAGCTCATCGTGGACCTGCCGGACCAGCTCAATCCGAATCTGGGCGTCGATGACGGTTATCGGATGACGCTCGAACTTCTTAACCGGAAGCGGCCCTTCACCGGTTTGATGGCCTTCGATGATATGACCGCGTTCGGCGCCTTGCGCGCCCTGGCCAGCTCCGGAATCAGGGTGCCCAACCGCTGCTCGGTGATTGGTTTTGACGACGTGACGACTTCAGCGCTGTTTGTGCCTTCTTTGACCACGGTGCGCCAGCCCATGGAAGCCATGGGCGCGTCCGCCGTCAACATCATCGTGGATGCGATTAGCGCCGGCGCCGACAATCGCCGCTTCCCCGCGGTGCATCGCAAACTGGCTTCCGAACTGGTGATCCGGGAATCGACACGAGCTCTCGCTTGATGGTGCGGCGGCCCGCCGCCCAGCGTACGCTCGCTCGATGGAAGCCAAAATTCGCAAAAGCATGGTCTTAGCTAGCGGCTTCCTTCGCCGCTTGTTCTCGCCCCGGACAACGAAGCTCCCCGAGGCGCGATTCCGGGCAGAGTCACCGGCAGTTTCCCGCTCGGTTTGAGCTCTCCGAACAACACCTTGACTGCGCTTAACTCCGAGGTGGAAGCGTTGGAGAAGGTGCAGATGTAGTTCTGGACCTTGGGAAAGCTCTGAGCGAGATAGGGATTGCCCATGGCAATGACCGTTGTTTTGGCCGCGGCGACATCCAGCACCTGGGCCAGCAACTCTCCCGTGCCCTGTTCCAGGCCCACGCTGTTGACCAGCTTACCCTCGACCATCACCTGCTTGGCCGCCGTGGGAACCACGTAAGCGGCCACCACCACGCTGCCGGCATCCCTCACGGCTTGAAGGATTTCCGGGGTTAGCGGCGTTGCCAAACCGTTATCGACATAAAAGATCGTGGCGTCGGCCCGCCGCGTCTTCAACGCGCTCTCGAATCCTCGGCCCGAGGGACCGTGCACCGACTCCGTGATCACGATCGCGACAATCTGGGCTGTCGGCCGGACCGGGATTTGAAACGTCTCGCTTTCCACAAGTGGAGGGCGCATCCGCGGCAAGGGCAGGGTCTGGCCGTTATCGCGGACGAGGGTCACCGCATCGTCGGCCACTTGTTGCGCAAACTGCATGTCTTCCTGCCGGCTGACGACGTAAGGTACGCGCGCCAAATCGACCAGTCGCGCCTTGTGCAGGCCAAGAGATGCTTTGACTTCCAGAATTCTCTTCACCGACGCGTTGATTCTTGAAATCGGAATATCGCCCTTCTTCACGGCGTCGACAATGCCGCGAAAAGCTGCGTCCAGATCAGTTGGCCACAGGATGACGTCATTGCCGGCCTTGACCGCGTCCACTGCTGCTTTGGCCGTCGGGTTGCCCTGGCCCGGCGGATACAAACTGGTCAAGCCGCGCATCTCCAGCGCATCGGTCACAACAATGTTCTTGAACCCCATCTGCTCCCGCAGAACGCCGCTCACGACGCTCTTCGAAATCGTGGCCACTCTGTTGGGGTCGGAATCGAGAGCGGGAACGGAAAGGTGGGCGACCATCACCGCATCGACGCCGGCGCTGATCGCCTTCTTGAACGGCGGCAGTTCCACACTCTGCAACCGGGCCACGTCTCCTTCGACTTTGGCGACACCAAGATGAGAGTCCGTACTGGTATCACCGTGTCCCGGAAAGTGCTTGGCGGTGGTCAACATGCCGTGCGCCTTGGCGCCCCGTATGAAGGCAGCCACCAGGTCGCCCACGGCCTCCGGATCCTCACCAAAAGAGCGCGTGTTAATGATGGGATTGTTGGGGTTGCTGTTCACGTCCGCGACCGGAAAAAAGTCCCAGTGGACGCCAACAGCGCGGGCCTCTTCCGCGGTGATGGCCCCGAACCGCTCCGCGTCAGCGGGGCTTCCGGTGGCGCCAAAAGCCATGGCATCAGGGAACGCAGGCACGAAACTTACGCGCGACGCCAGGCCGCGCTCAAAGTCCGCAGCGATGAGCAAGGGAAGCTTGGAATCACGCTGTAGTTGATTGGCGATGGAGGCCACCTCCAGGGGAGGGTTCTTGAGCAGAAAAGGGCCGTCCACGTGCACCGTAAGCGTCACCGAGCCGACACGGTACTTCTGCATCTGCTCGCGAAACTGGCGATAGCTGTCGCTCGAGAAATTTTGAAAGTCGGTGAAATACCGTATGTTGAGCATCTGGCCGACTTTTTCTTCCAGCGTAAGACGCTTTAAGGTCTGCTCCGCCCAGCGCCGGCTTTCTTTGGTAGGTTGAACCGGCCCGGGCTTCAGGTACTGGTCTGCGGCCAAGCACGGCACAGCCAACAAGATCAGTAGAATTCGCTGCAAGAATTGGGTCATGGTGGAAAGATAACAGAGGACGCCGCAGTTTCAGAAACGGTGATCGGCGATGTGGTATTTATACTGTTGCTTTCCTGTCCCTGGGGGGAAAAAAGCGGACGAGCGTTGCCGTAATGCGACGCCAAATGGAAACGCGACACGGTTTGCTGAATTGATCATGAAGACTGTCATCACTGCGGCGCGTCTGCTTACCCCCACCGAGTGGGTTGAATCACCAGTTGTAGTGATCGACGACCGGCGTATCGCCGCCGTGGCGCCCCGCGATGCGATCGAAGTCCCAGCGGGCGCTCGCTACGTCGATCTTCCCGGCCTGACTCTGGCTCCTGGATTCATTGACATTCATGTCCACGGCGGCGCCGGCCACGATGTGATGGAGGCTGACAGCACGGCCTTGGCCGCGATGGAACGCCACATGGCGCAGCACGGTGTGACCAGCTACATACCCACCACGGTCACAGCTCCCGTGGAGCGGACCCTGGCGGCGCTCGAACGTTTGGGTAAGTCCATCGCCAAGGTTGAACCGGAGAACCACCGTGCTCTGCCTCTGGGGATCCACCTGGAAGGCCCGTTTATCAGCCACGCCAAACGCGGAGTCCATCCTCCGGAGAATTTGCTTCCGCCTTCCCCAGAGATGTTCGATCGTCTTTGGCAAGCGTCCGGCGGCGCCATTCGCATGATGACCATCGCTCCTGAACTCGGCGGCGCCGCTGAGACCATCCGCCACGCGCGGGCTCTGGGCGTTCACTGCAGTCTGGGACATTCGGACGCAAGTTACGACCAAGCTTGCGCGGCGATTGCCGCCGGAGCAGAGCACGCAACGCATACCTTCAACGCCATGAGAGCGCTGGATCATCGCGATCCGGGAATTCTGGGCGCGGTCCTGACCGAAAGCGCCCTCAGCGCCGACATCATTGCGGACGGCGTTCATGTGGATCCGAGCGTTGTGCGCTTATTTCTCGCTGCTAAAGGCCCCGAACGCGCCATTCTGATTACCGACGCAATCAGCGCCACCGGCATGCCCGACGGAAAATACCGGTTGGGCGCATTCGACGTGGACGTAAGAGGCGATCGCTGCGAGCATCAGGGCAAACTGGCCGGTAGCGTGCTCACGCTGGACCGGGCGGTGCGCAACATCATGGGCTTTGCCGGATGGAATCTCCAGCAAGCCGTCCGCCTGGTTACGGTGAATCCCGCGCGACTGCTGGGCGTGTCCCAAGAGCGGGGCATGCTCGCGCCCGGTCGCATGGCTGATCTGGTAGCGCTGGCCTCGGACGGCAAGGTTGCCCGGACGATCGTCGCGGGCCAGGCAGAGATGTCCTGATTCGAGTCACGCTGCGTGCTATCCTAAGCACGCCAAAGGCCGGTTCCTCATGCCCTCGTCTTCACTCAAAGCTTGCATCATCGGCGCTGGTTCTTCGGGTATTGCCGCGTGCAAGGTGCTCAAGCAGCACCATATTCCCTTTGACTGTTATGAAGCCGGCGACCAGGTGGGTGGCAACTGGGTTTACGACAACAAGAACGGCATGTCCAGCGCCTACCGCTCTCTGCACATCAACACTTCGAAGCCCAAGATGCAATATTCGGACTTCCCCATGCCGGCCGCTTACCCGGACTTTCCCCACCACGCACAGATTGCCGCGTACTTTGACGCCTATGCCGAGCATTTCGGGATCAAGCCGCACATACGATTCAATACCAGGGTGCTCTCGTGCGAACCCGCGGTTGAGGGAGGTTGGACGGTTACCGCCAGCGATGGCCGGACCGCGCGCTACGCCGCCCTACTGGTGGCGAATGGTCATCATTGGTCTCGGCGGTGGCCGGAGCCTCCGTTTCCCGGAGCATTCTCGGGTACGGTTCTCCACGCCCACGATTACCGGACGCCGGAGGGTTTCGCAGGTCAACGCGTGCTGGTGGTGGGATTCGGTAACTCCGCCGTCGACATAGCGGTCGAACTTTCGCGCGTGGCTGCCCGCACGGTGCTCTCCGTGCGCCGCGGCTTTCACGTGATTCCCAAGCACATTCTCGGCCGGCCGCTAGACCAGGGAGCAATACCTCAGTCACTTCCGTTCTCGGTGCAACGTGCCATCCTCAGCTTTGTGCTTCGCCTGCAGCAGGGCGACGTGACCAACTACGGTCTTCCGCGTCCGGACCACAAGCTCTTGCACGCTCATCCCACGGTCAGCGGTGATTTGCTCAACCGTCTGTCGCACGGCGACATTCTTGTCCGCCCCAACCTTCAAAGCCTGGAGGGTGCGGATGTCCGGTTTACCGATGGCTCACGCGAAGCCTTCGACACAATTATCTTCTGTACCGGATATCGCGTTGACTTTCCTTTCTTCCGCCCGGAGTTGATCTCGGCTCCGAATAATGACCTTCCGCTGTATTGCCGGGTCTTTCATCCGCACCATCCGGACCTTTTTTTCCTGGCCCTGCTACAGCCGCTGGGAGCCATCATGCCGCTGGCTGAACTGCAAAGCGAATGGGTGGCCGACTACTTGTGCGGCAAGTACTCACTGCCGTCCGTGGCGGAGATGGAAGCCGCCATCCAACGCGAGCGTGAAGGCGTCCGTAAACGATACGGAAATACGCCCCGGCACACCATGCAAGTGGACTTTGCTCCTTATGTGGCTATGGTCAGGAAGGAACGCAAGCGCGGCGCCGCGCGCGCTCGCCGCAATCAGCCTGGAAAGAGCCGATTGCAGCCAATTCCCGTTCACGCAGAAGAATGATTCCGTGGTCCACGGCGACTCAATTCTTCTGGCCGCCCAGACCCTTCAAATGCGGTGTAAAGGTGAGTTGTAAGCTCCCGGTCACGTCGCGCTGTGCCGTGGGGCGCAACGCCGGAATGAACCAGCGCTCGTACTGAACGAAAGCATTGACGCTCCAGTCAGGCCGTACCTGCCAGAGGAGGCGGGTGCTGGCGTCGCTCTGCGTCCCTCCGCCGGGGATGAACACATTGCTGGCCTTGGTGTCGCGGTAACTAAGTTGCAGGCTGGTGGATGCGGAGAAATGATATGTGCTCCAGACCTGGCCGGTCCTGCCATCGCGTCCTGTCTGATTACCGAACAGGTACCCCTTGTTGGTATTGGAATCGTGATAGCGGAAATTCCAATAGAGAAATTGTCCGCCACGATCGGTGGGGACCAAAGATTGCGTGGAAACCGCTTCCACCCGCAGATCGAGTTTCGCGAGACGTGGGAAGTGGGAGAGATAGAGCCCGGGGTTGATGGCGGCGCGCCGCGGATTGGCGATGGGTGATGGGTCGTCATCGCTGTAGGAATCGACGTAGAGGGTCAGCCAGTTTCTCATTCCCGGAAGACGATAGGAGAAATCAAATCCAGATTTGCGATCGCCAATGTCAGTCGGGGTGTTAAAAGGGCCAGCCGGTGTATCGCCGAGCGACAAGAAATTTCGTGCCAGTGCGTGGAACGTGAAGGGATGCCCCACGCCGCCCCACAGAGAAGAACGCGTAAATCCGAGTTCCAGGTTCTTCGTGGGATGAAAGCTGATCTTTTGCAGGTTGAAAAATGGCCGGCCAGGAAACTGGTGCCCGGACAACTTGGCCAGGATGAACTCACCGCGAATCTCACCCAGGTGCTGAAGAAATCCTGGCAAAACCAGCGGCGCGGTGCGAGATATGCGAAACATGTACATGGGATCAGCGTTGTCGCTGAGCATCAGTGGGCCGCTTTCGCCGGGGCCCAGCCATAAACTCTGCTTGCCGAAAGTAACGGCATACTCGCCCAACTGCGCGCCCGCGTAGAGATCCAGCGGATAGAAGCGATCGGTGGCGGAGACAGCCGCCGGCGCCGGCCCCACAGGATTCGGTGGCGGCCCCGTGTTCCCATCGAGCGTGTTAATCAGGTCCTGCTGTGCCGGAGAGAGTGCCGGCCGCCCAGGAGCACGTTGATATTCTCCACTCGCGTACCAGAAAAATCGTCCTGCAACGGCGCTGATGGAAGCGCCGGTATAGATGTTGTTGCCCTGGTCATAGGGCCTGCCGAAATCATTCCAAATCGTGTTGCCAAAATGGTAGCTGTCGCGCAAAGGAGTGCCCGCGATATTGGTAAAGCGGGTGTAGATGGAGTCGACGGAAAAGCTTTGATAGTTCTTGCCGTCGCTCTTGAATTCTTCGTGCAACATCTTGATGGTCTGGGCGACGGCTGAATCAGTCTGAAGGTCTAGCGTGTTGTACTCGGCTTCTTCGGTCTGGCGCAGGCAGTCGCGTCGGGTCCACGGCCGGAGACCGGTGAATTGCGTCTTGATGTAACCCATCGCCGCCAGTTGTTCGAGCGCCGGATAGACCCAGCTATCGAGGGGAACAAAGGCTGACCCAAGCTTGGACGGATCAACCTCCTTGGTGTCCGGAATGAACGAGCCGTAGCTGCCGGGCCGCTCCAGTTCGGGATCGTGGTGCGCTTTATATACTTGCCGTCCGATGAACCAGCCGAAGGCTCCGCCCAGCACCACGTCTGAGGGAAAATGTTGGCGCCCAGTGACTCGGCTGATGCTCACGGCCGTTGCAGCTCCGTAAGCCAGCACCTGAGTCAGCGGGCCGGGATACTCATGGGCGATCACGGAAGCCGCCGTCCAGCTCAGCATGGAATGCGTGGATGGGAATGACGCATTGCCGATGTCGGTGAAAAACTTGCCCTGGCCGCCGGTAAGAGTCGGCCGCTGGCGCGCGAAGACGAGTTTCAGGACCTCATTCACCGCCGCACTATCCACCAGTGCTTCCCCGGAGAGCAGGCCGGTCTCGCGTTCTTTGGAATCGCCATGCCAGCTTCCCCAGGCATACATCATGCCCGGCACCGCCACCAGCGTGGCCAGACCGCCGTTGGCAATGTTGTTACTCCTGCTGACGGCGATTGCGTTGGAGCGCTCCCGCTGCATGCTGTGGCTGTCACTGCCGATCAAGACCCCGGCCGTTCCCAGCATGGGAAGCAGCCACACGGAGTCTCGCGGGTGCAGGCGGAAAGGGCTGGTCCAGATTTCTTTTTGATCGCCGGGCAGGTTCATCAAGACTTTTTTGATAGTCACTGTGTCATCCGAGGGCGTATTCCCCGGCGGACTCTCAGGCTTGGTTTTTTGTGCGTCACTCGAGGGAAGATCTTCGATGATTGTGGTGTCTGAAATGCAGTTACCTTGCGCGCAACCTTGGCCTAAAGAAGAAGAGGAAGAAGAGGAAACCGGTCCGCCGGTACTTTGCTGGAGGCAAGCGCCACTTGAGCACATGACGCCCGCGGTTCCCGCAATGAGCGACAGCGTCCGCAAAACAGAATGAATCCGCATGAGCCCTCTGGGAGTAAGCAAACAATACTAGCAGAGTACTTCGCCTAAGCTTATAAGACATTTCGCGATGCACTCATTGGAGAGCCAGAGAACTCGGGTGTTCCACTGTTGCGGTTTTGAATTCTTATGGAAGAACCTGTACGACCCGGGCGGAACGCCTTATGTGCGCCAGCCAGTCCTGGAAGACCAGCACGTCCCACAGCCAGTGCTGCCAGTTCCGCTGACCCGAGATATGCTCTTCCCACTTCTGCCGGATTGGCTCCACATGAAAGAGCGCATGCCGGCGAATGTTGGTTTCCGACAGAAGTTCTTCCGCCCACTCACGCAACGGCCCCCGCAACCACACTCCAATCGGAACACTA
Source organism: uncultured Acidobacteriaceae bacterium (assembly GCA_964521445.1). Lineage (GTDB taxonomy): Bacteria > Acidobacteriota > Terriglobia > Terriglobales > Acidobacteriaceae > Angelobacter. The sequence continues at coordinate 9,937 of CAZFRV010000164.1, forward strand.
AAGCCCATCTTGGGACGCTCGAAGAGGTGCCTGGGGACGTACCTGGATAACACCTGGCGAAGGATCCATTTTCCAGTCCGGCCACGGATCTTGAAGCCGAGAGGCAGCGTCCAAGCAAATTCAACGACGCGGTGGTCCAGCAGCGGAACGCGAGCTTCCAGGCTCACGGCCATGCTGGCGCGGTCGACCTTGGTGAGAATGTCGTCAGGCAGATAATTCAGGAGATCGGTGAGCATCATGGTCTCCTCAAAACCGGCGATTTCAGCCATGGAGGAAATCGAATCCAGCACCGTACCGGGCTCACGTGAATTCAAGACCACGCTGCAGGGATCTTCCCAGTGCGAGAGAAACCGCATGTACAACTCATCACGGTTACGCGCTGTCAAACATTGGGCCAATGCGCGAGCTTTATCGCCGGCGGAAGACAACCGAAATCTGAAGGGCAGCAAAGGATTGAGCACCCGCACCGCGCGCTCACTCGTCGCCGGTGAGACCGCCTGAAGTAATTTGGCCGCACTGGTTCGCGCCATCCGGGGCATTTTCTTGAATGTGCTCCATAGGCTCCGGGCAATCAGATATCGACTGTACCCGGCGAAGAGTTCGTCACCCCCATCCCCGGAAAGGCACACGGTTACACTGGTTCGTGCGAGTTTGGAAATCAGGTAGGTC
>CAZFRV010000165.1:0-8204 GCA_964521445.1 uncultured Acidobacteriaceae bacterium
ACGGTCTTGCCGTCGCCAAAGACGTCATAAGAGAAGCCGAGGCGCGGGCCAAAGTTGTTCATATCATTCGGCAACTGGGCAGTTTGCGGTACCGCAGGGTTGACCAGACTGGTGATGGCTGCGGGCATCGCCTGATATTCCCAACGCAGCCCCAACGACAGGCTGAGACGGGGGCGGATCTTCCAGTCGTCGGCGACAAAGAACGCGAAATCTCCGCTGGTAAAGTCGAGTCCGGCAAGGCCCAGGCCCTGGCTGTAACTGGTGTAGCAGGCCAGTCCTCCGGGGCAGGTTTTCGGCTTGTTGAGATCGCTGAAGTAGTTCAACAAACTGCTATAGCTGTAACTGCCAAACCCGTTGAAGAGGTTCTGCGAATTGTCGTCGATATGACTGACGTCAAAGCCGAACTTGAGCGTGTGCTTGCCATGGGTCCAGCTCAAGCTGTCAGCGACCTGCATGCGAGTCTCATCGGGGAACTGCGACCGATTGAGGAAATTGGGAACGCCGAAAGTGAAACCGTTGGTGATGGCAACCGAGGGTGGGAAGCCCAAAGGATTCGTGAACGAGGGAGCATTGACCAGGTTCGCCACTTCGTACGGCGTGGGACTCTGCGTGAATTCGTATTCGAAATCACGCCCGTACTGAAAGCGGATCTCGTTGGTGACATTGGGAGTGATGGCTGTGTCGAGCTTGGCCACCCCCCAGGTATCTTTCACATAGTCGTTGCCGAAGCTGGCCAGGCCGCGGGTGACTGCCGTGGTGGTCTGAATTCCCGCGGGAGAAGACCAACGCATGCGGTTGAACGAGAAAGACGCGTGGTTGGCATTGTTGATCTGCCAATCGATCTTGGGGAAAAAAATGTTCTGATCGCCCTCGCGCGCCACCTGGCCCAGCATTGTATTCAGCCCAGCCAGATCAGTGTTGTAGATCGTGGTGGCCTGCGCGTTCGTAACCCCCAGACGCCCAGCCAGGGTGCTGATCGTCGCAGCGCTGGGCGCGGCAAAGAATACGCTGGGATTACTGGTGACGGCTACGCCGGGGAAGTTGTGATGGTACCAGTCGTAGGCAACAAACCAGAAGAGCTTGTCCTTTATCAGGGACCCGCTCACGCTGCCGCCCGCCATCTTGCGCCAGTCGGTAGGCTTGAAGGGTTGGGATGCGAACCCGCCCGTGCCGTTCGGGACATTGATCTGAGTGAACTCATTGAATGCCCCCCAATCATTGTCGCGGTCCCGGAAATAGCCGCTGCCATGAATCTGATTCGTGCCGCTCTTGCTGACGGTATTGACCACGCCGCCCGCCGATCGTCCGTACTCGGCGGAATAGTTCGACGTGTTCACCTGAAACTCCTCCACGGCCTCGATGGGCGTGGAATAGCCCGCGCGGGTGCGACCGCGTTCTTCAGAGAAGAATGCCTGGTTGTTGTCGGCGCCGTCGAACGTATTGTTGTTCAGAAGCGTGCTGATGCCGCGGAAGCTAAGCAGGCCGAAGGCGTTGGAGTCGCTGACCACGCCCGGAGTCAACAAGGCAAAATTGGACCAGCGACCGCCGTTGATCGGCAAGTTGGAGATCGCGGTCTGGTCCAGGGTGTTGGCGAACTCCTGCGAAACATAGTTGATCTGCGGAGCCTCGGCCGACACAACCACGGTTTCCTGGGTGGCGCCGATGACCAGACGGGGCGAAACGTCGGTGATGCTGCCCACCTGCACGATCACCTGTTCAGCCTTGTAAGGCGCAAAGCCCTGATGGTTCACCGTGACCGTATATGTGCCCGGCTGTAGCGTAAGCACGCGGTAATAGCCGGAACCGTCCGTGGTCACGTTCTGTTCCGCATTGGTGCCGTTGTTGCGAACGACCACCGCTGCTTTCGGAACCACAGCGCCGTTGGAATCGAATACCGTGCCGGCAATGGCTCCGTCGGTGGTGGACTGCGCCGCAAGCAACCCGCAGCACGCGATCACCAACAAGATCAATGTGAGGGTCCGTCGCATGGAATGAGCAAAACCTGACATCATGAGCTTTTCCTCCCCTATCAAATCAGAACCTGAACTCAAGAGAACTTTGGGCGAGATAGATAGAAAACCCGGGGCACAATCATAACTGCGCGGCGACAAAATGCAAGCTATGAAATGCACATTTTTCGGGCGAAATCATGCTAGCAGGCAATTGTTTCCCTATTTGTAAAAACGGTGTTAAAGCGAAGTTGCAAAGCAACGGCATTGTTGTGGAAAACAGGTTGCAAACTCGGGTGGCAAAAAGTGGCAAGGTGCAAACAGGTGTCCTGAAAACCGTATAAGTTTGCATAGAGTTAGAGAAGACTTATTTGCATACTCATAACGCAAGGAATCGTGTCCCCATCACATCCAGCTGTGTCGACGGGTTGCTCTCTAGCTGCTTTCGATAGTGCCGATGGGCCTGTCTTCCCCCCCTGTCTTGGCTGGAAAGCACTCTGCACAGTGACGGTTCCGGCAAACGAAAGCAGCGGAGATGGAATGCTTGAAGATGAGCTGTTCCAAGGCGCCGCTCTCCAGCACGACCGCATATTTGTCAAAGGAGCGTACTTTTCCGGAAAGCTTGACGCCGTTAAGCAGGTGGACGGTCACATGCTTCTTGCCATGCAGGGCGGCGTCGAAGAATGTCTCTTGAATGTTTCCGGGAAACATATGGCAGTTTCTTTAATCCAGCTGGGCCCCCGCCAGCGATAATGACGTCCGTCAGGTGAGTCAAAATAGAGGGCTCCGCTCCATCTGTCCAATATATAATTAGACTTCGTTCAATAGGTGCCGACTATGGAAGTCCACCAGCTACGGTATTTCTGTGCAGTCGCCGAAACCGGCAGTTTTACGCGCGCCGCCGAGCGGGAGCAGGTGGCCCAGCCCTCGTTGTCGCAACAGATCATGAAGCTTGAGGAAGAGCTGGGCGTTCGACTCTTTGATCGCTTGGGCCGCAGCGTGCGTCTCACGGACCCGGGCCAGGTCTTCCTGCCCCGGGCGCGGGCCATTCTGGCGGAAATGCGGTCTGCCAAAGAAGAGGTAGCGGAGCGGCAGTCCACCGTGTCCGGGCCAGTGTGCATCGGTGTGATCCCGACCATCGCCCCGTATTTCCTGCCGTCTCGGATTGCCGTGTTTTCACGCAAATATCCGCAGGCATCGATTACGGTGGTGGAGGACGTCACCGTGCATCTCCTGGACAGGTTGCGCGGCGGTCTGGTGGATCTGGCCATCATGGCTCTGCCGGCGCGCGGGCATGACCTGGATTGTCATCCCCTGCTCACCGAACGCCTGTTTGCCATCTTGCCGAAGACTCATCCTCTGGCTCGTAAGCGCAGTCTGATGATGAAGGAACTTCGCCGGGAATCGTTTTTGCTTCTGCGCGACGACCACTGCTTCCGGGAAACCGCGATCGAGGTGTGCAAACGCGCCCGTATCCTGCCCCAGATCGTCTTTGAAAGCGGACAATTCTCCAGCATTGTGGCGATGGTCACCGCCGGGCTGGGAGTTTCGGTGGTGCCGGAGATGGCGCTGGCGCGCGAGCCCGGCTGCTGTTTCGTCCAGATCGCCGACGAGAGGGCTTCGCGGGTCGTGGGCGTAGCTTCAGTCAAAGGCCACTTCCTGAGCCGGGCGCCGCAGGCGTTTCTCGCCTATCTCCGCTCACAAGCCCAGAGGAGCAACGGAAGCCGGCCGCCTCGCGCCGCCATCGAAGGCCTATTTTCTTCCTGACGCCTCCACACTGCGTGTTGGATCGGCCCCTTGCCAGGTCACGTCGGCAGTGGGTCCATAGCTCGAAGGCACTCTGCGGCCGAGCAGGCGAAGGCATCCGCTGAGCTGCGTGCGATGATGAGCTGTGTGCAGGACGCGGCGCCAGAAAACCCAGATGCGCTGGCGGCGGACATCAAAAAACGGTACCACTTCCATCCACCACGGCGCGTCACGACCGGCAAGGGTGTCCAATCGCGGCCGGCACAGCTCCTCGTTGCGGTGGCAGAATCCGCTGGGCGACAGGGCCTGGGGCAGCACCGCGCCAGGTTCCGGCTCTCCTTCGAGACCGATGAACTCGGCGAAGAACCGGCGCTCGGACAGCAGTTGGTGCTTCATGATTTCCAGCACGGTGCTCGAGCGTTCCGCGGCGCGAAACGCCATGTCTTCAGGGCGGAACTCCCGCCATACGCTGATCACCTTGCTGGTCTCGCTCGCGTAGGTGTCCAAAAGATGCTGAAACGCGCTGTGGGAAGCACGCGGGACCGCGGACTCAGGAATCGCGGTGTACTCATACTGCATCGGCATGGGGTAACCTCCGGGCCGTTCCTTGGCCTTGGCTTACGCCCCGACCGTCTTGCCCGACGCGATGGCGGCGCCCGGCTTGACCATGGCGGCTACCACCAGGCCCGCAACCACGAATCCCATGGCTATGATGCAGATGTAAGCCACGGTGTAGTTGCCGGGAAACCCATAGAACGTCCAATAGGAAACGTTGGTGCTGATGGCGGCCAGAACTCCGGCAACGGTGACGAAGCGCCAGCGAGCGGCGAAGCTGGTGAGACTGGTCTGTCCCAGGAGAAAGACCGCCAGAAGCACCTGCACAATATTGGTCCCCGCTTCCGTAAGCAACTGGCCGGGCTTGAGATCCAGGGACTGTGTGGGATGGTAGATCAATATTCCCCCGGGACCCGAGTAGTGATTGGCGGCTTTTTCTCTCATGGCTGCCATTTTCTGCGCCTGCGTTGCCGTGGCCGGAAGCCCGTATCCCGGGAAGAAGTAAAAACCGTCGGCAGGGATGTTGGCTTTCATGGCGCTCAACACCGCCTGTTCGTTAGGGATTTCCTGAATTCCCACTTGGCCCAACCCGGTTGCCACATGGGCGATAGAAGACCAGGCAAAAAAAGCCAAACCTCCCAAAATACCCGCCAGCAGTTTCCGACCCATACGATTTACCCTCCAATGGCTGATATGCTGCTCCGACGCTTCAGGAGAAGTCAACCGACAACGCCTTCGGCTGCCACAAATTTCGAACCTGAGGGGTAGACCTTGTAATCTATACAGACACTGTCAATAAGGGGAGCAAGCCTTGGCTGTAGAGACCGGCAAGAAGGACGAAAAGGCCGCCAAGAAGAAATCATCTGTGCAGCAATTCAAGTCCGCGCTGCCGATGATCAAGGAGTTGGTGCGCCCGCGCCGCAGCCTGTTGGTTTTCAGTTTCTTCCTTGTACTGGTTGGCCGAGTCTGTGGCCTGGTGCTTCCGGTTTCGACGAAGTTTTTGTTCGACCGGGTGATCCACGATCACCGTCCCGACCTCCTGCTACCCCTGATCGCGGCGGTCGTGTGTGCCACCATGATCCAGGGCGCAACCTCCTTTGCCTTGACGCAGCTGGTTTCCAAGGAAGGCCAGCGGACGATCACCGAACTGCGGCGCAGAGTACAAGCTCATATCGGCAAGCTGCCCCTGAGCTACTACGACGCCAACAAGACCGGCGCCCTGGTTTCGCGCATCATGAGCGATGTGGAAGGGGTCCGCAACCTGATTGGCACCGGGTTGATTGAATTCTGCGGCGGAATTTTGACTGCAGTGCTGGCGCTGGTCATTCTGCTGAAGGTCAACGCTCGCATGACCCTGATCGCCCTGGGTTTCTTGTTGCTGCTGATGGTGGCCTTCGCGCGCGCCTTCAAGACCATCCGGCCGATCTTCCGCGATCGCGCGAAAATCAATGCCGAGGTCACGGGACGCCTGACCGAATCCCTGGGCGGTGTCCGCGTGGTCAAGGGCTACCACGCTGAAGAGCGCGAAGCCGCGGTCTTCGGAGCCGGAGCCCTACGGCTGCTGCAGAATGTGTTCAAGACCCTGACCGCCACTTCGCTCATGGGACTCTCTTCCGTGGTGATGCTGGGAATCGTAAGCGCCATCATCATGTACAACGGAGCACGCCAGATTCTCGCAGGTCACATGACGCAGGGCGATCTTATCATGTATACGGCGCTGATGGGGTTTCTGGTGGCTCCGGTGGCCCAGATCGCTAGTATCGGGACGCAGATCACCGAAGCGCTGGCCGGTCTGGACCGCACGCGTGATGTCCTGGATCAGCACCGCGAAGACGTAGATCCCGAGCGCGCGGCTACGCTCCCGGCGATCCGCGGCGATATTGTTTTCGAGCACGTGGATTTTTCCTATGAACCGGGCAAGCCGGTTCTGGAGGATGTAAGCTTTGGATCGCCGCCAGGCAGCGTGACCGCGCTGGTGGGATCTTCGGGCTCGGGCAAGTCGACCATGATCGGGCTGGTGGCGGCTTTCTACAAGCCGACGGCCGGCCGGGTGCTGGTTGACGGAGTGGATTTGAGCCACGTGCGCCTCGATTCCTATCGTCCCGCGCTGGGCGTGGTGTTGCAGGATTCTTTCCTCTTCGACGGCAGCATCCGCGAAAACATCGTCTTCTCGCGCCCCGAGGCCACGGAAGACGAAATCATGCAGGCGTGCCGCATCGCCCACGTCGATGAATTCGCCGAGCGCTTTGCCGAGAAGTACGACACCATCATCGGCGAGCGCGGCGTAAAGCTCTCCGGCGGCCAGAAACAGCGCGTCTCCATCGCCCGCGCGGTGCTGGCCGATCCGCGAATCCTGATCCTGGACGAAGCCACCTCCAGCCTCGACTCCGAGTCCGAAGCCTACATCCAGCAGGGTTTGAAGTACCTGATGCAGGGCCGCACCACGTTCGTCATTGCCCACCGGCTCTCCACTATCCGCCAGGCCGACCAGATCCTGGTGGTCGAAGCCGGCAAGATTGTCGAGCGCGGCAAACATCAGGAACTGATCGCTCTCAACGGCCGCTATTTCGACCTCTATACCCGCCAGCATGGACTCGAAGAAAACCTTTTCCTTGCGCCCGGCGAGGGCGACAAGGTGGAAGATCAGAACAGCGCCACGCGCCCCGGTGGTGCCGCGGCGCCCGATCCCATGAGCTTGATCCGCGGACAGGGCCTGTAAAGTCCGCATGACCGATGGCGGCATTGCCGTACCGGTTTGGGAAGACCGGTTGGCCGGCCATTTGCGCGGATTCGGTCCCCTGGGACTCTTTGCCATCGGATGCATCTTCTACGCCACCTGGTACGCTCCTCCTCTTGCCTTCCTGATGGTGCTAGTGTGGATCCGCTTATCGCACACCCCGTGGCTTGAGATCGGCTACGTTCGTCCCAAGAGCTGGGCATTCGACCTGGTGATGGGCCTGGTTTTGGGCGTTGCGCTCAAGCTCTTGCTGAAGGCCGTGGTGATGCCGCTCTTCGGCGCGGACCCAATCAACCATGCCTATCACTCCGTGGTTGGGAATCGGGCCGCCATTCCCGTAATCCTGCTGACGATCCTCTTTGCGGGCGTCGGCGAAGAAACTTTGTTTCGCGGATATCTGTTCGAGCGCTTGGGCAAGCTGCTCGGAGCCGGCATCGGGGCGAGGGCGCTGATCGTATTGCTGACCTCGATCTGGTTCGGCATGAATCACTTCGTTCTGATGGGTGTCGCCGGCGCTGGAAATGCTGCGATTGCCGGTCTGGTGTTCGGTGCGATCTACGCCGTCACCGGGCGACTTTGGTTGTTGATCATGGCTCATCTCGCGGCCGATTCCGTCGCGTTCGCTATCATCTTTTGGAATCTTGAAACCACGGTGGCCCATTGGGTATTCAAATAGATTTCCGCCAACGTGCTGCAGCATTACCGGTTGTACAATGCCCCTTCCGGTAAACAATGAAACCCAAACAGCTGAAGATCGCCATCGTCCTTCTGCCTGCGCTGGCCTTGTCCGCCACGGCGCAAACGCCCGCACCCAAACCCGCCGACCTGCTCAAGGCCAAGCTTGAGACTATCGCCCACGGCGTGAGCGCGGACTGGGGCATCTACGTCAAGGCGCTGGATAGCGGGGAAGAGATCGCCATCAACGCCGATGCGGTCATGGACACCATGAGTGCCATCAAGATCCCGCTGCTCGTCGATGTGTATCGTCAGGTGGATACCGGCAAGATCAACCCCGCCGAGCGCATCGTGATGAAGACCGCCGACAAGCGTTTTGGCACGGGCGTGCTCCGGACCCTCGACGGCGGGCTGAATCTCAGCTTCCATGACGCCCTGATGCTGATGATCATTCAGAGCGATAACACCGGCACGGACATGGCTTTCGCGCGCGCCGGCGGCCCGGCACACGTGACCCAGACCATGCATCAGCTCGGTCTGAA
>CAZFRV010000166.1:0-20502 GCA_964521445.1 uncultured Acidobacteriaceae bacterium
CGGGCGGCGCCAGGCCCAGCGTACCTGGGAAGGGCTTGAGCGGGACGTTGATGTTAGGCGCAAACGGAGCGCTCATCTTCTTAAGATCGAGATCCAGATATTTGATCTGACCTTGGGGAAAGTCCGCCGCCAGCAGGCCGGTCCCCAGCGAGCCGGGATTATTGAACACCGCGCCCCAGACAAACGGTTTCACGCGCTTGTAGCGGATCTCGAGCACGTCGCCGGGCTCCGCGCCCTTCACCGCGATGGGACCGATGATAGAGTGTGGGCCCTTTCCTGGATTGTCTTTTCTCAGTTGCGCCAGCTTTTCGATGGGCACGCCCGGCTGCATCTGGTTCAGGAAGTGTGACCAGGTGTTGGGATAACTCACCGTGTCGCCGGACTCGATGGTGACGATCGGCGGCAAGTTCGTGTCGTACACGCCCAGATGCACGGTCTGATCGTTGGACTCGACTACGTGCACATGGCCTTCATCAGCGGCTTTATGATCGTGTCCGGCTTTCGAAGGCGTGGCCGATTTCTGCTCGGCGGGATCGGCAGCGAATGCCAATTTACTGAACGCCAATTGGCTGAACCATGGCCCTACGGCCGCCAGCGCGCCCATGAAGCTGCTGGCCCGCAGGAGGGTGCGGCGGGAACGGCCGCGCGCGCTGAGATAGCCGTCGAGCTGCTCCTGGTTCATCTCGTCCATGTGCAGCAGGCGGTCGGAAGTGCTCGGGGTCAATGCCGCATCTTTGATGTCTTCGCGCAGCACGCCGGTGCCTTTTTCGTCGCCGCATCCGAAGAGGTTGCCACAATCGTGATGGTGCGTCTGCGGTTGAGTTTCCTGGGGTTCGTCGTGAACGTGGTCGCGGTGTTCCGGCATATCGCGTCTCCTCTTCGAATCGGATTGAAGACAATGGTTCTAACAGCAAAAAGATGTGGCAATGACGATTCCGGCGGATTCTACTCTTTGCCAACGAACTCCCACAATAAGAAATTTCAATGGATCGGAAACGCGCGCGGCGTCTAGTGCAGGGCCGGCTTCGCGGAGATCGAATCCTGGCTGAGCTTGATCTCGATGTCGCCTTCCTGGCCCTTTTCGACCACCGGGCCGGTATAGGTGTGAATGGCGCCCTGCGCGTCGGCAAATTGGATTTTCAAAGCGCCGTGATCGGTAGGCTTGATGACGTAATTGAAGGTCGCGCCCGGCGCGAGCGAATCCTTGCCGAAGGTAGCCCGTGGGTAATCGACGATGATCGTATGGACGGCCTCCGCGCTGGTGTTGACCAGCCGCACGTGGATCACGTGGGAGCGGCAGCCGGCCGCAACCAGCAGCAGAAGAAACGCCGTGAAGACCTTTGGCAGTTTCATTTCTTTTCGATGACCCGGGCGCTGAGCACTGCGCCGTTGCGATTATCGTGCAGCTTCAGGGGAAAGACCAGGATGTTCCAGTTCCAGCGGTTCTTCTTGGTAGGCAGATGAGGCAGACCGCGGAAGCTGCGGTCTACGTAGGTCTCTCGGGTATCGGCCACGGTGCGGATGATGTCCTTCCATTCTCCTCCCAGCTCGGGAAACTCTTCAAAGCGGTTCTTGCCGATAAACCAGACCGGCTTCCTTTCGTAGAGGCGGGCGAAGTATTCGTTCACGTACTGCCAGACGCCTTCGCGATCCAGAATTTCCAGCACCACGTCATCACCCATAGCCATGGCGATACGTGAATAGAAGAAGCCGCGGGCATCCACCACCACCGGCTTGCCTCGGCGCTTGGCTTCGAAAGAGCGCAGCGCGGCCAGCAGATCGTCCACGGAGCTGTAGCCTTTGAGCAGGTGCATGTCTTCCACGCCGCCGAATTTCCGCTCCAGCGTGGCGGAGAGAATGATGATCGGCACTTCCGGACGCTTGTCGCGCAACGACTGGGCCACTTCCGTGCCGAACTTGCCCGCACCGAGGTGATAGTCGAGCACGGCGATGTCGATTCCGCCGAGATGCGTCTCCGCATCTTCCACCGAAGCGGAGGTCACGGCTTCATAACCGTGGCTGCGCAAGATGGCCGCGCGCAGGATCAAGTTGTCCTGGCGGTCGTCCAGCAGCAGCACCCGGATCGGTTTTTTGGCTTCACCCTTGCCCGTTTCCATTCAGCTTCTCCCCCGAGATCGCCAGTCCATATTGCCTAAATGCATCTCCCGTTCGCTATACAGGTTTATCCGGATGAACCAAAATCACTGCCCTCACAGTCCCTGATGGCCACGATCACTCAACAAAACTTAGCTCGGAATGCTTGCGCGTCCAGCGATCGACCGAGCGCCGAAACGAACCTTGTTCCCTCTTCGTCACGCGTAATTCGAACCGCCCGCAATCGACTACAGAACTCACGATTCTGCTTTCCCTTTCGATCCCCCGCGAATGGCCCGCGCAAGCTCCGGGAGTTTGGCAAACAAGGCCACGCTCCGCCGCCACTGTTTGTGGTCGAAGGCCGGGGAGCCGCTGACCATCGACCCAGGCGCGATGTCGCCGTGCGTGCCGCTCTGCGCGGTCACGATCACGCCATCGCCGATCCTGCAATGTCCGGCCACGCCCACCTGCCCCGCCAGGATCACGTTGCGGCCTACTTCCGTGGTGCCGGCGAGACCCACCTGAGCGCACAGCATGGAGTTCTCGCCCACGGTGCAGTTGTGGGCCACGTGGGTCAGGTTGTCCATCTTGGTGTTGCGGCCAATGCGCGTTTCTCCCAGGCTGGCGCGATCGATGCAGCAGTTGGCCTGGATTTCCACTCCCTCCTCGATGACCACCTTGCCGGCTTGAGGAATCTTGTACCACCGGCCCGCGTCGTCTTTGGCAAAGCCGAAGCCGTCCGAACCGATTACAACTCCGTTGTGCAGCAGCACGTTGTCGCCGATCTCGCAGTTTTCCCGGAGGGCGACCTGGGAGTGGGCGAAGAAGTTCCGGCCGATCTTCACCCCGCTGTAGATCACCACATGCGGCAGCAGGGTGCAGTTCTCGCCGATCTCCACGCCTGCGGCGATGACGCATTGCGCGCCGATGGACGCGTTCGCGCCGATCCGCGCCGAGGGATCGATCACAGCCGTGGGATGAATGCCCGATGGGTATTTTGGCGCCTGGTAAAACAGCTCGACCGCCCGTGCATAGGCATATTGCGGGTTCTTGGTACGCAAACTGGGCCGGTCGTTTTCGAGCGGCGGAAAGTTTTCGTCCACGATGATGGCGGAAGCCCGCGTGGTCCGTGCGGCAGCCGCATACTTGGGATTGGCGATGAAGGAGATCTCGCCGGGAACAGCGGTTTCAATCGCAGCCACTCCGGTGATCTCCACATCAGCCCCAGCAGGTTCCAGCCTGGCGCCCAGCTTGCCGGCAATATCTTTTAGCTTCATGGGTGTAATCCTGAATCACGCGTTCCTCGGAACTCGCGCAACCCGTGATTGTAAAGGTACGGCGCGCCGGCCGCGGAGTAAAAGCGTTTACTGCTCGGTAAACAGTCGTTCCTGGCCGGTATCCGGCGCAGGCCGGCGGCGCGCTTCCGGTCGCCCAATCACGCCCAGCACGTTCATCTCCTCCAGCGCCGCCCGTGGAACAAAAACGCGCTGGATATTGCCACGCGTGTCCGGAGGAGTGATCAAGTATCCTTCCGTGCTGATCTGGGTCAGGTCGTTGGGCATCATTCCTTCAAGAACGTCATTGTCGACGAACCTGAGCCGCACCCACAGACCTTCCGTGCGCGGCCGGTTGGAGAAGGTCTTACGTCCCAGAGCGGCGAGTTCGGCAAAGTCGCGCACGAAGTCCACGGTTTTGACCTCGGCCAGATCGATCAAGACCACCTTGCCGGCGGGATTGAGCAGTTCCAACTTGCCTTCCACGATGAAGTTCCTGGGCGAGAGGTATCCACCGACCGAATCGCGGCCCAGTTTGCGAACGATGACCTTCTTGTGCGTGGACGGCATATGCAAAATTTGATTCTCGCATTGATTGGGGAGGCATCAAAGATGGCATCAGAGGTTCGCCGGGCCGGAGTAGCCAAAGGGTTAACCTTTGTGATATTGTTTCGAGTTTGTGCATGTCCCTGCTGGCAGCGTCTAACTCTTGTATAAAGTGCAACTTACGGAGAAACCAGTAAGCGCTCCACATACCTCCGGCGCCGCCGGACGGGCCCTAGTGTGCGTCTGAAACAATGGCCGATTTTATCTACTTGATGGAAACCCGGCTTTCCCCGGACCAGCAACGTGCCCTGGCGCTGGTGACGGAGGTGGCCCGCGCCCATGAGATGAACGTGTTCCTGACCGGCGGCGCGGTGCGCGACATTATCAGCGGCTTCGTGATCCGCGATCTCGACTTCTCCGTACAGGGCAACGCCCTCAAGCTGCAAAAGGACTTCGAAAAGGCCGGCGCCGTGACCGAAGCTGTGGACGAAGGTACGCGCACGGTCATGCTGCTGCTGCCGGGCAACGTCCGCGCTGAGGTCACCGGCACGCGCTCCGAAAGATATGACAAGCCAGGCAAGCCCTCCGAGATCACGCCCGGCACCATTTATGACGACATGCGCCGCCGCGATTTCACCGTCAACGCCATGGCGCTGTCGCTCAACCCGGGCTCGCGCGGCCTGCTCACCGATCCCTTCAACGGCATGGCCGATATCGAAGGCAAAGTCCTGCGCATCCTGCACAATTATGCATTCTATGAAGACCCCTCGCGGCTGATCCGCGCCACCCGGCTGATGACTCGCTTCGAATGGACCCTGGAAGAGCGCACCCAGGCCCGCTACGCGGCGGCCAAAGAGAACAACTACATTGAAAACATCTCCGACCGCGCTGTGGGGCACGAAATCGAGCAACTGGGTCATGAAGACAAGCCCGTTGAGACCTTGCGAGCGCTGGAAAAAGAAGGCTGGCTGAAAGTTCTGGTGCCGCATCTCTCGCTGGCCAAGGTGGATTCCGCCGGTCTGAGCCACATGTTCAAGATCAAGCAGCAGTTGCAGGAAGTCGGCCTAAACCCGGACTCCAGCCCCATCGTCATGCACTTCCTCACCCGCAAGCTGAGCGACAAGGAAGTTTCGGCCATCCAGCGCCAGATTCCTAACAAGGGTTTTGTCGAACGCTGGCGCAACCTGGAAGATCACACCAAGGATTTTGCCAAGCGCCTCCTGGCCAAGGATCTGGCCCAGCCGTCGCAGACCTGGAATTTCTTGATGAAGAGCCGTCCGGAAGCAGTGCTGTTTGCCGCCATCACGTCACGGCCGGCTGCAGTGCAACAGAAGCTCAAGAACTTCCTGACCAAATGGCCGCAATTACGCCAGAAACTTCCCTTCCCGGAGATGCCGGAGTTGCGCATCACCCCGGAACATCCCGAATACAGAAAGATCCTGGACGAGGCTTTCCTGCTGCTGCTGGATGGCCGACTGCGTTCCCACACCGAGATCGTCAAGTTTTTGACGCCCTATTCGCCGCCGGAGCCGCCGCCTCCGCCGCCTCCGCCCCGTCGCGGACGAGCGGCCAAGAAGGAAGCCGGTCCGCCCGGACAGGGCGACCAACTTCCCAAGAAACGCGGTCGCAAGCCGAAATCGGCAATGGCCCCGACGCCGACTTCTGGCGCAGCGCCCGCCCCTGGTACCGCGCCCACCACAGCTCCGCCCGCGCCAGGCAAACCCGCAGCCCCAACCACCGCTCCGGCCAAACCGACGCCCGCTCCCGCCAAGCCGGCGCCGGCAGCCAAGGCGAAGCCCGCAAAGAAATCTGCGCCCGCCAAAAAAGCGCACACCAAACCGGTTCACAAGCCCGCCAAAAAGAAGCCGAAGCCTGCGTCGAAGAAGAAAGCCAAGAAGAAATAAGCGGGCCTTGCCTTTCCGATCCCCCGATCCCCCGATGCTTCTTGGGTTGCAAACACGCCAGCTCTGCCTGAAAATGGGACTCCGAGCGCGACGATCCCGCTCCCTGCTGCATGAATGCACTGCTAAAATTCGCAAGCAAGAGGCGGCCGCCCAGCCACCCCGTGCAAGCTCCAGTCCCTGATCTGCAGGACGCTCAATTGGCAGCCGTCTACTATGACCAGCGCGTGGGCGGCGACTTGTACGACTTTCTTCGCGTCACCCCCACGCGGGTCCTGTTCGCCCTGCTCGACATTGCCGGCCGCCTCGAACAGAATCGCAAGATCGTCTCCGCGGCCAAAGACACCTTCCGCTCGATTGGGGCGGAGTTGTTTGCGCGGGAAGACGCCAACGAAGCCGACGCCATGGTGGAACTCCACCACCAGTTGAACCGCAGCATCCTGAAGACTGCAGGGGGCGTCTGTTCCAGTCCGGCCTTTGCCGGTTGCTATAACGAAGAGCTGGGCACAGTCTCTTACTTCAACGCCGGCCACACCCCCGGCCTGCTGCGGGACCAAGAGCAAGT
The DNA here is from genome assembly GCA_964521445.1 of uncultured Acidobacteriaceae bacterium. Taxonomy (GTDB): domain Bacteria; phylum Acidobacteriota; class Terriglobia; order Terriglobales; family Acidobacteriaceae; genus Angelobacter. The sequence goes on from CAZFRV010000166.1 coordinate 6,381, forward strand.
CATCGAACTTCCCGCTACCGGCCTGCCGCTGGGACTGTTTTCCCACGCCACGCCGGACGCTTCCATCGTCGCGCTTGAGCCGGGCGACGCCCTGGTGCTGGTGTCTCGGGGCATCGTCGAGGCCGCCCGCCGGAGGAAGGAATTTGGATTGGACCATGTGAAGAACAACCTTCAGCGGGCACAAACCAAGACGGCACCTGAAATCTGCGCCGCCATCCTCGATGAAGTCCGGGAGTTCACGCACAAACCGCCCACGCATAACGATGTAACGGTGCTGGCGCTGGCTCGTCAGTCTGCCGTCAAAGCATTGGCCGCGGCGAGTTCATGAGCGATGGCGTCTACCGGCGCCCCTTGCGCCGAGCATTGGACCCATTCCTCAGTAAAGCTAAAATCAAAGCCATGACAGGCGAAGCGATCACCGGGTTTGTCCTGGCGGGCGGCAAGAGCACGCGCATGGGCAAGGACAAAGCTGCGCTGTCGTTGAGCGGGCGCACGTTGTTGGAGACGGCACTCGAAGCGGTACGGGCCGTGGCCGACAACGTCTTCATTCTGGGTTCGCCTGAACTCTACGGCGCCTACGCCCCGACCATCGCCGACGTCTTTCCCGGATGCGGCCCGCTGGGCGGCATCCATGCGGCGCTCCAGCAGACCAGAACGGAGTTCAACCTGATGATCGCCGTGGATACTCCGTTTCTTTCCGGGAACCTGCTGCGGTACCTGGCGGAGCGGGCGCTGGCGGCGCACGCGGCGGTGACGGCCCCCGTCATCAATGCCTATCCCCAGCCGCTTTGCGCGGTGTACGCGCGGGCTTTTTTGCCGATCGCCGAGCGCGCGCTGAAGGCCGGAGCCTATAAGATCGTACCCTTGTTCCCCGAGGACGGAACGCTGCTGATTCCGGAAGCCGAGCTCAAGCAAGTTGCCTTCACCGCGGAGATGTTCGAAAATCTGAACACGCCCGAAGACTTGGAGCGAGCGCGGCGGCGCGGACCGGGCAGCAATCCATGAGCCATCATTCACATCCCCACCCGGAGGCGCCGCAGCCTTACATCGAGTTCAGCCATGTGTCCAAATCGTTCGGCGAGAACCGCGTGCTGGATGACGTCAGCTTCATGGCCATGCCTGGCGAGACCCTCTGCATCTTGGGACGCAGCGGCGTAGGCAAGTCGGTTGCCTTACACCACATCATGGGGTTTCTCAAACCCGACGCCGGCCGCATACACGTGGCTTTTGAAGACATCACCGACTACAACGAAGACGAACTGGAGCGCATTCACAAGAAAGTGACCATGGTATTTCAGAATGGCGCGCTGTTCGATTCGCTGACGGTGGGCGAAAACGTGGCCTTCCCCTTGCGCGAGCGGCGCGATCTGGACGAGGCCCAGATTTACCAGATCGTGGACGGCCTGCTGGACATGGTGGGCGTGAAACCCATGCGCGACCAGTTCCCGTCCGATCTCTCCACGGGCATGAAACGCAGCGTGGCCATTGCCCGGGCGCTGTCGGCGCAGCCGGAGTGCATTCTGTACGACGAGCCCACCACCATGGTGGACCCGCTGATGGCGTCGCTGCTGGGCAACCTGATCCAGAAGCTCAAGGACCAGCTCAAGCTCACCAGCATCGTGGTGACGCACGACATGCGCCTGGCCAAGAAGCTGGCCGACCGCATCGTCTTCCTGCATGAGGCCCGCGCCATCTTCGTGGGCACCGTCAAGGAAATGGAGCAGGCGCCGGATGAAGTCGTACGCCAGTTCTTGCAGTTGGACGAACTGAGGCCTCCCGGCAGTGAAAGCAGTGGGTACGGAGCGTGGACCTGATTGGGTAATTGGGATCGCCGGAATCGCCGTGATCGCGCGTGATCGCCGTGATCGGGTGATCTGAAAACCCGCTGCTTTCAAATTACCCAATTACCAACTCACTCAATTACCAAATCTCATTTGGCTCTCTTCTCCAGCGCGGCTTTCAGGCAACCCTTGGCGTTGGGGGACAGCCGCGCGTTACGCAAGAGGTCTCGCAACGTGTTGAGAGGAAGCTCGGAGGCGAACTGCACCACCCGGGCGAACGGAGTGTGATGGTTGCCTACCAGCGCCGCCTTTACGTCATTGCGATGCGACCACTTCTGATGCCGGCAGACGGCCGGCGCCAGGAGTTCCGTGCCGGTTCCGGCTTTGAGCGCCTTGACGATCCATGCTTCCGTCATCTGCGGGTTGGCCAGGGCCGCCTGGAGCACGCGTTCCTCTTTGTCGCGAAGCAGCGCAGCAGCAACCCGACCCGAGCTTCGTTTGGCCAGGGTAAACCGTTCGCCTGACGAAATCGTCTCCAGCCGCGCGATCAGCGCTTCCTCCGCCGCATGGCGGACGTCGGCGGGAACGGAAGGCTGCAACGCAACTTGCATGAGCTCAAACGCGTACAAATGCCGGATGGTTGGCACGGAAACGTGCCGCGGCGCATGCGGATGCATCACGATCGCCATCTGGACTTTGCGCAGGCGGGCAAGAGATTTGTGCTTATGCAGGAGTTCCAGCGCTTCGCGCGGCAGATCGCGACGTTGGAGCAGGGCCAGCGCCTGGTCTTCGGTCAGACGCGGGTCGGAAGCGATCGCGCCCAGAGTCTCCGGCGAAGAATCATGGACCATCTGGTCGAGCGCAGCGTCCGGAGGCAGAGCACTCGTCTTTTTGTTTACCGCCGATGCATCGTCCATGTTCGCGCTCGCTGATGGATTGGGAGCAAGGTGGACTCACACACGTCCGCGCTGGGCGGCGATTTCGAGCGCGCCCAACACTGGACGCACAAGCGCCATGCTGAGTGCGGCCTGGGGATTTTCCCTGCGCATGGCTTCCTTGAACGCCTGGCGCACTTGCGCCGAGCCTTGCAGCACGCCTCCGGCCATGGCCACTGGCACTACACCTCCCTTGGGCCAGAGCCTGCGGATAACAGCCCCAGCCAGCCAGGCCAAGGCTTCTCCGGCGCGTCCGGTGATCACACGCGCGGCCGGCTCGCCGCCCTCTGCAGCGGCCGTCACGGGGAGAGCCAGCTCGGGGAATTGCGGCTCAGCGGCATTCGCGAGCCGGACCACATCTTCCGGCGCAACCTTCCATGCCTGGGCGATCACCGCAAGCAAACCGCCGCTGGCTCCCAAGTCGTACGCGCGGAGCGCAGCGATGACCGCCTCACGCCCGATCCAGAAGGCCGAGCCTTCGTCGGACACGTTCGGTCCCCAGCCGCCGGCGCGGGCAGTCGCGCCCTCGGGATTGCGCCCGAAGGCAATCGATCCTGTGCCGGCAATCACCAGCACGCCATGCGAAGTGCCAAAAGCGGCGCGGTGAGCAATGATGTGGTCGCCGGCAACGTAGATGGTTGCGCCGGGCGCGATTTCCCGGATGGTCGCCTGGGCCCATTGCACGGCGTCCGGAAGCGAAGCTCCGGCCATGCCGATGCACACATGCTGGACGTCGCGGGGCAGCACCCGCGCCGCCTCGCAGGCCCGCTGGACCACTTCCTGCAGGCATTGGCGCGCCTTTTGCCGGCCCACGCGCGCCAGCTTGCAGCTTGTACCGGTGGCCTGTCCCAGCAACTCTGCGCCGTTGCTTACGGCGCAGTCGGTCTTGGTGCCTCCGGCATCGATTCCCAGATACAGGGCCATGTTGAGTCATTTCATCTTCCCACAACTTTTGTTGTTGCCCCGCACGTTTTTTGCCGAATAATGGTTGCGCGCCCGGTGACTGGACGGTCTGAACCCCCACATGCGATTGCACGCCCTCGATATTTTCATCATTGCCGTCTATCTGATCGCCATCACGCTCTTCGGGATCAGGTTCCGGAAGTCGCAAAGAACGGTGCGCGACTATTTTCTGGCCGGACGCAATATTCCCTGGTGGGCGATTGCTCTGTCCATTGTCGCCGCCGAAACCAGCACGCTCACCGTCATCGGGACGCCGGGCATCGCCTATGGCGGCAACTTCGGCTTCCTGCAACTGGTCTTCGGCTATCTGGCCGGACGCGTGATCGTCAGCCTGCTCTTCATCCCTCAGTACTTTCGCGGCGAGATGTTCACCGCATACCAGTTGATCGACCGGCGCTTCGGAAAAACCTTGCACCGGATCACGTCCGGGGTCTTCCTGGTCACGCGCGCCGCGGCCGAAGGTGTGCGGGTGTGGGCGGTTTCCATCGTGATCCGGGTGGCACTCGGCACCAGCGAAGTGGCTTCCGTTGCGATCGTGATGCTGCTTACGCTGATCTACACTTTCGAAGGCGGCATGGCTGCGGTGATCTGGACTGACGTGGTGCAGATGGCAATCTACGTTGCCGGCACCATCGCCGGCTTCATCACGCTCACGCACCTGGTTCCCGGCGGATGGCCTGCGATCCACTCCGCTGCAGCGGCGGCCGGCAAGCTGCAGGTGTTCGACTTCTCGCTTAATTTCTTCAAGACCTACACCTTCTGGGCGGGATTGATCGGCGGCATGTTCCTCAACACCGCAAGCCACGGCACGGACCAGCTCATGGTGCAGCGTCTTCTCGCGGCGCGCAACCAGCGCGAGTCCAAGGTGGCATTGCTCTCCAGCGGCGTGGTGATCCTGGCGCAGTTCTCGCTGTTTCTCCTGATGGGAGCAGGGCTCTGGTTCTTCTATCGCCTTAGTCCTCCGGCCCGGCCTTTCCCAACGCTGGATTACGTCTTCCCCACGTTCATCGTGGACCACGTTCCGCCGGGCATGTCAGGACTGCTGATCGCGGCCATCCTGGCTGCGGCAATGTCCAACCTGAGCGCGGCTCTGAACTCGCTCTCTTCGACGACCATGATGGATTTCTATGTGCGCTTCCGCCCGCTGACCTCCGAGAACCGGCGGCTCTCCCTTTCCCGCGCCGCAACCGTGGTTTGGGGCGCGGCGCTGTTTCTTCTCGCACTGCTTTCTCGTCACAGTGCCAAGGTATTGGAAACGGGACTGAGTATCGCCTCGGTCGCTTATGGCGGCCTGCTCGGAGTGTTTCTTCTAGGCCTTCTTACGCGACGCGCCACCCAGACAGGGACGATTGTTGGTATGCTCTGCGGATTGGCGTTGAATTGCTACCTCTGGAAAGGCACGCATGTTGCCTGGACCTGGTACGTAACGTTCGGCGCCCTAACGACTTTTGTTGTGGGCTATGCAGCCAGCCTGATCTTTCGCGATCAGGCGAAACAAATGGAGGCCGATGCCAGCTACTGAAACCGCGAAAGCGCCGGACCTGCTGCGCGAACTGAACGTCTGGCATGCCACCGCCATTGTTGCCGGCACCATCATCGGCAGCGGAATCTTTTTGGTTCCCAAAGAAATGATGGAGGACGTCGGCTCGGCCAAGCTGGTCTACTTGGCCTGGATCGTTGGCGGTTTGCTCTCGTTCTTCGGCGCCGTGACCTACGCGGAGCTCGGGGCTATCAAGCCCTGGGCCGGCGGCGAATACGTTTACATCCGCGACGCTTACGGTCCGCTGCCGGGATTTCTCGATGCCTGGACGTGGTTTCTGATCGCCAAGCCGGCGTCCATCGCCACCATTACCAGCGGGTTGGTGCGCGTTCTGGGAAACTTTTCCGCCTTCAGCTTCCTGCCCCATCCCATCTTCAGCGTGGGAAACAGTTGGACGATCACCTGGGGACACATCGTTGCCATCGCCGCCACGGTTCTGATTTCCGGACTCAACTACATCGGTGTGCGCAAGGCCGGCGATTTCCAGCTCGTGTTCACCACGCTCAAGGTGGCGATGATCGCCGTCATCATCGTGGCCGGATTCAGCGCGGCTTCGGGAAGCTGGTCGAACTTCGGGACAAGCTTTCTCGGCGCGAAAGGCGGCATGGCCGGGTTCATGTTGGCCTTAGTGGCCGCGCTCTGGGCCTATGACGGTTGGGCTGACCTCAACATGGTCAGCGGCGAGATTCGCAGTCCCGGACGCAGCATTCCCATCGCCTTGATCGCCGGCGTGGCCATTGTGGCCGTGCTCTACATGGGCGTAAACGCGGCGGTCCAGTATGTGATGCCGGCTTCGGCAGTGGCCGCTTCGCCGGTACCGGCCTCGGCAGCGACTCAAATTGCGATTGGACGCTGGGGCGCACTCCTGGTGTCGGGGGGCATGGCGCTCTCGATGTTCGTGACTCTCAACGGCACCATCATGAGCGGGGGCCGCATACCCTTCGCCGTGGCCCGCGATGGATATTTCTTTAAGGCCCTGGCGGAGGTCCATCCCCGGTTCCACACGCCCTCGGCGGCGATTGTGGTCCAGGGGGTGATGGCCACGATTCTTCTGCTCGGCGGCGGAGCTTTTAAAGACTTCTTCTCGCTGGCGATTTTTTCTGAGTGGCTCTTTTATATGATCGCCGCCAGCACCATCTTTGTGTTTCGCGTCCGCGAACCCAACGCGCCGCGGCCTTATCGAGCCTGGGGATACCCGCTGGTGCCGGCGCTGTTTATCGTTGTGGCGGCCGTGTTGCTCTACTACACCTTTACCGAGAACATCAAGAATTCCACCATCGGAACGCTGGTGATCCTGGCGGGCGTGCCGGTGTATTGGTATTTCGCGAAGCGAAAGGACATGAGCCAGACTTAACATGACCCTCTTCATGGTGCTGCTGGCTGCGCTAGGCGCGATGTTTCAGACCTCGTTGGAGCAGAAGAACCGCAAAATCACCAAGGGCGAGATCGTCCAGGCTCTGTGGAAGCAAAGTGAGTGTAACGACCCCGAGTCGAAACTCGATCCAGACCGTGCGATCTCAATCCAACGCCTGGAATACTTTGATTTCAGCGGAGACGGCCAGGAAGAGGCCATTGTAATCGCATCCACCTGCATGACCGGTACCGCTGGCCCGGACGTGCACGCTGTCTTCACCCGCAACCCTCGGGGAGCACTCGTGGAGTTGCCCCTTCCCGACGTTGATAAAAAATATTACGAGGTCCTCTTTGGCAACAGAAACTACGACCTGACTGTGCGTAATGGGCTGCTGGTGGCTGTTTTTACGGATACGTCCGACCGGGAAGAGCCATTGCTCATTCGCTATCGATGGAACGGTAGACAGTTCATCGTGGATTCCATTCACGCGAGCGATCGTTACAAGACGAGCTACGATTGCACGCGGGCGCGCAAGGAAGCGGAACGCGCCATTTGCTACGTGAAACCGTTGGCCGATCTCGACCTTCAGCTCGCTGAGATTTATCGAGCTCGTCTCGCCGCCCTACCGCCGGACAAGAAGAGGACATTGCGGGAGGATCAGAGAAAGTGGCTCTTGATGCGGGATTCGAGATGCACAATCTACAAGTGGTGGGTTGACTGTTTGACTAAGCTCTACACCAGCAGAATCGCCGAACTGCAGCAGCAAGGGAAATGAGCCCTTACGCTAGCTCCCCGCCTCTTCGCGGCGCGGGTCCGTGGAAACCAGTCAGTCGCGCGTCAAGCTGCGGTACTGAAACACCAGGACTGCGAGAAGAAAGCAAACGAATGCGTAGTTGAGTCCATAAGACAAAGCAGTCAAGTGGTTGGTCCATGGGAAAGGCTTGAGCGAAGCCCGCGTAATCGCGAGAAAGCGGCTCTCGGAGAGCAAGTCGGTCAAGGGGAGGACCAAATGCACGGGCAACCGCACCCAGTTGGGCATCTTGATCAAGCTATCCCCGAAGATCACCACCAGGGTTGCCAACAGAATCACTATGCCCATAGCGAAGACCGGGTGCACCATCGTAACCAGAAGCATGGAAACGGCAGCCCAGATCGCGTAGCGCACCATGGGATAGACGATCAGCGTCCATAGAGAGGTGTGGAAACGTTGGCCTCCCAGCCAGGCAAGGAGAAACGTTACTCCCAACATGGCCACGACATACACGCCCATGAGCATCATTACGCCAAGATACTTGCCGGCCATGAACTCCCAACGACGAAGGGGGCGCGCCATGACGGCAAGGATTGTCCCCGACTTCATTTCGCCGGCGACGGAATCGGCAGCCGCCCAGGCAGCCAACAGGCTGCCAAAGCCGCTCACCAAGGACATGATCATGGCCACAGTGTTCAGAATAGTCCCTTGCATTTGCTCGGCATTGGCGGCGGTGGTCATGGCCTTGTACGCCAGGAGTGGGCTCATCATCAGCAGCACGATGCAAAGAAATAAACTGCAAAACAGGAGAATGACTTTGTTGCGCAGAAAGCCGCCAAACGTGCTGAGAGCGATGGTGCGGATCTTCATTCCTGCGCTCCTCCCACCAGCTTGAGAAACATTTCCTCCAGCGAACTTCGCATGGGAGTCAGGCTGATCACATCACAGCCGCCGGCCCACAGCATTTCAGCGAGGGCCCGCTTGTGCGAGGCGTCGACGGCGATGCGCACGCGGTTCGCTTCCCGGCTCACTGTGGCTCCCACTTCCGCAATCCTCGGTTCGAGATCCGGAGGTAAATGATCGACCACAATCTCCACCCGGTTGTCCTCCGTCAGCATCTGCTGAAGAGTACCGGAGCGGACCAACCTGCCGCGGTCCATGATGATCACGCGATCGCAAATTTGCTCGACTTCGGAAAGAATGTGGGAGCTGAGGAAGATCGTCTTGCCTTCGGCCTTGAGGGCCAGGATGAGGTCGCGCACTTCTTTCCTGCCGGCCGGGTCCAGCCCTGATGTCGGCTCGTCGAGCACCAAGAGTTCCGGGTCGCCCAAAAGGGCCTGAGCAATACCCAGACGCTGCACCATGCCCCGCGAGTATTTTCCGATCTTCAATCCCTTGTAGCCATCCAGTTTGACTTTGGCCAGGAGGTCGGCGATCAGTGCATCGGGATTGGCAGAGCGGCGTCCGCTAAGGTGCAAATGAAAACGCAGCAGCTTTTCGGCATTGAGATATCGATAGAACGCGAAATTCTCCGGCAGGAAACCGATTCGCTGCTTGGCGCGGACATCGCCCGGCGGGTAGCCGAAAACGCGGGTCTTTCCTGCATCGGAGTAGATAAACCCCATGAGAATGCTCATGCCGGTGGTCTTGCCCGCGCCGTTCGGACCCAGGAAAGCACAAACCTCGCCTGGGGCTACCTGGAACGAGACCTGGGAAAGAGCCGGCACTCGAACGCCCGCCAGCCGCCGCTGATAGATCTTGGTCACCTCGGTGAATTCAATGGCCGGCGCTGCCATCCGTAGCTCCTTCTTCTGCCATCTTTTTCTTAACCCCGAGTTCCCGGTTGAGGTAGTAACTCATCGCCATGTCATAGCCTATGTGGCCATACGTGATCTTCCCGTCCTTATCCACGATGAGCATCGTTGGGATGCCATCCACCTGGTACGCCTGGGCGATCTTCTGCTGGGGATCCAGGAGCACGGGGAAGTTCAGCTTTTGTGCGGTCGCGAAATCAGCTGCGTTTTTGGGATCTTCATCGATGCTGATGGCAAGAAGCTCGAAGTCGCTGGAATCGTTGTGATTGCGCTTGTAGAACTCTATGAGCCCGGGCATTTCCAAACGGCATGGCCCACACCAGCTTGCCCAGAAACTGAGCACGACTTTCTTGTGCCCGCGGAAATCCTTGAGCGAGACGGTCTTGCCATCGAGCGTGGAGGCAGAGAACTCAGGCGCCGGCTGGGATACCAGAGCCGGCTCTTCGCTTTGGCGTTCCAGAACCTCCTCAAGAACTCTGGCCCGCCATGTGATCAAAATGGTAAAAGCAGCAAGGACAACGATCCCGACCATGGCTCGAACCGAAAGCCGAGACCGGGTGGCCAGAGGTGCATCCTTGAGAGCTATGGTGTCCATTGAGTATTGCTAAGCCCTGCTCAACTCCGCCGCCTTCTCCTGCGGCGCAGGCTTGGGCGGGACCAAGCGCTCGTAGATCTTTACATATTCTTTGGCCGATGTCGCCCAGGAAAAATCTTTCTTCATGCCGTTGAGCATCAGCTTCTTCCATGCCGCTTTCTCCCGGAACGTTTTGAGCGCTTCCTGGATGGACGCGAGGAGCGCCGAGCCGGTGTAACTTGAGAACTTGAAGCCGGTACCGGCGCCGGTCTTCGGGTTCCAGGGCTCAATACTGTCGTCGAGGCCGCCAGTTGCGCGGACGATGGGCACCGTCCCGTAGCGCAGGCTGTACATCTGATTCAAACCGCTGGGCTCGTAGCGCGACGGCATCAGGAACATATCGGCCCCGCCCTCAATCTTGTGCGCCAGGACATCGTCATAGGCGATCTTCACGGCAAACTTCTCCGGGAACTGGCGATTGAGTTTCAAGAACAGGTCCTGATACTCCTTGTCGCCGCTGCCCAGCGCAGTGATGATGAGGGGCAGGCGGGCCAAATCGTCGGCAATCTCTGCGATCAGGTCAAAGCCTTTCTGTGCGGCAAAGCGGGAAACAATGCCGATCACCGGCAACTCCGCGCTGGCCTTGGCGTTGGCGTTGGTCAGGCCGAACTGGCGCAACAGGTCGTACTTGCACTCGGTCTTGCCTTCGAGATGATCGGCGGAGTACTGGCGAACGATCAGTTTGTCCCGCTCTGGACTCCACTCGCTGTAGTCCACACCGTTGAGGATGCCGCTGACGACGCCGGCACGCGAGCGCAGCACGCCATCCAGGCCAAAGCCATACTCCGGAGTCTGTATCTCCTGGCTGTATTTGCGGCTGACGGTGGTGATGGCATCAGAGAACACCAGCGCGCCCTTCAGAAAGTTCACCTTGCTCCAGAACTCCATCTTGTCGATGGTCAGCAGGTCCCAGGGCAGCATGAGGAGCGGCAGCGTGTCCGGCGGGAAGAGTCCCTGGTAGCCGATGTTGTGGATGGTGAAGACCGTGTGCGTGCCGCGAAACACAGGGTCTTCCGCGTAGCTGGTCCGCAGCAGCACCGGGACCAGCGCTGACTGCCAGTCATGACAGTGAAAAACCTGGGGCACGCCCAGGATCTTTGACGCTTCCAGCACGGCGCGGGAATACAACGCGAAACGTTCGGCATTATCCGGATAATCGCCCGCCGGAGTGCCATACAGGGCCTGGCGGGCGAAGAAAGGCGGATAGTCGATAAAGTAGAATTGCACGCCGGCTCGCATGCCTCCGTCCAGCACCGAGCAAAAACGGTATTGATCGTCGAAGGGCACGGTGACGCTGGGCAGAAGCACCTTGGCGTCATTCAAGCGCGTCTGTTTATATTTCGGCAGGTAGACGGACACATTGTGGCCTAGTTCGGCGAGGGCTTTGGGCAGAGCGCCCACGACATCGGCAAGGCCGCCGGTTTTGGAAAAGGGAACGCACTCAGAGGCGGCGAAAGCGATGTTCATGGGGCCTCCCCGGACGGATTGTCGCAGCGGCAAACCCGGGCGCGGGTGATGCCGTCTGTCAAAAGTCTAAATCAAACTGAAAGCAGCGGGGTCAATTTGCGGACAGAAAAAAAACCGAAGTTGGGGCAAAACTTCCTGGTCCAACCCGGGGCAGCAGAGAAAATCGTCGAAGCCCTCGGCGAGGTATCGCAGACGCTGGTGGTGGAAATCGGTCCCGGCAAAGGCGCACTCACGGAGCTGCTGGCGGCGCGCGCAGGCCGTCTGATCGCCATTGAGCTGGACCGCATGCTGGCCACGGAGCTGCGCTACCGGTACTCGCGCAATCCCCGCATCGAAGTCCTGGAAGGCGACGTGCTCCGCATTGATTTTCGCACCGTGCTCAACCGCACCATCGGGCCGCTGAACGATCTGCGGCCACTGAAGCCCTCGCCGGCGCGGGTGATCGGCAACCTGCCCTACTACATTACCTCGGACATTCTGCTGCGCCTCTTCGAGTTTCATGACCAGTTCGAGCTGATCGTGATCATGGTGCAGCGCGAGGTGGCCGATCGCATCGCCGCCAAGCCGGGATCGCGCGATTACGGTCTGCTTTCCGCCACCGCCCAGCTCTATACGAAGGTGGAAAAGCTGTTCACGCTGCCGCCGGGAGCCTTCGCGCCTCCGCCCAAGGTCCACTCCAGCGTACTGCGTCTGACCATCGCGCCTCGCTTCGATGAGCTGAAGATCCAGCCGGGAGAATTCATCCAGTTTCTGAAGACGGCGTTTGCCATGAAACGCAAGACGCTGGTCAACAACCTGAAGAAGAGCTACGCGGAAGATGCAGTCCGCGCGGCGCTAAAGGCATCCAGCGTGCGCGCGGATGCGCGAGCGGAAACGCTGTCGCTGGAAACGATGGCGGCTATCTTTCGTATCCTGGCCAATGAGCCGGCTTGAGTTGGAGGAGCGCGGCCGCCCCCCGGCTGCGTCAAAACTTCATTGACGCAGGCGAGCGCGCCTGCGCTCCGAGAGCCTACCTGTGGTGCCCACTCGAACTAGCGCCACTTGAATGCGGCGCGGACATCGAGCCCATGTGCGAACCTGAAGACGGTGGCGGCGAGTACGATCGCGGTGGCGGCGAGTACGATCGCGCCGGCGGAGTGGAAACGTGCGTCGCAGGCGCCGAGGAGACGTGTGGAGGCGGCGAAGCCGGCGTCACATGCTGAGGCTGCGCCACGGGAGCTCTGCCGACGGATCGCTGCCCTGGCGTGATCACTGATCCTTGTGGGGTTGTTTCCTGGCCATTCCCTCCAGGCTTGACAGCCTCGCCCGAGGTCGCGCTCTCAACCCGGGGGACACTGCGCTGGATATTGTCATCGGTAAAGATGCGCTTGGCTCCGCCGTCGAAGCGGAAGCTGTGGATTCCAGGCCTCGCAGGCACGGCAACCGGCTGGCCCTTCGCCACGACAGGGGGCGTAGGTGGACGAATGGGTATTGGGCGCCGCGGCCGCACCGGTGGGTTCACTACCACGACAACCGGCGGTGAGAAGAAAAACGGCGAACCAAAGAAAAATCCGGAATTGAAGCACCCCGGCGCCGAGGCCCCGAACCAGAAAGGCTGCCAAAAGCCGAAGGTGCTAAAGCCGTAGGGGCAGCCACCAAAATAATTAACGCCACCATACAGGTAGGGCTGGGAATAATAGCCACCACCGCTTGAGGTGTATGAACTCGTGTAGGTGCTGGTGTAGGCGTTGTTGTTGGCGATGGCATTGGCGTTGGCGTTGTTCAGATACTGATCGCGCTGGTTGCTCCACTCGTCCAGGTCATCGGCCACCAAAGCGTTTTCCAGATCGTATTGTCCGGGATCGTCCGGGTTCAGCGTGAAAGTCTCGTTCTTCTCCACTCGAACCGCCAAGCCGCTCTCGCGATCGCGCACGCCGGCTTCGCCCTTCCACACGCCGATCTCGAGCGGGCTGGCGGTGGTGCTGAGAATTCGATAACGTCCCGGCTCTGCGAACATCACGTTCTTGCTGCGGACGTTGACTGCGAAGTGGCCGGCGGAGCTGGCCGGAATCAGGAATTCGCCTTCGCCCTCGTCGAGGTCCACGCGGGTCAGGGCTTCACCAGAGCTCAAGCGCGCCAGTTGTGAGAACGTCATCTCGGTGTCCGAGGCCAGGCGAATGACAGCGCTGTCTTCGAATTGCACCTCCGCCACGCCATCCGATCCAGTGACCAGCCGGCTGCCTTCCCGGATGGGACTGTTCATGGTGGCTGGCTCGCCATTGAGCAGCACAGTGCCTTCGATGTAGCTGATTTGGACGATACGGGCGTGGGACCCGGTGAGAGTATCCTGAGCGTGGGAGAGAGGCGCGGCAACAGCCAGCGCCACAAACGAAATCAGGAGCACTTTGAGATATCGCAGCATAACGCACTCCTTAATCTGCTACTTCTATGCTATACCTCCAGCCGGCCTCCGCGATAGGTTTCTTCTTGTTAAGACTTATTGGGTTGTCTTAACTGGGTTTGTCGCCTCGGCTTTGGCGCGCTGTAGCAAGCGCCGCGCGCGCTGCCGGGCGATATTCATCACCGAAGAATCGTTGGCAATGCTCTCCAGGACCGGCGCAATGATCTGCAACTCGGCCAGATAGTGGCTCTGCGCCTCATCTTCCATGCCCTTCAAATGCGCTTCCAGCCCCAGCTTGTCATAGCGGTGAAGGAACTGCAGCTTGCGCCCGTGCTCAATGGTCGAGGAAATGCCTTGAAAGTAACTGGTGAGCTGATCGATGGCCGCGTTTTCCGACCAGTTGTAGGTGGTTTGAAAATGCCGCTTGAGATCGGCATAGATCAGGGTTTTGGCGCCGGTGTTGGCCACCCCATGTTTCTTGTAGTCAAAGTCGCCATCGAAGT
>CAZFRV010000167.1:0-35148 GCA_964521445.1 uncultured Acidobacteriaceae bacterium
TTGACCATCAAGGACGTGTTCTTCGACTACGACAAGGCCTTGATTCGCGATGATGCGCAGCCGGTAGCGCAGAATGACGCCAGCTACCTGGTGCAGCATCCCGAGGTCTCGGTTACGATCGAAGGCCACTGCGATGACCGCGGCTCGACGGAATACAATCTGGCGCTGGGAGCGAGCCGAGCCGCCGCCGTCAAGGACGCGCTGCAGCGCCAGGGTGTGGACCCCAGCCGCCTCAAGACCATCAGCTACGGCAAGGAAAAACCGTTCTGCACACAGGATAACGAACAGTGCTGGCAGGAGAATCGCCGGGACCATTTTGTCTCGCAGCACTAAACCTCGCGGAGGGCGGCCGCGTAACGGTCGCTCTTCGTGCAGTCGCTCTTAAAGATGGACCCGAACGGCTCAGCGTAATTGCAGCGTGCTACATTCGGACGCATGGACGAATGCCCGCTCTATAGCGACCCCGATCTCTACGACCGGCTGTTTCCCGGCACCGGCTCGGGCTCTGCGCCTGGTGATGAAGCCCGCCGCGAGCGCATTGTGGCCTCCGAACGTTTCTACGTGGAGGAAGCCAGGCGCAGCGGCGGCCGCATGCTCGAGATGGCGTGTGGGTCAGGCCGTTTGACCGTGCCGATCGCACAGAATGGCGTCGAAATAACCGGCGCCGACCTCTCGCCGGCAATGCTCGAGGCGGCACGGGCTAAGGCTGCCGCGGCCGGCGTGCGCGTGCCGTTCGTCCAGGCCGACATGCGCAACTTTGATCTCCCAGGAAAATTCTCGGCCATCTTGATTGCCGGCAATTCCCTGCTGCACTTGCTTACCATCGGGGACTTGCGCCAGTGTCTTGCCAGCGTGCGCCGTCATCTGGCGTCCGGCGGGAGACTGATATTCGACATCAGCAACCCGAGCCCGCGCCTGCTCGCCCGCGAAGCCGGTCCGCGTTATCCGCTGTTCCGGGTGAACGATCCTCAACGCGGGGACGTGAGCCTGGAGGAGATCGTGAATTACGATGCGGCGGCGCAGGTTTCGCATATCCGGTGGTATCTATCCGCGCCGGGCGCGCCGGATTTCCGGGTAATCGATTACAGCCTGCGCGTGATCTTCCCCCAGGAACTTTTGCTGTTGCTGGAAAGCACCAGTTTCAAGCTGGACGAACGTTACGGCGAGTTCTCGCGCGTACCCTTCGAATCATCGAGCCCGCGGCAAGTCTGCATCAGCTCCGCCGAAGGCTAGGCGAGCCCAGTCTCCAGGGATCCGAAGAATTCCGAGGGCCCGAGATCAGAACGCGAACATCACCTGGAAATCGAGGCGGCGGTTAGCCGACTGGGTATTGAAAACGCCTCCGGCCAGCGAGGTGAAGGTTCCAAACCCGCCTACACCATTTCCGGCGCTCAGGTTGCCGATGGGTGTTCCGCCATTCACGTTGTTGAAAAGGTTGCGCGCGTTAGCGCTGAAAGTCAGGCTGTAGCGTTGGTTGGAGCGATCCCCACCAAAAATGCCGCCCATGGGACCGCCGGGTCCACGCGGACCACCGCCAGCGGGGCCACCTGGACCGCGACCGCCAGGGCCGCCGCCGCGCTGCCCCCCTTGTGGCTGGTTGCCGGCCGCAGCTTCGAGCTTCGGCCCGAGACCGAAGGTCTTGCTCAAACGCATGTTCAAAGTGAACTGTGCGGGAGTGGTTCCGAAATTGACCGGAATACGCGCCTCATTGGGTCCGGGGTTGGGATCAAACGTGCCGAACTGTGTCGGGAACGGATTGGCCGTGGAGCTGGTGGCAAACGCCGGACGGTCGTTGAAAACCGCATCGCCGTTCAAATCCTGGCCCAGCGTGATATTGAACGGTGGTCCGGAGTTGGCCACCATAAACGGGCTGATGCGGAAGCCGTGCGGCAGAGAAACTGTTCCGCCGAAAAACGCGCGGTTGCGAACGTCGAAGCCGGTGCGACCATAATCCGCGATGATGCCCAGCGCGGGATTGGAAGGATAACTGCCGGGACCGGAGGTGTCGCCATTCGCGTAACTGAGCGAGTAGTAACTGAACAAGCTCAGCCGGGCACCCATGCGCACGTTGAAGCTGGTGATCAACTGGTTCTGTCGGAAAATCCCCCCGGAGACGTACTCATAGTTGGGCGTCGCCCCTGGCGTCAGGGCGTTGGTATTGATGGAGAAGAGCTGATGCTCGCCCTGCGAACGTATATAGCTGACGGTAACAGTCGAAGACTTGGTGATTTGCCGCTCCACTGACGCAACCGCCTGTATCGTGTACGGCGCCCGTAGGTTGGGATCGATGGTGTAGGTTGTGCTGCCTTTTGCGGTAAGGCAGCTCGCCGATGGTGGAGCAGGATAGGATGCCAGACACGCCACACCGGCGGGCGTCAGGTTCGAGACCGTGAATTGCTGCTGGTTTACGCCGTTGAGCCGTTCCGCGTTCATGATCAGGTTCTGGGCAAAACGGTCGTAGAAGATGCCGAAGCCGGTGCGGATGATGGTCTTCGGCTGAGCATTCTTCTTGCCCCCCAAGCCCCAGGCAAAGCCCAAGCGCGGCGCCCAGTCGCCATGGTCTTGAATGCCGTTTTGCGTTTCAAAACGCAAGCCGTAGCTAAGCGTCATATTAGGACGCAGCTTCCAGTCGTCTTCGGCGTACAGGCCGGCGTCCACAAAAGTATTCGCGACCAGCGGATTCCCGGTGATGATCGTGTACTGGCTCGGCGTGCCAGCATTGAAAAGTTGCAGGGAGGTCTGGGTTGGTGTGCCGGCAAAGACAAAGGTACCGTTGAAATTCTGGGTCGAGCTATTGGACAGATCCGTGGCCCGCAAGCGCCCGCCCAGGCGGATAAAATGCGTATTCAGATTGATGGAAGTGTAGTTCTGCACTTCGTAGTGGT
The DNA here is from genome assembly GCA_964521445.1 of uncultured Acidobacteriaceae bacterium. Taxonomy (GTDB): domain Bacteria; phylum Acidobacteriota; class Terriglobia; order Terriglobales; family Acidobacteriaceae; genus Angelobacter. Next base: position 2,886 of record CAZFRV010000167.1, read on the forward strand.
CGGAAGTGGAGGCGGCTACACCCAGCGAATTGCCGCCGTCGATAAAGGAGCCGATCACGCTAATGGTGGGACCGCTGGTCAGGGAATTCTGATTGTTGGTGGTCCGCTCCCACTCAAAGCGCGTTTCGTTGATGGCCTTTGCGCTCAGAACCTGTGTATCGGCTACCTGAATGGTGTGTTCGTCCAGGGTCTGGTTGTAGGCCTGTGACGGCAGGGCCAATTGCGAAACCCCGTCGTTCTGCTCCCGGTTGTGCGTGTATTGGTAGCGCACCATCAGCGTGTTGTTGGGTGTGAGCTGGTAATCCAGCCGTGAGTTCACCGCGGTCCGGACCTTGGGATTGAGCACACCAACAACCGGCGTCCCGGAAGCGGTGAACGCGCTGGGTGCGATGACCGCTGCATCGTGAATGTCCCGGCGTTCCACATTAAAAAAGTAAGAGGCCTTCTTGCTCAGCGGACCGCCCACGTTGCCGTTGATCATCTCGGTGCTGAAATCCGGTTCGCTGGCGGCGAAGGGATTGAGGGCGTCAAAGATGGAGTGATTGTCGTTGAAGAAGAACTGTCCGTGAGGTTTGTCCGTGCCCGGCTTGGTCAGGATCTCAATGCGTCCGAAGCCCATGCGATCATACTGCGCGGAAAAGGGATTCTGGTTAATGCGAATCTCGCGAATCGACGACTTGGGCGGAAGCTGGCCGCCGGTGAAGCCGTCGATATAGATCTGTCCGCCGTTCGGTCCTGCGGAGGGTCCGGCCAGCGCCTGCAGTTCCGATTGCAGTTCGTCGGGATCGTCGGAGAGCGCGTCCAGGTCCTTGCCGCTGATGACCAGAGTGCTGGCGTTGTTGTCAGGATTCGTGCTGACCTTCGCGCCCTCGCTTTCCACCACAACTTCTTCTTCCTTGGTCAGGATCTCCAGAGGCAGGTCGAGCTTTTTGTCCTGGCCTGCGACGATCTCCACTTGCAGAGCGGCCTTGGTAAAGCCCTTCGCGGTGACGTTGACGCTGTAGGTGCCCGGCGCCAAGCCCTTAATGTCATAGGCGCCGGCACCATCCGACTTGGCCGGCACCGTCAACCCGCTCGAGTTCTTCAGACTGATGGTGGCGTTCGGGATCACCGCGCCCGAAGGATCGGTTACCTGCCCATGCAGTCCGCCCGGCTGAGACTGCGCCAGAAGGGAGCCCGTCATCACCAACAGCAACGCTGTTCCTGGGACGCAGATTCGCGCACCCGCTCGCCAGAGTTTCCTCAATCTCATCTTTTTAGTCCTTGATCCTTGGTTGCAGTTTCCGTTTGCGTTATTGCGGACCGCCTTCCCCTCCGCCGGGCGCGGACAGGTTCCAACCGGAAAGCAGCGCCGCTGCTCCCATGCCGTTGGGTGATGCAGTGAGAATCGGCTCCACACCGCTCAGCAGCGTGATGGCTGTGACTTCCGAACCACCAATGCCGGTGGTCGAAACGATCATCACTGCCTCGTCTTTTTGCAGATCGGCCAAAGTCACCGCGGGAAGCCGGCTCACCATCTGTTGGAAATCCGCAGCGCCACCGCCAGCGGGACGCGCTTGTCCGCCTGCGCCACTGCTGCCGCGGGCTGCAGCTTGAACACCGCCACCTGAGGGCGCACCGATCCCAGAACCCTGACCGGCGCCTTGTCCTTCTCCCGCCGCTGGGCCTTTCAGGAAGAATGCAATTCTCATCGCCAGTTGCGGAGGCAATTTACGCATCTGCGAATCCCCGGTCAGTTTAACCACCACAGACTTCTTGGCCAGGATATCTTTCACAGTGACCGTATTGCTGCCGGCGTCGATCGCCGTGACCGTGCCGGCGATATTGCGGAAGGTGCCGGAGATCACTTCCTCGGCGGCCAGTTCTTTGCCGTCGGCGCTGCGATTGCCGCGAGCGCGAAGCTGGTCGCCGACCTTGATCTGGTCGAAGGTGCCCTTTTGTGCGTCAGAGAACTGGATCGAGTTGGGCGCGTAACGCAGAAAGCCGGTGCTTGCCGAGGTCTTGACGGCAAAGCTGATGGTCGGCGTTACGGCCACCGTGATGTTCCCGCCGGCTGTGTCAATGGCGCTCACGATCCCGCCGACGCCCCGTTTTTGCCAGTCCTGAAGTTCCTGCTGCTGCTTTTGCGCGACGTCAGTCGCCTTCATCACCACGATCGATGCCGCTACAATCGAATCAACCGCCGTGCCCGGGGCGCCCCGCACCAGCATGCGGTCGCCTACTTGGACGTCTTTCAACTGCATCGGGGCGGCGGACTTCAGATCGGTCTGTCCTGGAGCCAGGCGCACAATTCGCGTGGAGTCCTGCACGGTGACGGTCACGTCGGCGCCAGTATCAGGCTTCACCACCAGCGCGCTGCCGGTAATGGACTTGACGGTGCCCAACTTCCGCGCCGCCGTGGCTGTTCCCGGCTGATTCTCCTGGGCCAGCGCAGACGGACCAACCAGTGCCGTAATGCTGACAGCGGCCGCAAGTGCCATCCATGCCGCCCACCTTGTTGTGATCTTCATCATGTGTCCTTTACCGCGACAACCGATCACGACAACCTGCCCGCAGACCCTTGCCCAGGACGTCAACTACTTATGAGGGAAAAGCTGTGGTTGCCGGATTGCGAAATCCTTAGCGCCGCCTTCACTTCAGCTGGACTTGGATTGCGCTTCTAAAGCAGCTTGCACTTTATCATCTCAAAAGACGAGCTGGATGGCCAAAGATTAGCGAAAAGTTTTGTAAAGGATGTGGGTCAGGTGTAATGAGCAGAACAAGATAAGGTAAAAAGTCAATCGGACGGCCACCCAGGCGAGCGGCGCCGCCGCCGGAGACACACGATGGCCTGGGTCGTGCCCGTCCTGCTATCACAGAGGCCGGAGCTCGCCTACCTTGCTTCCACCAGCGGAATATTGACCAGGTGTTCGCGCAGGAACCACATCTGCATTTCCGTGGTGCGAATCAAGTCGCTGACCAAAAGGTCGTTGGTGCCGTCATCGCCCAGTTCGGAAGCGCGCTTGGCCAGCGGACGGGCGTGCTCAAGCACCGTCTGGTGGGCCTCGATCAGCCGTGAGATTTGTACCGGCGGTTCCTCGCGGCCGCGCGGCGGGCGCTCGATGCGCGTGCTCTCGGCCACGTCCGGCGCCATGGCGATGCTGACGCCTCCCAGCATCTGCACCCGCTCCGCGATCGTGTCAACCAACTCCAGTTGTTCGTCGTAATGCTTGTCAAAGAGCAAATGCAATTGATAGAAAGTCGGACCGGAAACCTGCCAGTGAGACTTCTTGTACAGGTCGCGGATGGTCATGGTGTCGGCCAGCAGCAGATTGAGCTGCTCGGTAATTTCCAGCCGCACCGGCTCTTCCAGGTCCAACGGCAAAGCGGGAAGCACTGTGCCGTAGGCTTGCAGCTCGCCTGCCCGCTGATGAACCCGGGGCTGAGCGCTGGGTCTGAAATCATGAGTGACGGATTTGTTAGTTGCAATGCGCGCCATGGATATCGATACCTCCGAAGCACAAAATTTGGACTGCACTCCTTAGATGCTTGCGGCAAGGGTCTGCGTGGCAAAGTTGCGCGCGGCCCCGGCAAAACGATTTCCGCGCACCCACTGTGGAACTCTAGTGAGTCGGCTGCAGAGATGTAGCAGCCGATTTTGCCGGCTGGCCCGCTTTCAGATAGCGATCAAACCAGGCAATGGCCAGGTCGCGGGCCTGTTGCCGGACGGCCGGGACCATGTAAACGCCGTAGTGCGTGATCTCCGGGACGGTCACCAGGTTCTTAGGACCTTTGGCCCGCTGATAGGCGAGTATCCCGTTGTCCTTGTTGTCCATGAGCTCTTCTTTTTCCGCGACCACGAATTGCATGGCCACGTTGGGCATGCGGTCAACGTATTCCACCGGAAACCAGGCCGCGAATTGAAAACGCACCGGCGCTCCGATTAGCCGCTGCACGGTATTGGCGCGCGGCGGAGGGTAACCCAGTTCTCCCTGGGCGCGCGCCGTGGCTTCTTTTTCTGTGGTGGCACGCTCCTGGGGATTGGCCAGGGTCCAGCGCCCGTCGAGCGAGGGCACCTGGCTGTGCAGGGCTTTCACGCGGGGATCGAGCAGTGCCGCTGAAACCACAAGGCCGCCCGACAGACTGCTGCCCCATAACCCGATGCGATCGGTGTCGCACTGAGCGTCGCCCGCCGCCCAGTTGATGGCGTTCAGCCAGTCGACCACCATGTCCAGCGGGGCCACCACTTCGCGCACCTCTTGGACCTCGGCGGTAAAGCGGTTGTTGGGATGCTCCGCGGGTTCGCGCTTGCTGACCAGAATCACCCGCGAATCGCTCTCACCCCAGCCGCGATAGTCGAATGCCACCACCAGGTACCCGGCCTGGGCAAACGCGATGGCCTCAGGACGCAGCGCGGCCTTCGTCCCGCCCCAGCCGTGAGCCATCACGATGGTTGGCAGCTTCTTGCCCGCGTTGGCCTTGGCCGAGTAGACGTCGCCCGCCATGCGCGTCCCTTCGCTGTAGATGTCGACATTGCGGAGGGTGACGTTATCGGGAATCGCTGCCGGCGCCAATGGCCGGTTGGCCGGGGTTTGCGCCAATGCAGCGGTCGAGAAAACCAGGACAGCAACGAGTACGCGGAGTCTCTGCGGCATGTTGATTTTGCTCTTTTCAGCTGACGGGTTGTGGTCCTTCAGCGAAGCATTGTACCTTCACCCGCAGGCCCACGGAGCAACTGTAATTTCTTGATTTCGTGCTGAGCAGAACCTCGTGCCCGCGCAGCACCACCCGCTGAGGAACGCGATTTGACGATGGGTGAAGGCTCGATGCCCAGGGCGGCCATCTCGGTAGGACGACAGCGGCCGCGTCAAATGAAAGAAGAGAAGGGTGCGGCGCGGGAAACGTAGTCAAGTACGGCCCGCTATTGGGTATTCGCCTTACCCATTGACGGCGTTTCCCGCGTCCATGACGGCGACTGGTTCCGTTTCTGACCAAGCAGGTTAGAATGGTGTCTTCCGCAGAATGAAAATGTTTAGCAATCTTCCGAACTGGTGGCGGGATCGTTTTCCTGGCGAGCGCAAGCCCGCGTCGGTACGAGCCTATCGGGTATTGTGCGGCCTTGCCCTTTCCCTTGCAGCCAGCGCTGCGACAGGTTTCTTCTGCTCTACTTTGTTCTGCACTGCAGGGCGCGCGCAGCAGACTGATCCGGCGGTCCCGGTAGTGGTTCAGCCGGGTGCGCCAGGAAAGCCGAGCAGAAGGCTGCCGCCGTCCACAACGGCAAAGCTACCGCCACGTTCGCAAGCGGAAGTGGAATTCATGCAAGGCATGATCATGCATCATGCGCAAGCGGTGGAGATGACGGCGCTGATTACGTCGCATACCGAGAACAGGGATCTGCGGTCGCTGGGGGCGCGCATCAGTCGCTCGCAGTCGGACGAGATCAAGTTTATGAAGCGCTGGTTGGCGGCTCGCGGAGAACCAGCTACGATGTCGATGCCGGGAATGCCGGACATGGATACTTCGGGCCATCGGATGGCCCTCATGCCCGGTATGCTTACACCACAACAGATGGAAGCCCTAGGGAAGGCGAAGGACAACGAGTTCGATCATTTGTTTTTGACGGGGATGATTCAGCACCACAACGGCGCCTTGACCATGGTGAAGGATTTGTTCGACACCGCAGGCGCGGGCCAGGATGCCGAACTGTTCAACTTCGCGACAGACGTGGACAGTGGTCAGCGAGCCGAGATCAGGATCATGCAGACTATGTTGGAGAATAAGGTTTCCGAGGAGAAACAATGAAGCGAGTGCCCAGTGTTACTTTTCTCATAGCCGTCGCCGCGATCGTTTTATTTTCCGGTGTGAGCCGGCTGCACGCCCAGGCGCCCACGCCTTCGCCCACCCCAGCCGCACAAGAGCCTGAGGAGGAACGGAACCCCTTTGCTCCCGAAGCTGCTCCTGCCCTACCGCCGGGCATGACGGGGTCGGATGTAAACGATCCGCGCGCCAAGCTGTCCGCGGGCCTGTATGACGCGGGTGAAGCCGCGATGGGCATGAAGCACCTTGTGCTTGTCAAAAAGCCTGATGCATTTCAACTTGGGACCGCCGATCCTGATGACCCAAAGGTGCAGAAGACGCTGGGTCAACTTGGCATGAGTAATACCTCGAAGATGCCCAAGCCGCTGCACCTGGTAATCGCGCAGCTTGCCTTCGCGAACTCGGATTTTGCCTTCCAGGGCAACCACTTGTTTCAGGGGAACTTTTATGGCGTGAATATTTTTGACATTTCCAATCCGGCGAATACCAGGTTGCTGACTTCGCTGGTGTGCCCGGGCGGACAGGGTGATGTGTCAGTGTATAAAAACCTGCTGTTCATGTCGGTGGAGATGCCGAATGGACGCCTGGATTGCGGCGCCCAGGGCTTTCCGCCGGAGCCGCCCCCGCCCGCCGGTGAGGAAAAACAAAACAGACGTCGCCCGCCCGCGGCTCAAAAGGACCGTTTCCGCGGCGTGAGAATCTTCGACATTTCCGACATCCGGAATCCGAAGCAGGTCGCGGCGGTGCAGACGTGCCGCGGATCACACACGCATACTCTGGTTGTCGATCCTAAGGACAAAGACAACGTGTATATCTACGTGTCGGGCACGTCGTTTGTGCGCCAGCCGGAAGAACTGGCTGGATGCTCAGGGGAAAAACCGGACAAAGACCCGAATACAGCACTGTTTCGTATCGAAGTGATCCAGGTTCCGGTGGCTGCGCCGCAGGACGCGAAAGTGGTGTCGAGCCCCCGGGTATTCATCGATCCCCGGACGGGAGCGATCAACGGCCTGAATAACGGCGGAACCCATGGCAAGTCAGGCTTGGAGAAGCCGGCGGACACGAACCAATGCCACGACATCACGGTGTATTCGGCGATCGGCTTGGCGGCGGGCGCCTGTTCTGGAAACGGGATCTTGCTCGACATCAAGGACCCTGTGCATCCCAAACGTGTGGACGCGGTGAACGATCCCAACTATTCGTACTGGCATTCGGCTTCGTTCTCGAACGATGGGACCAAAGTCGTTTTTACCGACGAGTGGGGCGGCGGCTTGGGGGCGCGGTGCCGTCCCAACGACCCCAACAAGTGGGGTGCGGACGCCATCTTCGGCCTGAAGGACGACAAACTGACTTTCCAGAGCTATTACAAGATGCCGGCTGCGCAAGGCGACTCGGAGAACTGCGTGGCCCACAACGGCTCGCTGATTCCTGTTCCGGGCAGAGATATCGAAGTGCAGGCCTGGTACCAGGGTGGCATCTCCATTGTGGACTTTACTGACGCGGCGCATCCATTTGAAATTGCCTACTTTGATCGCGGGCCGATTGATCCGAAGGTGCTGGTGCTGGGCGGCGACTGGTCGGCGTATTGGTACAACGGCTACATTTACGGTTCCGAGATTGCGCGGGGCCTGGACGTGTTTGAACTGACGCCAACCCAGTTTTTGACACAGAACGAAATCGACGCGGCGAAGACCGTCCGGGTCAATGAACTGAATGTGCAGAACCAGCAAAAAATCGAGTGGCCGGCAAAATTGGTGGTCGCGAAAGCATACGTGGACCAGTTGTCCCGGTCACAAGCCCTGCCTGCAGACAAAATCGCAGCTCTGCGACAGGCCATTCAAAGCGCGGAGAATTCGCACTTGAACAAGGGTACGCTGGAGAAGTTGAAGGGTATGGCGCCCTCATTGGAAAAAGACGCCGGCTCGGCGAAAAGCCCCGCCGATTCGACACGGCTGCGTGGTTTGGCTGAGATTCTGGAGCATCCAGCAGCGTAACTACTGGAGCGACGGCAGAGAAGCGCAGGAGAGCCAGTTTGGGGAGTCGGGTGGCCCTCGCACTTGACTCCGTGATGTGTACAGCGTAAACATCTCTTATAGGGGAAGGGATGTCCATCGTCCACAAACGCGGGACCACGCCACGCCGGCGGCCCAGGATCCACGGCCGTACGGCATCGCTGCGCGACCAGATTCGCGATACGGCGCGCGAACTCTTTGCCCGTGAAGGCTACGAGAGCATCTCCATGCGGCGCATCGGGGCGGAGGTTGGCTGCTCTCCCATGGCCATTTATCGCCATTACGAGAACAAGGAAGAACTTCTGCTCTCGATTTGCGAGGAGACCTTCGCCCGAATGGCTCGGCTGCTCGAGAAGGAGCGCGAGAAGCCGGGCACGCGGCTGGAGCAACTGCGGCGTTGCATCAATGCTGTGTTGGAATTTCACCTGCGCCATCCCAACCATTACAAGGTCACCTTTATGACGATGATGCCGCCGGGGCCGGTGGGGCAGCGGAAAGTTGCCATCGGGCGGCCGGTGATGGACCGGCTGCGAGCGGGAGTGCGCGATTGCGCCGAGGAGAAAGGCCTGGACATTGACGTGGAAATGGCGGCCCAGGTGATCCGCGTGGCCATCCACGGCCTGGCCGCGCAGCTCATCACCACCGGCGGGTGTTATCCCTGGAAAGAGCCGGAGCGGATGAAGCAAGAGGTCATCGCCGCGGTCACCCGGCAATTCGAATAGTTTTATATTTTTGCGTCGTTGCGTACGTTGTACGCATCTTGTAGCTGCTGCCTGAGTTTACGGCGTACACAAGGAAGCTGGCTGTATGGCCACCCAAGCCCTCGCAGGGCCGCAGAATCCGGCGGGAGTTCAAATCGCCACGCGGCCCGCGGTCAATCCCTGGTTCGTCGCCATCACTGTGACTCTGGCAACCTTCATGGAGCTGCTGGACACCAGCATTGCCAACGTCTCTCTTCCCCACATCGCCGGCGGACTGGCCGTGAGTTACGACGAAAGCACCTGGGTGCTCACCAGCTACCTGGTGGCCAACGCTGTGGTACTGCCCTTGAGCGCCTGGCTGAGTCGCGTGTTCGGACGCAAGAACTACTACATGACCTGCGTGGCGTTGTTCGTCGCCAGCAGTTTCCTGTGCGGCATCGCTCCCAGCCTGGGCCTGTTGATCTTCTTCCGCATCCTGCAAGGCGTGGGTGGCGGCGGGCTGGCCCCGGTGGAGCAGGCAATTCTGGTGGACACATTTCCCGGAGCCAGGCGCGCCGCTGCATTCGCCTTGTATAGCATGGCCATCGTCACCGCGCCGGCGATCGGGCCGCCTCTGGGCGGCTGGATCACCGACCACCTCTCCTGGCGCTGGATTTTCTTTATGAACATTCCCATCGGGCTGCTCAGCCTGGTGCTGACCAGCCAGCAGGTTTCCGATCCGCCGCAGTTTGTGGAAGAGGTAAAGGCCGCGCGGCGTAGCGGCCGGCTGACCATCGACTACATCGGCATTCTGCTGATCGCGGTGGGCTTCGGGTCGCTGGAGATCGTGCTCGATAAGGGCCAGCGCGAAGACTGGCTGGAGAGCCGTTTCATCGTGATATTTCTCAGCATGGCCCTGGCTTCGCTGTTGGCGTCCGCCATCTACGAGTGGCGACATCAAGACGCGGTGGTCGAAATCAAGCTTTTCAAGGACCGCAACTTCGCTCTTGCCAACATGCTCTACTTCGGCTTTGGATTCGTTCTCTTCGGAAGCACGGTTCTGATCCCACAAATGTTGCAATCGCTCTTTGGATATACGGCCACGGACGCAGGTCTGGTACTGGGCCCGGGAGCGCTGGTGATTGTGGTCATGGCGCCGGTGGTGGTGCGCCTGCTGCCGAAAGTCGGCGCCAAAAAGATGATCATGCTCGGCTCGCTGATTATCGGAGCGGCCATGTGGCACTTTGCGTCGTTCGACCTCGGCACCGACTACCGCAGCTACGCCCTGGCCCGCGCTCTGCAAGGCCTGGGTCTGGGTTTCTTGTTTGTACCGGTTAGCACTCTCGCCTACTCCTATATCCCGCTCAACAAAAACAACAAGGCCTCAAGCATCACCAATTTGTTTCGCAACCTGGGCGGAAGTTTTGGCGTGGCCTTTGTGACCACTTTGCTGGAGCGGCGCACGCAGTTCCACCATAGCGTCCTGGTGCAGCACCTGACTCCGGAAAACCCGGTGTTCCGCCAGACCTTGGATGCGGTGACGCAACGCTTGATCGTCGCGGGCGGAAGCACCGCCGACGCGGCGCAACAAGCCTACGGAGTTCTTTCGCGCATGGCCGACCAGCAGGCGGCCATGATGGGGTTCCTTGATTGCTTTCATGTGTTGGGTTGGGTCGGCTTCGCCAGCTTGTTGCTGGGACTGGCCAGCAAACCGTTTCGTTCGGGAGGAGGGCCGGCGGCGCATTGAGAGTCGCCGGCGACATTAGGCATGAAAAAAATCCGAGCATTTTTGATAATGGCCTTAGGGATGACGATGACCATGACGACGGCTTCGCTGGCAGTAGCTCAACAGCCGTCACCGGCGTCCCTGGAGCTGGGCAGCATTTCCACGCCGCGTACCATCAATCCCGCGGCCAACAGCACCAACCCGAGTGCGCTGGCCGGACAGCAGCAGAATCCGTTCCTAGGCAGTGTGCCTACGGGCCAGCCCACCACCGAACTGCTGCAACTTTCGCTCGCCGACGCCATCGCCCGCGGACTGCGCTTCAATCTGGGCGTCATTGAAAACCAGGCTTCGTTGCATCAGTCGCAAGCATTAAGGTTGCGATCGCTTGCCGCCATGGTCCCGAGCGTCTCCGCCCTGCTGCGCCAGAACCTGGATCAACTGAGCACCGTCGCCATCGGGATCAAGGCCCCGGGATTCCCAATCTCGACCGGGCAGTTCAGCTATCAGGAAGGTTACGTTGCATTTTCCGATTCGGGTTTGAACATGAGCGCAATGTACCTCTACCGCGCGTCGGGACAGTCGGTGTCGGCCCAGCAGTTCTCGCTGGAAGATGCGGGAAACGTGGTAGTGCTGGCGGCCGGGACAGCCTACCTTCAAGTCCAGGCAAGCGCGGCGCGCGTGGAGACGGCCAAAGCCGAACTCGAAGTCGCGCGCGAACTCGAGGAGCAGGCGGCCAACCGGGTACGTGCCGGACTGGCCGCGGAGATCGAGGGTCTGCGGGCCGCGGTGCAGCGCCAAACCAGCGAGCAGCGCCTGACCGTGGCGAAAGCCAATCTGGAAGACGACAAGCTCTCGCTGGCCCGCATCATCGGTCTGCCCAGCGGGCAGCGGCTCTCAACCACCACCAATCTTCCCTACCAGGCGTGGACGGGCGGAGACCTGAATGAGTCCCTGCTCCAAGCGCAGCAAAATCGGGCCGACGTAAAGAGCGCGCGCTCGGCGGCCGAATCGTCGCGGCTGAGCAAACGCGCGGCGCAGATGGAGCGCGTTCCCGGGCTGAGTATCAACGGATACTACGGCAGCCTTGGAACCACGCTGACCAATTCCACGGCGACCTATGCGATGTCCGCAACCGTCTCCCTGCCGCTGTTTACCGGCGGACGAATCCGCGCAGACATTCAGGATGCGTCCGCCCAGCTTGACCGCAAGCAGTCCGAGTATGCGGACCTGATGGGGCGGGTGGATTTTGAAGTCCGCCACGCCTTCACCGATCTCGAAGCCGCGGAGAGCGCGGTGCACGTGGCGGAAAAGAACACGCGGCTGGCGCAGCAGACTCTGGAACAGGCGCGCGACCGCTTCGCCAACGGCGTGACCAACAATCTTGAAGTGGTGCAGGCGCAGCAGGACGTGGCTGCCGCCAGCGAGAACTATATCTCCAGCCTATTCGCCCACAACCTGGCCAAACTGACTCTGCTGCGGGCGATGGGGCTGGCACAAAAAGACGTGAACCTGTACTTAGGGGGTAAGTAAAATGGCCAGTCAGACTCAGCTGCCGAAACCGGAACTCATCTCAACCAATGGAGGCCAGACCACGGCCCACAAAGATGACGTTCGTCACGAAGACGCTCTCTCCGCTGGCGCCGATCTTGCCGGTCTTGCGTCGGCGCCCGCCCGGGAGCCCGAAGTTTCAGAGGAGGCCCCGGAGCAAGGCCAGCGATCGCTGCTCAGCAAACTGAAGCAGCATCGGAAGGCGGCATTGGCCGTGGGCGTTGCGGTTCTTCTGGCGCTTGGGACGGCGTTGTCGCTCTATCTTGCGTCGTATGAGTCAACCGACGATGCTCAAGTAGACGGCCACTTGCACCCGATCAGCGCTCGCATCAGCGGGACCATCATCCGCGTGAATCCGGAGGTTGAAGACAATCATTTTGTCGAGGCCGGCACCGTGCTGGCCGAAATCGATCCCGCGGATTTTCAAGCAGAACTCGCCCGCGCCCAGGCCGACTATGACCGTCTGAAGGCTGGCGCCTCGGCGGCCGCGAGCGATATTACCGTGGTCTCTTCGGGCAGCACGGGGCGTCTGGATCTGGCGCATGCCGCCGTCGGTGAGGCCGTTGACTCGGTGGCTTCAGAAAAAGCCTCTCTCGAATCCGCCCAGGCGCGGCTCGCCCAAGCAGAAGCCAACTTCAAGCGCGCTGACGCCGATGAGCAACGCTATGCACGGCTGTTAGCCAAACACGAGATCTCGCAATCGGAATACGACCGCGTAGCCACTGAAGCTGCCACCGATCGCGAAGGAGTGACTGCGGCGCGGGCTGATATTGTGGCGGCCGAGCAGCGTGTCGGGCAGGCCCAGAGCAGGCTGGCGCAGCGTAAGGCCGACCTCCTGGCGGCGGCGTCGGCGCCGCAGCAGGTGGCGTCGTCGCGGGCAAAAGCGGCAGCGGCTGTTTCCGACGCGGATCGCGCCAAAGCCCAACTCACCATCGCGCAACTCAACCTGAATTACACCCGGCTGGTCGCGCCGGTAAGCGGCATCATCGGACGCAAAAACGTGGAAGCTGGCCAGCGCGTTCAACCGGGACAGCAGTTGCTCACCATCATTCCTTTGGATGACATCTGGATCACCGCCAACTTCAAAGAGACGCAGCTGCGGAAGATGAAGCCGGGACAGGCCGTGACCTTCAACGCCGATGCTTCCGGCCACCAGTACCGCGGCCACGTGGATTCGCTGCCCGGCGCCACCGGCTCGCGCTTTAGCCTGCTGCCGCCGGAAAATGCTACCGGCAACTATGTCAAAGTGGTGCAGCGTGCGCCGGTACGCATCGTGCTCGAGCCAGGCGAGAACTCCGATCATCGCTTGCGGCCGGGAATGTCCGTGGAGCCTAAGGTGTGGGTGAGATAAAACAGCCCTTAGCCTTTGGCCCTTAGCCTTTAGTGGAACGTTGTCAGCGCGACCTAACGGCTAAGTGCTAACGGCGAAAGGCTGGTTCCCTAATTCCCCGCCTTCGCCTCGGTAAACTTTCTCACGTCCGCGGGGCTGCCTTTCAGCAGATCGCGCAGGATACTTACCTCGGCGGTGATGCCGGTGTGCAAGGCCGGATCCACCACAGGCGCGAACAGCGGCGAGTGGTTCGACGGCAATTCCTTGTGGCTGGCATGGGCCGCAGCGAGCTTCTGCGGATCGGCCACGCCCAGGGTGAAGTAGAACGAGGGGACTCCCTGCTCGATGAAGACCGAGTAATCCTCTGAGGTCATCAGCGGATCTTCTTTCACCACGTTGCCCTTCCCGACGACCGATTCCAACACGCCGGCCAGGTGCTGCGTGAGCACCGGATCGTTGTACACCGCTGAAGTTGACTCGTATTTTTCGACCAGCGGCATTTTGTCCGCGCCACCGGCCTCGGCCTCGGCTTTGGCCACGCGCTCGATAGCAGCGAGCAGATGCTGGCGGACTTCAGGCTTATACGAGCGGACCGTCAGGCCCATCTGCGCCGTGTCCGGGATGATGTTGTTTTTGGTCCCGGCCTGAATGTATCCGACGGTGATGACCGCGGCGTCACCGGGATGGATTTCTCGCGCGATGATGGACTGCAAGCGCACGGCGATGCTGGCGGCGATCAGAACCGGATCGATGGTCGATTCCGGCCGGGCGCCGTGGCCGCCTTTTCCGTATACGGTGATTCTCAGCGAATCGGCCGCGGCCTTCGAGAAGCCGGGAGTGATGCCGACCTGGCCCACGGCGATGCCGTTTTCGTCATGCATGGCCACGCCGATGTCCGGCTTCGGAAACTTGGTAAACAGGCCCTCTGCAACCATCTTCTGAGCGCCGGTGATGGTCTCTTCCGCCGGCTGGCCAACCAGCATGAGCGTTCCGTGCCAAGTGTCTTTGCTCTTTGCCATGATGGTGGCGGTCCCGTAGAGCGTAGCCATGTGTACGTCATGGCCGCAGGCATGCATCACGGGAACGTCGCGTCCGCTGTCATCCTTGGCGCGGACTTTGCTCGCATAAGGCAGGCCGGTCTGCTCTTCCACGGGCAGCGCGTCGAGTTCCGTGCGCAGCATGACCACCGGCCCCGGACCATTCTTCATGACCGCCACGATCCCCGCGCCGCCCAGGTTTTCCGTGACTTCGTAGCCCAAAGCGCGCAGCTTGCCCGCCAGCAGGGCCGCGGTGCGCGTCTCATGCGACGAAAGCTCGGGGTGCTGGTGCAGGTCCAGATACAGGGCTTTGGCGTCGGGAAACACCGACTCCACCTGGTCCTTAAGCGAAGCGTTCTCAAAAGAAACGGCCGGAGCGTTCTGGGCGGAAGCGGCCAAAGCCGCAAGAATCAGGAACATCGCCGATCTGATCATGCCGGGAATCATAAGCCAGCGCGTGCGGCCCGGCAAGATTGAAAACTTCGTTTGGCCGCGGATTGTCACCGAGCGCCGCGTAACTTTCCCGCCGGCTCGACAGATTAGCTATGTAGAAGAAGACATTGGTTCCCCAGGGGGCTCAAGTTGAGCGTTGTTTGCAATCTTGCCGATGAGCGGTTGCTGGTTGAAGCGGCGCAACAGGACCCAAGCCGTTTTGCCGAGCTCTACGAAAAGAACTTCCATCGCGTATACGCGTTCGTGGCGCGGCGGGTACGCGATCGCGATGAAGCTGAGGACGTGACCGCTGAGGTCTTCCATGAAGCTTTGCGCAGCCTGGGGCGCTTTCAATGGCGCGGAGCGCCGTTCGCGGCATGGCTGTTGCGGATCGCCACCAACACCCTGGCCGACCGGTGGCAGCGCGCCGCACGAAACGGTGCAGTTTCGGGGGACGATCTCGCCGAAGTTGACATCAGCACTCAGCCGGAGGCGGAAAACCGCGCCATGTTGTATCAGCTGGTGGACCGGCTGCCGTCAGACCAGCGCCTGGTTATCCTGCGTCGGTTTGTGGACCAGAAAAATACGCGCGAGATTGCGCACGAACTGGGGCGAAGCGAAGGCGCCATCAAGCAACTCCAATTCCGCGCCCTGGAAACTCTGCGCAGCAACGTGAGGAGCAATCATGAATAGCTTTTCTATGTTCGATGAACTTGACCAGGCGATCGACCGCCTGATAACCGACCCTGGCGCCACCACCGCGGATCTGCGCAGCGGCATTGCCGAACTGGTGGAAGTCGTGCCCGATTTGCAATTTCTCCCCAGGACAGACTTCAAGACCAGGCTCAGAGTAGAGCTGGAGTGGCAAGCGTCCGGGCGGGCGCTTTCTAGCGCATCGGCGCCAGGAGTCCGCGCCGGACGTCCTCAGCCTGATCTCGATCTCTTCCCGACATTATCCGGCAAATCCAGCAGCCTTTATCCGGTGCGGCGTGCGAACTTTGCGGTGTCGGTCGCGCTGCACGCCGCCATGGTGCTCTTTGTTGGTCTGGGGTTCGTGATGGTGCAAGGCACCTCGCGCATATTGGTGCCGCGAGTTACCAGCGCGATCATCATCAATCCCTATATTCCTCCGGCCGGCTCCATGCCGAAGCATGGCGGTGGCGGTGGCGGAGCTCTCGACAAGCCGGGCGCCTCCCGGGGCGAAGCACCGCGCTTCGCGCAGGAGCAGATTGCGCCTCCGGTAGTAACGTTGCAGGAGCAACCGCCGAAGCTTCCGGTGGAAGCCACGCTCATCGGGCCGCCTGAACTGAACCTGCCCAGGAACCAGACGGGCGATCCGCTCTCGAGTCTCCTGGCGCCTTCAAGCGGCATCGGCGTAAGAGGAATCGGCTCCGGACGCGGCGATGGCGTTGGCTCTGGAACCGGTCCCGGACACGGGCCCGGATCAGGCGGCGGCACAGGCAACGACTTCTATCTGCCAGGTATCGGCGTCAGTGCGCCGCGCGCCATCTACAGCCCCGAACCCGATTATTCCGACGAAGCCCGCGCCGCAAAATATCAGGGCCTGGTGACTCTGGCGCTGGTGGTTCGCGCCGATGGCCGCCCCGCAAGCCTTCGCGTGGTGCGCTCGCTGGGTATGGGGCTCGACGAAAAAGCCCTGGCAGCCGTGCGCACTTGGCGCTTCGAGCCAGGCCGGAAAGACGGGCATCCGGTTCCCGTCCAGATCGAAGTGGAAGTGGACTTCCGGTTGTACTAGAGGAGTTCCAGAGTCTCCTCAGAGCGAAACATAGCCGGGCACGGCCTGAGCGTCCGCTTTCTCAACACTCTCACCACGATCCACACGTAACAGGGCATCGGCTTCAGCCGTGCCCTAGATGCGTTATGATTTCCGGGCTTCAGCCCTTGCAGGGGTTAAGCGATTTGTCTCGTTGACCCTGTCCCAAGCGGCAGTTACACTGAGGTTGTTCCCAATCGCCCAACAGGATTTTCAATCCAGTGATCCAGCGACATCAGTCCGCCCAACGTTTCCAGGGCCATCCCCAAAAAGGTCCGCTGTCCGCGCGTCCACTGAAGCGCCGGGCGGCGGCGGGAGAACATTCCAAGCGATGAGCACAACCGTGCCCGTACCTGTCGCCTACAAGATTGAATCCATGGGCGAGCTGAAGCGCCTGGCCAACCGCATGCGCGTGGAGATTGTGAAGATGATTGGCGCGGCCGGCAGCGGCCATCCCGGCGGATCGCTCTCGGAGGTCGAGCTGCTCGCGGCGCTTTATTTCCGTGTTTTGCGCCATGATCCGCGCAACCCGCAATGGCCGGACCGCGACCGCTTCATTCTTTCCAAAGGCCACGGCTGTCCCGCGCTTTACGCGGTGCTGGCGGAGGCCGGCTACATGGACCGGTCCATGCTGTCCACGCTGCGCAAGCTGGGGTCGCCGCTGCAGGGGCATCCCGACAAGCGTTTTCTCGACGTGCTGGAAGCCAACACCGGTTCGCTCGGACAAGGGCTCTCGGTGGGCATCGGCATGGCACTCGCCGCGCGGCTGGATAAGAAGGACTACCACACCTTCGTCATGGTGGGCGATGGCGAGATTCAAGAAGGCCAGAACTGGGAAGCCGCCATGTTCGCCGCTCATCATAAGATCGAGAACCTGACCTTGATCGTGGATTACAACGGCCAGCAGCTTGACGGCTTTCTCAAAGACATCCTCGACCCCGCGCCGCTTCACCTGAAGCTTGACGCCTTCGGCTGGGAGACGATGGAAATCGACGGCCACGACTTTGAGCAGGTCATCCCTGCGCTCGAAGTAGCGCGCGCTCGCAAAAGCGGCAAGCCTACCTGCATCGTGGCCAACACCATCAAGGGCAAGGGCGTATCGTTCATGGAGAACAACCCGGAGTGGCACGGCGTGGCCCCCAAGCCGGACCAGGTGGCGGCGGCGGTCGCGGAGTTGGAAGCCGCGGCGAAACTGCTCTAATAATAAAGGAGACACTTTGACCACGACCATCGTCCCCGGCGCCCGACCCAAATACGAGTTGAAGATGGGTGTAGCCACTCGCGAAGCCTACGGACAGGCCCTGGTTGGGCTGGGCAAGAGCAATCCCAACGTCGTGGTGCTCGATGCCGATCTGGCCAAATCCACCTTCAGCGCCAAGTTCCAGAAAGAATTTCCTGACCGCTTTTATACCTGCGGCATTGCCGAAGCCAACATGGTGGGTATCGCCGGCGGACTGGCGCTGGCCGGCAAGCTGCCCTTTGCGTCTTCCTTCGCCGTCTTCCTTTGCGACAAAGGTTACGACCAGCTGCGCATGTGCATCGCCTATCCCGGCGTGAACGCCAAGTTTGTGGGCTCGCACGGAGGCATTTCCATCGGTGAAGACGGCCCCAGCCAGCAAGCGGTGGAAGACTACGCCCTGATGGCGGCGCTGGCCGGCTTTGTGGTGCTTAGTCCTTCTGATGAGTTTTGCGCGCGCGCGCTGGTGCATCGCATGGCCGAGCACGCCGGGCCGGTGTACATGCGCACCGGACGTCCCAAAGCGCCGATCATCTACGGGCCCGAAGACAAATTCGAAATCGGCAAGGCCAAGCAGCACGGCACCGGACGCGATGCGGCGATCGTCGCCTGCGGGCTCGAGGTCGGTTACGCGCTGTACGCTCAGGCACAACTTTCTGACGAAGGCATCAACGTGCGCGTGCTCGACATGCACACGCTCAAGCCAGTGGACGAGGCCGCCATCGCCCAGGCCGCCGAGGAATGCGGCGCCATCGTCACCGCTGAAGAACATCTGCTCGATGGCGGGTTAGGATCGCAAGTGGCCCGCGCTGCGGCGCACACCCATCCTGTCCCGATGGAGTTTGTGGGCATCCGCAACACCTATGCCGAATCCGCTACACCCGACCAGTTGATGGAAAAGTACGGGCTGACCGCGCCGTACATTGTGCAAGCAGTCAAGACGGTGCTGAAGAGGAAGCGCCCTTAACGTAGAGACGCGGCAGTGACACGTCTAGCCCAGAACAATAGGAATGTGAGAGACGTGGCAGTGACACGTCTCTACCGGAACCGATCAGTCCAATTCCTTCAAATCCTTGCTTCCCGCAAACACCGCGAGGCTTCCTGCCAGGCCCAGCACGGACAGTCCGGCGATGGCGTGGGCCGGCGTGGTCACACGCGTCAAGAGGCCGGCAACCAGGCTGCCGATAGGCGGCAGGCCCAGGAACGCCGTAGAGTAGATGCTCATCACCCGGCCACGCATGTATTCTTCGGCCAGGTGCTGCAACAGCGCGTTGACCGTGGCCACCATAATGACCATGCAGTAGCCGGCGACCATCAGGAAGAAGCCAGAGAGCCAGAAGCTGCGCGAAAAAGTAAACAGGATGATGGCCGTATAAAATCCCACGCCGGCGCGCACCACAAAGTACCCGCGGCGGCGGATATGGGTCATGTAGGCAATGGTCAAGGCGCCGCAGAAGGCGCCCAGTCCGGAGCAGGCCATGAGCAGGCCCAGGCCCGGCTCGCCGCTGTGCAGTACGTCGCGCGCGAAATAGGGAACGAACACCAGGTAGGGGATGGCCAGCAGGCTGGCAATGCCTGTAAGCACCACCAGCGGCGCCATGTGTCCGTGGGTAAAGACGTACACGAATCCCTGTTTGAGCTTGTCTAAGAGGTGCCCTTCCGGCGGAGCGTCACGCTGCGGGTAACGGATGCGGGTGAGGGCCACGATCACCGCCAGAAAACTCAAGCCGTTGAGAAAGAAGTTTCCCGATACGCCAAGCAAAGCCATGGCAAAGCCGCCCAGCGTGGGTCCCAGCACGCGCGACATGTTGAACTGCGCGGAATTCAGGGCGATGGCGTTGGTCAAATCCTCGCGCGGCACCAGTTGCGGCACCAGCGCCTGGTAGCTGGGGGTGTTCAGTGACATGGCAACGCCGGTGAGCAGCGCCAGCAGAGCAATCCCAATCGGCGTGATGACGCCGTGCGGGTGTCGAGTTGTCGGGTAGGCCAGCGCGGCCATGATGAAGGCCGAGATCATCATCGCCGTCTGGGTGCCGATCAGCAGCTTGCGATTGTTGACGTGATCGGCAATCACTCCGCCGATCAGCGCAAAAAGCAGGATGGGAATGGTCGAGGCGAACCCGACGAATCCCAGCCAGAAGGCCGAATTCGTAAGTTGCAGCACCAGCCAGCCCTGGGCGATGTTCTGCATCCAGGTCCCGATGTTGGAAAGAAAGTTGCCGGCCCAGAACAGGCGGAAGTCCACATGGCGAAGCGCCCTTACGACGTGCGGGATCTCCATGACGGAAGTTTCTGCCGCGCCGAGTGGAGCGCCGTTGACAACGCCGGGGACCGGGCTGCCTTCCATCAGCGGCCGGTCGTTGACCGGCACCTGCACTGGCGTCGGTGACCTCCCCGAATCACCCTGGTTCATTTCTCCATTCACAGCCAATTCAGCCGGATCCTCGCGAATCGATTCGAACAACTACCATCTTATAATGTAAGCTTCCATGATTCGTTACCACCGTTGGCTCCATAGGAGAAAAGTCTTGAAACGCGCCCGCTGGATCGTCGTCCTTCCCGTCTTCGTCTTCCTGGTCACTGTCTTTGCGCAGCAGAGCCCCGAAAGCGCGGCGCCGCCTACCCAGGTTTTTGGTTTCCGCGACTTCGCCAAGCAGTACCAGGTGGACCAGAAGTTTCTGGCCGTGCCCGATGCCGGCCGCGCCGAGGAGCATCTGCGGATCCTCACCGCCGCGCCCCACGTGGCCGGATCGCCCGAGGATTACAAGACCGCGCAGTATGTGGCGCAAAAATTCAAAGAGGCGGGCTTGCAAACGGATATTGTCGAATACAAGGTCTGGATGAACCGACCCGCGGAGATCAGCGTCGCGGTGACTGCGCCGCCCAATGTGAAGATGAACGGCCCTTCGCGCGAGCATGTTTCCAGCGATCCTTTTCAGGACGACCCTCGCATCCTTCCCGCGTTCAACGGCTCGTCGCCTTCCGGCGACGCTGAAGCCGACGTGGTATACGCCAACTACGGCACCCCCGCGGACTTCAAGAAACTCGAAGAACTGAAAGTCGATGTTCGCGGCAAGATTGTGATCGTCCGCTACGGCGAGAATTTCCGCGGGGTAAAGAGTTTTGTTGCGGAAGAACACGGCGCGGCGGCTGTCCTCATTTATTCCGATCCCTGGGACGACGGTTACTTCCGCGGCGACGCCTACCCCAAGGGTCCGTGGCGTCCGGACAGCGGCGTGCAGCGCGGCTCCATCCAGTACATGTTCAAGTATCCCGGTGATCCCACGACGCCGGGCTTCGCTTCCTTGCCGTCCCTGCCTGATTCCAAACGGGTGCAACCCGCGCAGGCCGCCGACATGCCCAAGATTCCCACCACGCCCATCTCCTACGGCGATGCCCTCCCCATTCTCCAGAATCTTGGCGGTCCGGAATCGCCGCGCGAGTGGCAGGGCGCGCTGCCGTTTACCTATCATGTTGGTCCGGGCCCGGTTCGCGTGAAAGTTCATATCAAACAGGACTACAAGTACTGGCCGATCTGGAATGTGATAGGGAAAATCCCCGGCTCCAAGTATCCCGACGAATGGGTGGTGCTGGGCAATCATCGCGATGCCTGGTTGTACGGAGCGGTCGATCCCAACAGCGGCACCGCAGCCATGCTGGAGAGCGTTCGCGGCCTGGGCGACTTGCTCAAGCAGGGGTGGAAACCTGAGCGTACTATCGTTTTCGGCAGTTGGGATGCCGAAGAAGAAGGCCTGATCGGCAGTACCGAGTGGGGCGAAGAGCACGAACTCGATCTCCATCATGCCGTCGCCTACTTCAACCTGGATGTTGCGGTGAATGGACCGAACTTCAACGCCTCCGCCGTACCCAGCTTGAAGGGATTCGTTCGCGACGCAACCAAAGTCGTGCCCAGCCCCAAGGGTGGCACCGTATACAGCGTGTGGAAAGACGAACGCGCCAGGCAAGCTGACCGACGGCCCGGCCCTGACTTCAGCCAAAATCGCGGCCCCAACGCCAGAGTCGATAGTGACGTCCCCGTCGGCGACCTGGGCAGTGGATCGGACTACAGCGTCTTCATCCAGCACCTGGGCATTCCCTCCGCCGACATGACTTCCAGCGGTCCCTACGGCGTGTATCACTCTGCCTTTGACGACTTCGCGTGGTTCAAGAAATTCGGCGACCCGACCTTTGTTTATGAGCGGCAGATGGCGCAGGTGTTCGGGATTGAGGCGCTGCACATGGCCTCGGCGGACGTGCTGCCCTACGACTACGAGCTGTACGGCAAGGAGATCAGCGCTTACATCGGCCGGGCTCATGACAGAGCCACGCAGGTTCTCGGGGCGAACGCGCCCGACTTCAAGAAAGCCACCCAAGCCGCTACCCGCTTCACTGATGCCGGCGCCAAGGTGCTTGCGGCACAGAAGAATCCGCCATCGGAAGAGGCTGTGGCCCGGCTCAACCAGACTTTGATTACCGCTGAACGCGCTCTGCTTCTCGAAAAGGGCCTGCCCAACCGTCCGTGGTTCCGGCACTCCATTTACGCGCCCGGCCAATACACCGGCTACGCCGCCGTGGTGATTCCCGGCGTCAACGAGGCGATTGACGCCAAAAATGTTCAACTCGCCACCGAACAGCTCCAGGCCCTGACCGACGCTCTCAACCGCGCCGCCGCCACCCTGGAGGGATATTAGGGTTAGAGAAAACCTTGCCGCTGATGACGCTGATCGCACTGATCGGATATTTCCCATCAGTGTTATCAGCGGTGAGATTCGAGAATCGTACTATCCGGCAGCTACAGTCAGCGTTCATCCGCGTTGATCCGCGGTATGGTTTTGACCCTTGAGGTTGTTTCGTATATTATTCGCCTTGTCCGGCGACGAAACGCCCGGCGCCAGCGTCTAATTTGAATCAGCGGCCCGGCGGTGCGAATCCAATGTTGGTTGCCACGGAAATGACTGTTTCCTCCACGTTCCGAAATGCATTCAGCGCCGCTTTCATCGCAATCGTCGCCTTGGGCGTCGGATGCGGCAAAGAAGCCAGCGCCGGCAACCCATCCGGTCCGCAAGCTTTCCCGGTGAAGGTCATCACGGTGCAGGAGCAACTGGCGCCCCAATCCACCGACTATCTGGCTACGCTCAAATCCAGAAACGCGGCCGCTCTTCAGCCCCAGGTGGAGGGAGACGTGACCAAGATCTTCGTCAGCTCTGGGCAGCGCGTGGAAGCCGGCACGCCGATTCTAGAGATCGATCCCCTCAAGCAGCAGGCCACGGTCAACAACCAGGAAGGGGCGTACAAGTCCAAGGTGGCCGTGATGGAGCAGAACCGGATTGATCTGGACCGAAAGACCAAGCTTTACGCTGCCGGCGTGATCGCCAAGGCTGATCTCGACACAGCCCAGGCCGCCTACAATTCTTCTAAAGCCGACGTAGAGGCTCTGGATGCCTCCATCCGCGAGCAGCGCGTGCAGCTTCGCTATTACACCGTTCGCGCGCCGACTGCCGGCACAGTGGGAGATATTCCGGTTCGCGTGGGCGATCATGTGACCAACCAAACCATGCTCACCACCGTGGACTACGGCGCAGAGCTCGAAGCCTATATCTATTTACCGGCGGAAAAATCCTCGGCGGTGCGCATGGGCATGCCCGTGGACATCCTGGACGACGCAGGCAATGTGGCGGCGCGGACGCGCATCACCTTCATCTCGCCCCGCGTGGACACCGACTCGCAAATGCTCCTTGTGAAAACCGCCGTCCCCAATCCCGGGATGAAGTTTCGCAACGCACAACAGGTGCACTCGCGCGTGGTGTGGTCCGAGCAGAAGCGGCCGATGATTCCCGTGACCGCCGTCTCCCGCTTGAGCGGCAAGATTTTCGCGTTTGTGGCGGAAGGCCAGGGACAGCAGGCTGTCGCCCGGCAGAAGCTGATCCAGGTGGGCGACGTGGTGGGTAACGATTACGTGGTGCTGGACGGCATCAAGCCAGGAGACAGACTCATTGTCAGCGGAGTGCAGATGCTGGCGGATGGTATGCCGGTAGCAGCAAATAGCAATTAGCAGTTAGCAATTGGTACTTGGCAGTCAGCTTCTTTCTGAAATCCCGAGCGTCAGCAAGGGATCCCTATAGCTGGAAGGATCTTCGAGGCCACGACAATCGCTGGTTTTCCGCAAGGGCGATTCCGGTGATAGGGTTCCCTCAGCCGCTCAGCGCAGGAACAGTCAACCACCAACGGGATTGTTGAGCGGCTTCGGGATTGCAGAAAAAAGCGCCCTGATTTGCGAGAACTTGGTTCACGTCCATGGTCAATTTTTTTATTCGCCGGCCGGTTTTTGCTACGGTATGTTCGCTGCTGATCGTTCTTGCCGGAGCGGTCGCCATCCCCACGCTGCCCATCGCGCAGTATCCCGATCTCACGCCGCCGACGGTCACCGTCACTTCGAATTACAACGGCGCCAACGCACAAGCCGTTGAAACCAGCGTCACCACGCTGCTGGAGCAGGCCATCAATGGGACCGAGGGCATGCGCTACATGAGCGCCACCAGCGGCAATGACGGCACCAGCGCGATCAACGTCGTGTTCGACCTGAACCGCAACCTCGATATCGCCGCCGTGGACGTTCAGAACCGCGCCACCACCACGCTGGGACGCCTGCCGGTGGAAGTGCAGACTACCGGCGTGGGCATCACCAAGAACTCCGGTTCGTTTGTGGTGGCCTTCGGTTTCTATTCCGATCATAACCAGTACGACAATCTCTTCATCAGCAACTATCTCGACGTGTACGTGCGCGACGCCCTGAAACGCGTGAAGGGCGTGGGCAACGTGGTGATTTTTGGCGAGCGCAAGTACTCGATGCGGCTGTGGCTGGATCCGGTACGGCTGGCAGCCCGCAATCTGACCGCCGTTGACGTGGTCAACGCCCTTCGCGAGCAGAACGTGCAGGTGGCGGCAGGCGCCGTGGGCCAGCCGCCGGCTCCGGCCGGCCTCGACTACCAGATCAGCGTGCGCGCCGCGGGACGCTTGACTGATCCCCAGGAGTTTGACCGCATCGTGATCAAGCGTACGCCCGGCGGCTCCCTGGTGGAGTTGCGCGACGTGGGCCGGGCCGAACTGGGCGCGGAAAGCTATGGCGGACAACTCCGCTACAACGGCGTGGACGCCATGGGACTCGCCGTGCAACAGCTTTCGAACGCCAACGCATTGGATGTATTCCGCGACACCAATATCGAACTGCAACGCCTTTCCCAACGCTTTCCGCCGGGATTGAAGTACGCCGTGGCCTTCGATACCACGCGGGCCGTGGGCCAATCGATTGCCGAAGTGCTCAAGACCCTGGCCGAGGCCATCATCATCGTCATCCTGGTGATTTTTTTGTTTTTGCAGGGCTGGCGGAGCACGCTGATTCCAGCCATCACCATCCCGGTCTCTCTCGTGGGGACGTTTATCTTTGCCAAGCTGCTAGGCTTCTCCATCAACACGCTGACGCTGTTCGGGATCACGCTGGCCACGGGGCTGGTGGTGGACGACGCCATTGTGGTGATCGAAAACGTGGAACGCCACTTAGAAGAAGGCATGCTCGATCCACGCGCGGCCACGCGGACCGGCATGAAGGAAGTTACCGGCGCGGTGGTTGCGACCTCGCTGGTGCTGATCGCGGTGTTTGTGCCGGTGTCACTATTTCCCGGCACCACCGGGCTGCTGTACAAGCAGTTCGCCCTGACCATCGCCTTCTCGATCGCGATTTCGGCGTTCAACGCTCTTACGCTCTCTCCGGCGCTGGCAGCGCTGCTGCTGCGGCCGCGAGAAGGCCATTTCAATCCGTTCTTCGCCGGCATCAACACCGCGATCCGTCGCATCACCGCGGGCTACGAAGTCCTGTTGCACCGGCTCACGCGCTGGAAACCGGCCGTCATTGCAGTGTTCGCGATCGGGCTGTCGGGCACCTATATTCTGCTGCGCACTGTGCCCTCCAGTTTCGTGCCGGCTGAAGATCAAGGGTACTTTTTTGTGCTGGTCCAGGCGCCGCCGGGGGCCTCTCTCCAATACACGACCCAGGCGCTGGATAAAGCCGCCACAATTCTGAGCGCCAATAAGGACGTGGAAGGCATGTTTTCCGTGCCCGGCTTCAGCTTTGCCGGCAGCGCGTCCAATCAGGGCATTATCTTCGCCAGCCTCAAGGACATCAGCCAGCGCCAGGGCGCCGAGCACAGCGTCGCGGCCGTAGTCAACAACCTGCGTGGGCCTCTCATGAGCATTCCTGAAGCCGCAGTCATTCCTTTTGCCCCTCCGGCAATCTTCGGACTTGGCAACTTCGGCGGCTTTGCCTTTGAGCTGCAGCAAAGCGGCGGCGGCACTCTGGACGAACTGGAAACCCAGCTGCATCAGTTCCTGGCCAAGGCCAGCCAGCGCAAGGAGCTCACCGGTCTGTTCAGTACGTTCACCGCTCGCGATCCGCAGTTCGTGGTGGAAATCGACCGCGAAAAAGCCAAGAGCTTGAATGTTCCGTTTTCGCAGATCACCTCGGCGCTCTCCATCTATATGGGGTCCGAGTACGTCAACGATTTCGACTTCAACAACCGCGCGTATCGGGTGCTGGTGCAGGCCGACCTGCCTTTCCGCTCCAAGCCGCGCGATCTGCGCCAGTTCTACGTGCGCTCCGACGATGGGCACATGATCTCGCTGGACAACCTGGTCACCGTGAAGGAAGGGACCAACGCCAGCATCATCAACCACTACAACCTCTTTCGTAGCGCGGAGATCGACGGCAGCGCCACCCCCGGTTACAGTTCCGGCCAGGCCATCCAGGCGATGGAGGACGTGGCCAGGCAAGCATTGCCCGCCGGCTACCAGTTTGAGTGGACGGGAATCTCGCTGGAAGAAATCCAGTCCGGCCAACAGTCTCTCCTGCTGTTCGGACTGGGCCTATTGGTGGTGTATCTCACTCTTTCGGCGCAGTATGAGAGCTTTGTGCTGCCCTTCATCATCCTGCTAGCCGTGCCCATGGCGATGCTGGGCGCGCTCGGGGCAGTGTACGCGGCCTCGCCTGTTTACATGCGCTTTTTTGGTAACGGCCTGCAGAATGACGTCTATTGCCAGATCGGCCTGGTGATGTTGATCGGGCTGGCCAGCAAAAATGCCATCCTGATTGTGGAGTTTGCCGAACAGCTCCAGCACAAGGGGCTCGGCCTGGTGGAATCGGCAATCCAGGCGGCGCGGCTGCGCTTGCGGCCGATCCTGATGACCTCGATCGCATTCATCCTCGGCGTGTTGCCGCTGGTATTCGCCACCGGCGCCGGCTCCGCCGGAAGACATTCCGTGGGCACGACCGTCTTCGGCGGGATGATCGTCTCCACTTTCCTCAACCTTTTTATTATTCCCATCCTTTACATGATCGTTCGCGGATGGCTGCCGCTACGAATCAAGCCGGACGTGGTTGAAGACGCGCAACTGACGGCCAACGTATCCTAGCCGAGCGGCGTTCTCTGGACCAGGGCTAAACCCGGATAAAAGACAACCCTCTTCGCGGCCCTAAAGGGCCGCTCTTCCAGCGGTCACTGGGACGCAGCGACGCTCTTCCGCTCGTGGCCGGAACTCTGGAATCTTTAGTTGCCGTTGTGCACGGACAACAGCTCGCTGACCTTGCTTCCAAGCTGCTTCAACGAGAATGGCTTTTGCAGGAAAGGCATGGCCTGGGTGGAAAGACCGGTGTGCAGGACAATATCGTCGGCGTATCCGGAGACGAAGAGCAGCTTGGTATTGGGACGGACGCGTAACAGGCAGTCGGCAAACTCGCGGCCATTCATCTTGGGCATGACCACGTCGCTGATGACCAGGTCGATGGAGCCGGCTTCGCGGGCCAGCTTCAGGGCCTCAGGTCCGCTGCTGGCGCAGATGACGGAGTAGCCGATCGAAGTCAAAAACTCGGCGTTGGCGCTGCGCAACTCCACTTCATCCTCCACCAGCAGGATGTTGCCCGCGCCTTTTTTGATATCGTCGCTGGAGCTGTCTTTTTCGCCGGCGTCGATGTCGCCAATCGCGGGCAGAAAAATGTTGATCTGGGTGCCTTTGCCCGGCTGCGAATCGATGGTGATCTCGCCCATGCATTGCTGCACGATTCCGTACACTGTGGCCAGGCCCAAGCCGGTGCCTCGTCCTAGCTCTTTGGTGGTATAAAAAGGTTCGAAAGCGTGGAGACGCGTTTCCTCGTCCATGCCGGTGCCGTTATCGCGGATGCGTATGGCCACGTATTGGCTGATCGTGATGCTGCCCGAGGATAGCAGCGACGGGCGAAAGATGTCCTCCGTCTCGATAAACAACTGGCCGCCGTTGGGCATGGCGTCGCGCGAGTTGATCACGATATTGAAGATGACCTGCTCGAAGTGCGTCTTGTCCATGATCACCGTTCCGCTGGATGACAAATGCACCGATAGTTCGATATCTTCTCCGATCAGCCGGGGCAGAATGCTGGCCAGTTCGCGGAAGGCCTGATCGGGCTGCAGAGGCGTGGGCCGGGTGACTTCCTTGCGGCTGAAGGTCAGCAACTGCCGGGTGAGCCCGCTGGCGCGCTGCGTGGTGTCGATGATCTTGGTGCAATAGCGGCGGTAGTTTTCATTGTTACCCAGCTTGGCTTCCAAGAGCTCCGCGTAGCCGCCAATCACGCCCAGAAGATTGTTGAAGTCATGGGCCACGCCGCCAGCCAGGCGCCCCAAGGCTTCCATCTTTTGGGACTGCAGGAACCTGGCCTCGAGTTCCCGTTTCTCTGTCTGGTCGAGCATCATGCCGAAGATGCATTGCTTGTCGGCGATGCGGACCAGGTTCGCACAGTACAGGCCCACATGGCGGCGCCCGGCGGCGTCCTTGAAATCGACTT
This sequence comes from uncultured Acidobacteriaceae bacterium, assembly GCA_964521445.1. Classification (GTDB taxonomy): domain Bacteria; phylum Acidobacteriota; class Terriglobia; order Terriglobales; family Acidobacteriaceae; genus Angelobacter. The sequence continues at coordinate 31,322 of CAZFRV010000167.1, forward strand.
CCAGGTTTTGTATCGAGCCTTCAGCCTGCAATCTCTGGTAGAACTGATCGCGCTGCTGCTGGGACTTCCACAAACCAAGCTGCAACCCGGTCTTGCCGATCACTTTTTCGGCGGGCCGGGCCAGGACACGCAGCATGGTTTCATTCACGTTCAGGAAAACGCCCTCCAACGAGAGGATGCCACAGCCAAGTGGGCTTTCGCGGAAGATAGTGGCAAACCGTTCTTCGGACTGCTTCAGTTCGATCTCCGCCCGCTTGCGTTCTGTGATGTCGATGGCCGTCCCCTCGATCACACGGGTTCCGTCCGGCCCGTTCACGATGGTAGCGCGTTCCAGGGTCCAGAAAACCGTCCCGTCTCTCTTACGCTTCATGTATTCGTGGTCGAGCAGCTGCCCTTCTTTTTCCATAGCTTCCAGGAATGCGTCCCGGTGAGAAGAGTCCGCGTACAGTGCGGGAGTCGGCGTGGCCAGCGCCTGGTCTTTCGAATCAAAGCCATACATCTTGAGGAACGCCGTGTTGCAGTTCAGCAGTATGCCTTCAAAAGTCGCGACGTAAACTGCCGCCATGTTGCCTTCAAACAAGGCTCGGTATTGGCCGGCGGCCTTAGTAGCAACTTCCGTCTGGTTCTCAAACAGCGTAAGAATCATGCCAAACGCCACCAGATACTTGGGAAGGTCCCAGACCCAACCTGGCGGCATGGTCACGTGATAGGACAGAAACGTTGCCACGGGGAAAACCAAGCCCCAGGCCACAAACGAAGCCGCAGTGAAAACGACCCCGGGTGTAAACCTGCGAAAATAACGAAAGTAGGAGAGTCCGGTGACGTAGAAGAACCCGAACAGATAAAAGCTTGTTCCGATCCCCGGCTTGTCCTGGCCGGCTTGCCACATCGCCCAAAACGAATAGGGCAGCAAAGCGCCGATCATGCAGTACAGATACCGGCTCTTGAATCCGTAGAAACGGAGGGCTTGGTAAAGCCCGGAGGCTACGCTGACACAGAGCAACGCAATAAAGAACCAGTGATTGGGAAGTTGGCGGCCTCGGCTCATGAAATCCAAGCCGAAATACACCAATGAAGCCACACCGATAGATCCGACGAAAAGCGCGCGCTGCCGCGGTTGGCGAAAGACCTTGGAAACGGAGAGCAGGAAAAATGTGCCCGCCACGGAAAGCGTGGAATAGCCCAACCACAACGTGATGGGCCTTGGAAAATGGAGGAAATGCGCCGCCAGCGGTACGGCAAAGTGGACACAGATGGCACTCCAGCCGAGCAGCCAGAGGCCAAACTCGCGCCGGCGATCGCGCAGGTAGATCCAGGTGAAGAGTGTCACCAGGATACACATGACGACAAAAACGAGAGCCGGTTCAAACACCGGAGACATATTCGCTCAGCGCCTCCTTACATCTTGAAGCAAGCGAGCAACCTGGGAGAGTTACAAATCAATCCTGTAAGCCGGCCAGTCCTCAATCCTGCTCTGGACCGGCAGTGGTGTGAATAAAAATACCATTTTTGCCGCCATTTTGGTGCAGAAAAACTTCTTCCGTTACCGGGTTTATGGTTCCGATTTGGGTTTTGACCTTTCGTCACTCCGTCTTTGCGGCTTCTCTGCCGGATTCTCATGCACGCGTTCGCGAAACGTTCCGCGCATGCCTTTGGCGAGGAACACTGCCGATTCTCCGTATTTGTCGCGCAGCCGGTCGGAAGCAGAGAGCGCTTGCGTCCATTTCCGGTGCTGATCGTCCTGCAGCAGGTCCATCTGTTCAGCAAGTTCACCGAAGTTGGAAGCATGCACGCCCAGCAGGCGGACGGCGCGGCCTGCCGCCCAGTTGTCGTGGAACAGTTTGCGCACGATGGGGAAGATTTCCGAGTCCACGCACGTAGGCTTCGAAAGCGAATGCGCCCGGGTGATGGTGGTGAAGTCGGAGTAGCGGAGCTTGAGCTGGATGGTGCGCGCCGAAAAACCCTGCTCCCGCAGACGTCGCCCGACCATCTCCGAAAGCCGCGCCAGCGTGGACTCGAGTTGTTCCCGGTCCTGGGTATCCTGGCCAAACGTGTGCTCGTGGCTGATGGATTTGGCTTTCCAGTCCTCGCCGATGTCGCCGGCAAACCAGGCGCCTGCATCCTCGCCTCGGGCCTTGCCAGCCAGCGCGGAGGCCCATTGGCCCAGGGTTTCCTGGAGCAAAGACTCTTCCGCCCGCTGCAGGTCTGCGATGCGGATGATGCCCATCTCGTTGAGCCGTGCTTTAGCTACTTTACCGACTCCAGGGATTCGGCCCACGTCCAGAGGAGCCAGAAAGCTCCGCTCCTGGCCGGGCAGGACATAGAGGATCCCATTGGGCTTGGCTTGGTCGGAGCATATCTTAGCCACCAGGCGCGAGCTGCCAATGCCGATCGAGCAGTTCAGTTGCGTTCGCGTCTTCATCGCCTGATGAAGTTTGTGGGCTGATCGCAGTGGCGGGCCGTGCAGTCTCTCGGTGCCGGTCATATCCACGTAGGCCTCGTCGATGGAGGCCATTTCCAGGGCCGGCGAAAAATCCTCCAGGACGGCGCGGGCCTTTTGCGAATACTCCCGGTAATACTCAGGATGGCCGTCGAGAAAAATGGCGTGCGGGCAAACCTTGGCTGCGGTCCGCAAGGGCATGGCGGAATGTACGCCGAACTTTCGCGCTTCGTAGGAAGCCGCGGAAACCACGCCGCGTTCGTCTTTCTGTCCCCCTACTACCACCGCCTTGCCTTTCAGAGACGGATCGAACAGCTCTTCTACAGAGACAAAAAAAGCATCCATATCGACGTGAAAGATGATTCGCGGGGCGGACGCCACGCTTTGACGATACATCAAACCGAGGTCAAGTTCTCCGGATCCTGCGGTTTCTTGTAAGTCATTCCATATCAATGTGTTATGGGTAGACCTTGAGCCAGTTCAAAGCGAACGCGGAACGCGCTTTTCGGCATCTGACCATGGAAATATGGGGATGCAGGGAATAGTGCAATTTCCCGCGCCGGAGAGTAGTATGTCAACTCGGTTGGCCGCATCGTCCCAGGGAAGCTTAATGGCCCAACTCAAGTCGGTTTTGACCTTTCCTCCAGTCGCGGCAGAACAGACCACGCCGACTTTGGCGGAGCAGTTTACCGCCTGCCGAAGACAAACGGAATCCCTGACCGCCTCGCTCAGCGCGGAAGACCAGATGGTGCAGTCCTCGGCCGACGCGAGCCCCGCCAAATGGCATCAGGCGCATACCTCCTGGTTTTTTGAGACGTTCATCCTGGCCGCGCACCTGAAGGATTATCGTTCCCCGGACCCGCGGTTTCGCGACCTGTTCAACTCCTACTACAACGCTGTGGGACAGCAGCCGGACAAGGCGCTGCGCAACACCTTTTCTCGACCCAGCCTGGAAGACGTGCAGAAGTATCGCCGCCACGTGGACGAGCACATGAAGAAGTTGCTTCAATCCGGATCCCTCCCGGAGAACGTCCTGAAGTTGGCGGAGTTGGGCATCCACCACGAGCAACAGCACCAGGAGTTGCTGGTCACGGACATCAAGCACGCATTTTGGAGCAATCCGCTGCGTCCTGCGTACCAAGCAAGAGAAACTCCCGCGCCCGCGGCTGGTGCTGGACCGCAACAGGCACGCGCATACCCGGGCGGCCTTTGTGAGGCCGGCTCCGACGGTCCGTTTTTCCACTTCGATAACGAATCTCCACGGCACAAAATCTTTGTCCCGGCTTTCCGTTTCGCCTCGCGACCGGCAACCTGCGGCGAGTATCTGGCCTTCATGGACGACCGCGGTTACCAGCGTCCTGAACTCTGGCTCTCTGACGGATGGAAG
>CAZFRV010000168.1:0-8209 GCA_964521445.1 uncultured Acidobacteriaceae bacterium
CAGTTCAAGGATGGACACTTCCTCCGTGGATCCGATGTTGTAGACCTCGCCATTGAGCCCGGGATTCTCCGCGAGAGCAATCAAAGCGCCCACTGCATCGCTCACATGCGTAAAACACCGGCTCTGGGAGCCATCCCCGTAAACCGTCATATCGTCATTCTTGAGGGCCTGTTTCACCAGACTGGGGATCACCATGCCGTAACGTCCGGTTTGCCGCGGGCCCACTACGTTGAACAGCCGCGCAATCACAGTCGGCAGGCCTTTTTCCTTCCAGTAGGCGACCGCCAGAAACTCATCGATAGCTTTGGAGCAGGCATAGCTCCATCGTCCCTTGTCAGGAGGTCCCAAAACCAGATCATCGTCTTCCCGAAACGGGACATGATTGCGCTTGCCATATACTTCCGACGTCGACGTGATCAGGACTCGCTTCTTTTTCTTGGCAGCCAGTTCCAGGACCACTTCGGTGCCCCGAATGTTGGTCTCCATGGCTTGGGTGGGGCTTTCTACAATAAGACGGACGCCTACAGCCGCGGCAAGATGGTACACGACGTCCGCTTCGTCAATTAGTTCCGCCATCAGGCGCTGGTTGGTAATGGTGTCCAAAAGACAATGAAAGCGCCGGGCCGTTCTAAGGTGCTGGATGTTCCGCTCGGAGCCAGTTGCGAGGTTGTCCACGATGCGTACTTCATCGCCTCGTTCCAATAAGCGTTCTGCCAAGTGCGAACCAATGAATCCCGCGCCACCGGTTATTAGTACGTTCATCGCTCTCCCTGTCTTCTGCAGATTTAATACACGTCCAACCCGGCCAGAGCACAACTGGACGAAGCCTTACTGTTGCCTGCGCAAGCCCGAAAAAGAAATTTTATAACGAACATTTTAGGACAAGGACTTCCGGTGTCGTTCTCCATCCAAAAACATCTTCACGACACTCGCCATGCCTGGGATCTTCTCATTCATAGTATTTGAACCCGGCCTGGATTCAAACACAAATGAAACTTTTTTGGGGCACAACAACTTCATCGCTAAAGGGGGTATCATATCACAATGCCACGCAAGGCCTTGGTAACCCTAGTTCAACACCTTCTCGTTCTGAAAGTTGCGCCATAACGACAATTTGTTGACCTAGAGCCTTAACCCAAGCCTAACTCAAGGTCTAGGCCAGCCTGCGCGAGGGAGAGGACTGATATAGTAATCACCCGTGTCACCCATCCGATCCAACATTGACCGTGAGTCGAGCCTGTATGGAGCAAACTACGCCGCCATGCAGGCGGCGCTCGAACGGCTGGGCGCCGAGCTCAAACGTTCCACGCAGGGTGGCGGCGAAAAGTATGTAAAACGTCATCTGGAGCGGGGGAAGCTGCTTCCCCGCGAACGAATTGACATGTTGCTCGACGAAGGCTCGTATTTCCTCGAAATCGCGCCGCTGGCGGGATACGGCATGGAAAACGAGTTTCCCGGCGCCGGTGTGATTGGCGGCGTGGGCCTGGTCTGCGGACGGGAGTGCCTGATCACCGCGAACGAAGCCACCGCGAAGGGCGGGGCCACCAGCGAGGCCGGCCTCTGGAAGAACACCCGGCTGGCGGACATCGCCCGCACCAACCACCTCCCCGGAATCATGCTGGTGGAGTCAGCCGGCGCCGATCTGCCCGTCCAGAGCAGGATTTTCGTCGCCGGGGGACGCGGCTTCCGCGAAATTACCCGTCGCTCCAAAGAACGCATACCCACCATCTCCGTGGTGTTTGGCAGCTCCACCGCAGGGGGAGCCTATTTGCCCGGCATGTCGGATTACGTGGTCATGGTAAAGAAGCAGGCCCAGGTCTTTCTTGCCGGACCGCCCCTGGTAAAGATGGCTACAGGAGAAGTTTCCGATGAAGAGTCGCTGGGCGGCGCGGAAATGCACTCCCGCCTCTCCGGTCTCTCCGACTACCTGGCAGAAGACGAACTCGATGCAATTCGCATCGCCCGCGACATCGTCAGCCACCTCAACCGCAGCAAGCCGTCGCTTCCCAAACTCGGTGCGGTGAGGGAACCCGTCTATGATCCTGACGAACTTTTGGGCATTGCCTCCGCCGATGTCCGCGTGCCCTTCGAAATCCGCGACGTCATCGCCCGCATTGTGGATGGCAGCGAGTTCAGCGAATTCAAGCCCGAGTATGGCCCCACTCTAGTCACCGGCTTCGCCCATATCCACGGCTTCCCTGTCGGCATTCTGGGAAACAACGGCGTGCTGATGTCAGAATCTTCCGGCAAGGGCGCGCAATTCATCCAGTTGTGCAACCAGCAAGATATCCCCCTGCTCTTCTTACAGAACATCACCGGGTTTATGGTGGGCCGTACCTATGAAGAAGAAGGCATCATTCGCAACGGCGCCAAGCTAATCAACGCCGTGTCGAACTCCACGGTGCCGGCGATCACCATGATGGTCGGCGGGTCGTACGGAGCCGGAAACTATGCCATGTGCGGGCGCGCCTATGATCCCCGTTTCCTGTTCACTTGGCCGAACCACCGCATTGCCGTTATGGGCGAAAAGCAGCTTTCCGGGGTCATGGACATCATCAAGCGTGAAGCCGCCGTCAAGACCGGCCAGCCCATTGATGAAGCCAAGCTGGAGATCGGGCGAAAGATGCTGGAAGACCAGATCCAGCGCGAATCGGACTGCTATTTTGCCACCGCACGCCTTTGGGATGACGGCATCATCGACCCGCGCGATACCCGTACCGTCGTTGCCATCGCACTTTCCGCGGCGTACAATTCGCCGGTCCGAGGGACCATGGAGTGGGGCATTTTCCGGCACTGAGGGGAGAGCCGTACCCGATGGCAAAGTTGAACAAGATCGTTGCGTTTGTTGCTACCAGGAAAGCTGACAAGGCGAAAGCGTTCTATAGCGATAAACTGGGACTGAAATTTGTGAGCGATGACGGGTTCGCCCTGGTCTTTGATATCAACGGTACCATGCTCCGCATCGCCAGAGTCAAAGAGTTCAACCCTTTTCCGTTCACGGTGCTGGGCTGGGAGGTTGAGGCCATCGAGGAAACGGTTACCGAGTTGAGTAAAAAGGGCGTCGTCTTCGAACAATTTCCGGGCCTTCCCCAGGACCGTCAAGGGATTTGGGCCGCGCCCGGCGGAGCTAAGGTCGCTTGGTTCAAAGATCCGGACGGAAACGTGCTGTCTGTCTCCCAGCACACCTAGCAGATGCAGTAAGAGGCAACAACTTGAGAGTCCGATTGCCCGTTGTCCGATTGTAGTTCGCAGCCTATGACCTCCTTCCGAAGGGTCCTCATTGCTAACCGCGGCGAGATCGCGTTGCGCATCATGCGCACCTGTCGCGCTATGGGCATGGAAACGGTCGCGGTTTACTCCGACTTCGACGTCGACGCCCCGCATGTGCGCTTTGCCGATCAGGCCATGCCCATCGGGCCGGCAGCAGCCCGCGATTCATATATGAATATCCCGGCAATTCTCGAAGGAGCCCTGCGCGCGGGAGCCGACGCCATCCACCCCGGGTACGGATTCCTGGCTGAGAATCCCGCCCTGGCCGCCGCCTGCGAAGACGCAGGCGTTGCTTTCATCGGACCGCGCTCCAACGTGATTCGAGCCATGGGGTCGAAGGTCGAGGCTCGCAAGCTGGCGCAAGAGGCAGGCGTGCCGGTGGCGCCCTCGGCCTCGGAGAAGGACTTTGCCCAGCTCGGCTTCCCTATCCTTATTAAAGCCTCGTCTGGCGGAGGCGGCCGCGGCATGCGGATTGTCGGCAAGGCAGGCGAGTTTCCAGAGGCCTTCGCCGCCGCCCATGGCGAAGCTGAGCGGGCCTTTGCTGACGGCACGCTGCTGATTGAGAAATACATTGAGGGCGCGCGCCACGTCGAAGTTCAGATCTTTGGCGATCACCATGGCAATCTAACCCACCTGTTCGAGCGTGACTGCTCCGTCCAGCGCCGCCACCAGAAGATCCTCGAAGAGAGCCCTTCGCCGGCCGTAACGCCGGAGATTCGCGAACGCATGACCGCTGCGGCGGTGGCTCTTGGCCGCAAGATCGGCTACACCAACGCCGGAACCGTGGAGTTTCTGCTGGCGCCCTCCGGCGACTTTTACTTCATCGAGGTGAATACGCGCATCCAGGTCGAACATCCGGTCACGGAGATGATTACCGGGCTCGATCTCATCCGCCTGCAGATCGAGATCGCCCAGGGCCGGCCCCTGCCGTCCGCGCTTCCCAGGACGAACGGCCATGCTATTGAAGCTCGTTTGTACGCCGAGGATCCCGGCAACGACTTCCTGCCCTCCACCGGTACTTTGCACGTGTGGCAAATTCCGCCGGCCTGCGAAGGTGTCCGCGTGGACTCCGGAGTGGAAGAAGGGACCGAGATCGGAGTGCACTATGACCCGTTGCTTGCCAAAGTGATTGCTCATGCTCCCGATCGCGAAACGGCCATCAACAAACTGTCACTTGCACTCAGGAACTTTGCCGCCCAGGGAATCACAACCAACCGCGAGTTCCTCCTGGATGTCCTGGAGCATGAGGAGTTTCGCTCCGGTCGTGCCCACACGGGATTTCGACTTCCTCCGAAGGCTCACAACCAGAAATCCGCGAAGGAAAGCGAAATCTGCGCCATAGTGGCCGCCGCCTGGATTGAATCCACGGAGCATGCGCAACGCCAGGTGCTTCCGTCGGTTCCCGTCCGCTTTCGCAACAACCCGTATCCTGCGTCGGCCCTCAAGTTTGCCATCGACGGCCACGAATTCCAGGCGCGAGGAAGCGGGCCAGACGTCGAGATTTTGAGCGTGAAAGATGATCACGTAGAAGCCCTGGCCGGCGGCGTGCGCCACCACTTCCGCGTCCGCCATCACGGCGACGAATACTATGTCCACTCGAACTTCGCTCAGCGCACGGTACTGCGTCTGCCGCGTTTTCCGCGGCGGGCAGGAAGCAGCTCGCAAGAAGCAGCTAATTCCCCCATGCCCGGCCAAGTCCTTAGGGTCCTGGTAGTCGAAGGCCAGCCGGTGAAACCGGGCGATCCGCTGGTTGCGCTCGAAGCCATGAAAATGGAGCAAACTATTAAAGCCGCCACAGGTGGCATCATAAAGGCTATCCTGGTCAAGCCCGGCGAGATGGTGGCGCCCGGACAGATGCTGGTCGAGATTCAATCCACGGAGGAGTCCCATGAGCACGCAGACAGTTCAACCGCAAACCGCTGAGTTCCCGTATTTCACCGAGGAGCATGACTTGATCCGCCAATCGGTGACGCGTTTCTGCAAGGAACAGATCGCGCCTTACGCGGCGGAATGGGACGAAGCCGGCATCTTTCCCCGCGAGTTGTTTCGTGAAGCCGGCAAGCTGGGGATGTTCGGCATCCGCATCGATCCTAAGTGGGGCGGCAGCGGCCAGGACTGGTGGGCCACTGCAGCTTACGTTGAATCACTGAACGCCTCTGACAGTGGCAGCATCAACATGGCGTTCCTGGTCCAATCGGACATGACCATTCCCGTGATCCAGGAACTGGGCACCGAGGAACAGAAAGCCGAATTCCTGCCCCGCGCCGTGTCCGGCGAGTGGATTGGCGCTCTGGGCATCAGCGAACCCGGCGGCGGATCGGACGTGGCGGCCATCAAGACCCGCGCCCGTATCGAAGGCGATGAGTTGGTCATCTCCGGCCAGAAGCTGTGGATCACCAACGGTACCCGCGCCGATTTCATTGTTCTCGCCGTGCGCACCGGCGGGGAAGGCTACAAGGGCGTATCGCTGGTGCTATTCCCCACCAAAACCAAGGGTTTCTCTGTGGGCAAGAAGCTCAAGAAGATCGGCAATCTGGCCTCGGACACGGCCGAGCTCTTCTTCGACGAGTGCCGCGTTCCCGTGCGCAACATCCTCGGCCAGCGCGACCGCGGCTTCTACTACATCATGGAAAACTTCCAGGGCGAGCGCCTGGTGGCTTCGCTCGGCTCCGTCTCTTCCATGGAGAAAGCCGTGCGTTACGCCATCGATTACGGCCGGCAACGCAAGGCCTTCGGGTCGCCGGTGGGCAGCTTTCAGGTGTGGCGTCACCGCTTTGCCGAACACCTCACGGCCATCGAGGCCGGACGCCAGTTGACCTACCACGCACTGGACATGATCAACCGCGGCAAGCGCGCCGTCCGCGAGATCACCATGGCCAAACTCTTCACCTCTGACCTTTCGCAGAAAGTCGCTTATGACTGCATGCAGATTATGGGCGGCTTTGCTTATACCACCGAATACCCGATCGGGCGCATGTGGCGCGACGTGCGTTTGAGCACGATCGGCGCCGGCACCTCGGAAATCATGAAGGAAATTCTGGCCAAGGAAGAGAAGCTGTGATACCCGCACCTAACGACCTTCTCGACAACCTGATCCATCGCTTCAATGTCGGCGATGCTCTGCGCCGCAGCGCCGTCCGCGATCCCCATCGGCGCGCCATTCATTTTGAAGGGCGCGAATTGACTTACGGAGAACTGGACGCGCTGGCCAATCGCGTGGCCCGGACCTTGATGGCGGCCGGCATCGGCGCCGGCGATTCCGTAGCCCTCTTCGCCACCAACTCGCCGGAATTTGTAGCTACCTTCTTTGGCTGCACCCGGATCGGCGCCGTTTTGGTTCCCATCAATCTGCTGTTCAACGCCGACGATGTGGATTACGTCTTCAAGAAGACTCGCGCCAAAGCGCTTCTGGTCGAGCCGATGTTTCTAGGCAAGGTGATCAATAGCCCGGCCATTCGTTTTGTGATGGATGACCAATTCCGGACTGCCCTCGCCAGGCAGGACGGCGCGCCGGTGGAGCAAGCGGTCAGCCATGACGCGCCGGCGCTGGTGATTTTTACCAGCGGCACCACCGCCAAGCCCAAGGGCGTAGTTCTGACCCACTTGAACCTCTTTGCTTATTTGCTCTCCGCCTGCGCCGAATTTGGTCTCGACCGCGCGCGGCGCTACCTGCTGGCTTTGCCGATGTTCCATGTGGCGGGCCTGGTCAACATGTTCTCCTGTTTTGCCGGCGGCTGTGACAGCGTGATCATTCCTCTCCCCAAACCCGAGCCGATCTTGCACGGCATCACCGTCCACAAAATCAACACTGTGGCCTTGCCGGCAACGGTATGGGTTGGGCTGTTGCAGCTTCCTGGCATCGACACCGCCGATCTCTCCAGCCTTACGCATCCTTTTGTGTTTCAGTATCTGCCCACGCCAGTGTTCCAGCGCTGGCGCCAGCTCACCCCCAACGCCGAATGGGTCAACTGCTGGGGCCAGACCGAAACCACGGCGCTGGGCTCTTCCACGCCCGCCGCTGATCTCGGCCGTATGCTGTCTGCGCCCGACCCCATCGGCATGCAGCACTTCGCGTTGGAACTGCGCATCGTGGATGAAGAGATGAAGGATGTGGAGCCCGGCAAGCCCGGAGAGATTGTCGTCCGCGGTCCCTGCATTACTCCGGGTTACTTTGAAGATCTCGCCGCCAACGAGGCCCTGTTCCGCGGCGGCTGGCACCATACCGGCGACGTTGCCTACCGCGGCGAGCACGGCTGCCTCTACTTCCTCGATCGCAAGAAGGACATGATCAAGAGCGGCGGCGAAAACGTTTCCAGCCAGGAGGTGGAAGAAGCCATCTCCCAGCATCCCGGCGTGTCCGAGGTCGCGGTCATCGGCCTGCCCGATCCTTACTGGATTGAGAAGGTCGTCGCTTGCGTGGTACCCGCTCCTGGGGCGCAACCCAGCGAAGACGAACTGATGGCTTACGCACGGTCGCGCTTGGCCAGCTTCAAAGTCCCCAAGCAGATTCACGTAATGGCCGATTTCCCCAAGAATCCCACGGGGAAAGTTCTCAAGCGCGAGCTGCGGCAACGCTTCAGCGCGGACGAAGCTACAGCGACTCACGCTGACGCTAGCGCCGGTCGCGGAGCCGCGCGGTGATTCGCATTGCCAACGGCTCGGCCTTCTGGGGCGATTCCCAGGAGGCGCCGCTGCAGTTGCTGCGCGGCGGGCCGCTCGACTATCTCACCCTCGACTACCTGGCCGAGATCACGATGTCCATTTTGCAGAAGCAGCGGGCGCGCGATCCGCGGGCCGGCTTTGCCACGGACTTCCTCGGGGTGATCAGGCGCGGCGCCCGCGACATTGTGGAGCGCGGCGTGAAAGTCGTGGCCAATGCCGGCGGCATCAATCCAGAAGGTTGCGCGCAGGCTGTGGCGTCGGTGCTGCAAGCCGCGGG
>CAZFRV010000169.1:0-5848 GCA_964521445.1 uncultured Acidobacteriaceae bacterium
AAAGCGCGGGACTTCGGCATCGCTCCGCTGCTGGATCACAAGTAGCAGTCAGCACTCAGCAATCTGCATTTTTCTGCAAACCTTAGGCCGCGGAACGGCCGAGGGATCCCTATTGTCACATCCAATGCTTGGCAGCCAACCGGGGTCTGGGGCAGTCCCAATGATCGCCTAAGTCGATAGGGATCCCTCGCTACGCTCGGGATTTCAGAAAAGGCTGACAGCTGAGTGCTGCCCTCAGCCCTTCTTCAGCTCAATCAACACTTGGCGGGCTATTTCTTTGAGGGTTTCAAAGACGCCTTTGCCTTGGAAGGCCACAGCTTCGAGGGAGGGCTCGCCCCGTCGCACCAGTTCGCGCTTCAGATCCTCCACCGGCAAGGCGTTGGGCAGATCGCGCTTGTTGAGCTGGAGAACGTAAGGAATCTTCTTGAAATCGTAGCCATGTTCCTTGAGGTTTTCCTGGAGGTTTTCCAGGGCTTCAAGGTTGGCGTCCAGGCGTTCTTCCTGGGAGTCCGCGACAAACACCACACCGTCCACCCCGCGCAGGATCAGTTTACGGCTGGCGTCGTAAAAGACCTGTCCGGGGACGGTGTAAAGGTGAAATCGTGTGCGGAAGCCGCGCACAGTGCCCAGGTCCAGAGGCAGAAAATCGAAAAAGAGAGTGCGGTCCGTCTCGGTGGCCAAGGAGATCATCTTGCTTTTTTGTTTGTCTGCAGTCTTATCGAAAATAAGCTGCAAATTCGTGGTCTTACCGCCCAAACCGGCGCCGTAATAGACGATCTTGCAGTTAATTTCGCGGGCCGCAAAGTTGATAAAGCTCAAGAGTCTCCTCGCACTCGGGTCCATGCGGGGGGGCTTCCCGCCCGGGCGGATTCGGAACGTCTGGTCATCTGAAAGGGTTTTATATCACAATGAGGTGAACTCAGGGGATTGTACCCTGCAACAATGCCTTCGCGCACCCAGGGTCTTACCCCCAGGAATTACGGAAGTACCGTCTCTCAGCGACCCGGCGAAGGCTGCGGCGGCAGCGGATAGTAGCCGTCTTTGGCCTGGACCCTCAAGTTGGGCCGGTGTACGTGAACATCAATCGCTCGGTAAGCGGCGGAAGCGGTGGCCGGTGCGTTGTAGCCCAGCGTGTACTGGTTGCGTGCCAGGTCGGTGATTTTGGAATAGGCCTGCTCGATCGCTTGCCTGTCGAACACTGCCAATACGTCGCCGCCGGTGGCGGAAGTATAGCTTTGCAGGATGTTACCGGTACCAAAACCGGGTACGCGGATGCGGCCGAGCTTGTCATAGATGGGGATCGCAGCGGTGTCCACGCCCACGGCAAAAACCGTGATGTTGTAGGAGAGCAGCACCCTTCTTACTTCGTTCAAGCTGGCCACGCTGCCGAGTTCGCGGCCATCGCTGACTACAAAGATGATCTTGCGCCGGGACGGGTCGCGCTTGCTGAGTCCCTCGGCCGCGCGCAGGATGGCGTCATTCAGAACAAAGAACTGCCTTTGCGGCTGGGGCGCGCCGGAGGCGGTGACTCCTCCTTGCGCGTTCGGATCATTCACATCGTGGCCGTTGATCGATGGTCCCGCGGACACCGGTCCGAAGATTCCCGGCGGGCCACCTGCATCGCGGGCTGCGCGTTTAATGCGATTGAGGGTGGCTGCGGAGACGCTGGCTGCTCCGGAATATCCCGCAACCTGCGACACCGTATGTCCGTAGCTGTACAGAGCGACCTCGTCGAACTCACTGAAGGCCCCAATCAAGGCCGGTAGTGACTCTGAAACTTTTTTCATGGTCGAGGAAGGCAGCTCGGTCTGCACCACGATAGCCGCGGTGAGAGGGGTAGGTTCGACATTAAAAAACCTGAGCTTTTGGGGTAAGCCGTCTTCATACACTGTGAAATCGGCTGGTCCCAGCCCGGGAACCATTTTTCCCTGGCTGTCAAACACGGTGACAGGGATCTGTACAAAGTTCACCCGGGAAACGAATTTGGGTAGATCCGTGCGACTCGTGGAGAGGTCTTCGCTCCCCTGAACCGGTTTCGACGGTTCAGGTGTAGAGGAGGCCGCCGGGGCTGGCTCTTCCGAACGGACATTCTTTGGAGCCGGAGGGGCGCTGTCAGGAAATGTGCCGGCTTGGGGGCTTTTGGGCGCAGGGGCATCCGGGAGATTCTGGGCGGTCAGAGGCAGACACAGCAACGCCAGCAGCCAGATCAACTTCCGGACACTTTCTAAAGAGCCAACCAGACGAGCCATGATCCCTCCTACCCTGGAAAAACCCAGAAACGAACCCAGCAGGTCAATCCGCAGACCAGTTCCAAATACTTGGAACGGGCTAAACCCCTATTTCATGCGCCTGAAAGGCCTGGGAACCGTGCCTTCCAATACCCTACTGCACTTTATTTCATTGTATTCCTTCCGGGCGCGCACCAACAGTTCTGCTGCATCTAATAAAATAGAAAAAATACGGATTGACTCAAGAAAGGTGGCGCCGCAAGGCCATTATGCGAATGCCAATGCTATCTCTATTGGTTGCGTTATTTCTTTCCTGGCCGGCTATGGCCCAGGACAGCACCCCGCCGTCAGGGGCGCAGGACCAATCCCCGACGTTTCGCAAGAACGTGAACCTGGTCAACCTTTTCTTCACCGTCAAAGATAAGCATGGTGCCTTGATTCCCAATCTCTCCAAGGACCAGTTTGACGTTTTTGAGGAGGGTAAGCCTCAGGCCATCAAGTTCTTCACCGCGGAGAACGATCTCCCCCTGACTTTGGGCATCATGATCGATAGCAGCAAGAGCATGGAGCGCATGCTGCCGGAAGAACAGATCATCGCCGCTGATTTTCTCCGTAAGGTTCTGAAAGATAAAGACTTGGCGTTCGTCATCAGCTTTGATATCAGTGTGGACCTGCTCCAGGACCTGACCTCGGATATCCACCTGCTGCGCGAGGGCATGGACAAAGCCAAGATCAATGTTGGCGCGGGCGGCGGCGGCTTTCCCGGAATCGGCCAGGGGCCGTTCCCGGTCAGCAATCCCAAGGGCACCCTGCTCTACGACGCGGTCTTTCTCGGTGCCAACGACATTCTTAGCAAGCAGGTGGGACGCAAGGCCATGATCATCCTTACCGACGGCGTGGACCAGGGAAGCCAGATGAAGCTGCGCAATGCGCTTGAAGCCGCACAGAAAGCCGACGCCATCTGCTATGTGCTGCTGCTGTTCGATCCCCGCTACGGCTCGGATATGAGCGACATGAGCCATCTGGCCGAGGAAACCGGCGGCCGGGCCATTTCCGTGGGCAATCCTGACAAGCTGGGCAAGGCGTTTGCGGAGATCTCCAACGAACTGCGCAGCCAATACAGCCTTGGCTATACGCCCACCAACGAAAAACACGACGGCACTTTCCGCAAGATCGAAGTCAAGTCCAAGGATGGTTACAAGATCCAGGCGCGCAAGGGTTATTACGCGCCGACGGATTCCGCATCATCGATACGCTAGCCACGGCAGATTGCTGACGGGAACCGAGCCCATGCACTGAGCCCGGAAATTCCAGAATCTTGCCCATTCCCTTTTATTTGGGAACGTAATAACCCTTCTTGGCCCGGATCTTCAGCTTTTTGTCGTCCGGAATGATCTGGATGGCGCGAAACTGTCCGTTGGCCACGAACTGGTCGGGCTTGTAGGAGAGAGAATACTGGCTCCGCAGCTCTTGCTGGATGTCATTGAAATCGTCCGACAAGTCCGAAAGCTTGAACGGAGTGAACGCCTGGCCGCCCGTGGCATCGGCTAGCGCTTTCAGGTTGTGGTCGCCGGTGTCATGAATGTTGCTCAGGTTGGTGCTGATGGTGTACACGATCACGCCGGCGCGCTGGGCCATCTCAATGGCTTCACTGCGCAGAGCGCGGCTCTGGTTGTCGTCGCCGTCGGATACCAGGATGATCACCCGGCGCACGGTCTCGCCGGTGCTCTCCTTCATCAGTTTGTCGCGGCAGGCGTAGTACACCGCGTCCCACATGGCTGTACCGCCGCCGGGACGAATCGAATTGACTCCCTTGGTCAGCTTGTCCAGATCGTTGGTGAAGTCCTGGGTCGTCTCCCAGATCTCGTCAAAGGCCAGCACAAAAGCCTTGTCCGTCTTGGGTCGGATGGTTTGGTGCAGGAATTCAACGGCCGCCTGCTGCTCGAACAGAAAGCGATCGCGAATGGAGTTGCTGGCGTCAATCAGGAGTCCCACCCGCAGCGGCAGGTTGGTCTCGGACTGAAAGTGTACGATCTCCTTGGGGGGGCGGGTATCGTCCAGGATCTTGAATTGGTTCTGCTTCATATCCTTGACGAACTTTCCGTGCTTGTCAGTGACTGTAAAGATCACGTTGACTTCGTCGGACCGCGTCCTGAACAAGGGGATGTCGTCGCCGGGCGCGTTCGTGCCCGATGAGCCGGCTGCGTTGGCGGATGGAGCGCTTCCCGTGGCCGGTTGCTGTGGGGCCGTCGGCGACTGTGCCGCAGCTAGGCCGCACAACAACGTCAACCCCAGCAGGATGCTGAAAACTCTGGAAAACATGGCAGGATCTCTCTTGTAACTTATTATAATCTGCAAACCCCCACTTCACTCTCTCACGCAGCGTAAAAACGTTTCCAGCTCTTCGGGCAGAGGCTGACGAAACGCCAGCGGCGCATTGGTCATTGGATGCTGGAATTGTATCCCGAAAGAGTGTAGAAAGTTCCTCTCCAGAGTTGCTGAGGCAGGTGCTGTACCTTGGTAACCGGCGATGGTGCGCGGCGCTCCATAGAGCGTGTCGCCGGCCACGGGATGTCCGATCGAAGCCAAATGCACGCGGATCTGATGGGTCCTTCCCGTCTCGATCCCGACCTCCAGCAAAGAAAACTTCCCGTGCTTCCCCTCGACCTGTTCGAGCACCTTCCAGTGGGTGATGGCCTGGCGGCCTGGCTTGCTTCCGGCCCTGCGTCGCGTGGTCATGCGTTTGCGGTGCACCACGTCGCGGCCGATCGGCGCGTTGATGGTGCCCTGCGCCTGTTTCATCCAGCCGTGAACGAGCGCTACATAGGTCTTCTTGACGGCACGCTGGGCAAACTGCTGGGCTAACTTCCTGTGCATGGAGTCGGTCTTGGCGACCACCAGCAGGCCGCTGGTCTGCTTATCCAGACGGTGGACGATACCAGGGCGCAGCTCGCCGCCGGCCTCGGCGAGCCGCCCGAAGCGATGCAGCAGCGCGTTGACCAGGGTTCCCTTGCTCCCCGCCTCTTCTTTGCCCGTGCCGGCATGCACGGTCATGCCCGCGGGTTTGTTAATCACAGCCATATCCGCGTCTTCGTAAACAACGTCGAGGGGGATATCTTCGGGGGTTGCCTTGAGTGGCGGCAGCGCGACCGGGCCAGTGATCACGATCTCTTCGCCGCCGCGCAGGCGCAGTGACGGCTTGGGAACAGAGCCGTTTACTTTGATTTTGCTCTGTTCGATTAACTGCTGCACGCGCACCCGGCTGATGTCCGGAAGGTGCGCCGCCAACCACTGGTCCAGGCGGGAACCCCGCGCGTCAGCGGTCACCCGAACAAGCTGGATTGAGGTGGCATCAGGCACTGAGGCGATTGTAAGGAAGCACTCAGCATTCAGCAATCAGCATTCAGCCCCTGCAACAATTCTGTTGAATCCCCAAGGAACAGCTGGCAGAAGCTGCCAGCGTCGACAGTTTGGCGCTCGCAATGAATGCGTCTGGGCTGAATGCTGAGTGCTGATGGCTAAGAAAAAACCGACCCGCGGGGCCGTGCGACCGGGCCGTTCTGAACCCGTCCTAAGACGGTGGGAACCCGCCGCGGCTCTTTAGGCATTTCCGTACTGGC
>CAZFRV010000170.1:0-8103 GCA_964521445.1 uncultured Acidobacteriaceae bacterium
CGTGGAATACACCGGAGCTCGGGCAGAGCTACGGCGCCTGGCCATCGACGCGGCCAAGCGGTGCGACGCTGCCAAGGACGCGAATGCGGCTCTGGCTGCTTGCTCGGCTGCGATCAGCTCCGGGCAACTTTCTGGAAAGGCCCTCGCCAGGGCCTATGATAACCGGGGAAACTGGTATCGCTCGAAAGGCGAATACCTCCGCGCCATCCAGGACTATGATCGCGCCCTTCAGCTGCAACCGAACAAATCAGGTGTGTCCAAAAATGTGTCGAAAACTGCGTCTAAGTCTGTTGTGCCGCACGTGGACGCAGGGGACATCGACATAGGGGACGACGACTTCCTCCCGGACAGCGACGAGACTGAAGCGCCGCGCGACCTTTTCAACATCACGGAGGCGTTCACCCGCACCTACGATGTCTTTGCCAATACATTCACCGACCGCGCCGCGGTTTACGAAGCTCAAGACGACTATGATCGCGCCATCCAGGACTATGGTGAGGCCATCCGGTTGGTTCCGTCCTTTGAGTATGCCTTCCAGCGCCGTGCGGAAGCCTACGTGGCTAAGGGCGACTACGACCGGGCCGTTCAGGACTACGACCAGGCCATCCGGCTCCCCAGCTTCTTCTCTTTGCGCTACGAGCGAGGCGTCGCGCACTTTTACCTCAATCAATTTGCCGCCGCGCAACAAGACTTTGCCGAGGACATGAAAGCCCTGCTGCCTCATTTTTATTCGCCCATCTGGCTCTACCTTGCGCAAGCCAGACAAGGCCATCCGGCGCGGGATGAATTGGCCAAGAACACCGCCAAGTTGAACCTAAAGAACTGGCCCGGCGCGGTGATCAGCCTGTATCTAGGCGCGGCGACTCCGGAGTCGGTGCTGGCTGCGGCCAAAGACGCCGATCTGAAAAAAGCCGCCAAACAGCGCTGCGAGGCGTACTTCTATCTCGGACAGCAGGCGTTGATCGCAGGCCAGCCGGACGAAGCCCGGCGTCTGTTCCAGTTGGCCCTGGTTCCTAAGCTAGCGGGCTTCACCGAGTACAGAGGAGCTCAGTTGGAGTTGAAGCGCTTGCCGACAGCGCAAGCGATGCGGTAAGAGGCGCTGCGCGCAAGTGATCCGGAGCCTGTCGACGAATGCGCCCGCCCTTGCCAACGCGGGAGGGCGTACGCTCGCGTGTTATTCGGGGACTGGACGAGTTTTAAGGACAGGTCCAGACGGCGTCGGAGTGGGCTTTGGATCTGCCGGAAGGACCGGTTGAGACGACGTCGGGATGGAATCTGGACGCGCCTGAAGGACAGGTCGATGTGGCTTCGGAGGCGGCGTGATCGGCTCTAAGCTCGACCTGATGTAGTCGGCCGCCCTGGCTTCGTAGCAGGGTAGAGGAATGCGTCGGCGGTCCAGGTCCACTCTGGGCACGTTGGGAGAATAGATCAGCGGCTCATGACGGTCGGGGAGCGCCCTGGCTGTTAACTGGACCACGGTTTCGTCGCAATCCGTATTTCGCCAGGCTAAGATTTCGTGAACCACCGAGTAATCAAAGCCCGATTCCGAGAGCCGCGGCTGGTAGGGAAGGTGGGTGAAGACCAGCTTGATGAGACTCCACTCATCGTCCGCGATCTCCGTGTCGGCAACGAGCACCTCATGGCCGGAGAAGAAAGAAGTGTGCGGCTCGGTTAAAGCTATGGCAACGATACGCACGCGCATGCGCGCTTTCATGGGAGGATCGGGCCAGTGAAGTCCTTCGGCCTGCTTACCTGGGCTTCCAATACACGGGTCAGGCGCGAAGCCTTCGTTCAATGCGCGAAGAACGACGGTCGCCGCATCAAGATCCAGCTCCTGCGGCTTGCTCTTCAACCGATTGAGCGCCATTCGAACCACTTGCTCAGGCGAGACATCAGCCGGAACGCAGAAGTTCTTGAATGGGCCCGCCTTTCCTAACGCCGCTGCTTGCATGACTCCGCTGACAAAGCCGAGACAGTTTCCGATCTTGATGAAGTCTTCCGGTTCGCCAGACACGTTCTCATGATTGAGAAGCTGCAGCGCGGCAGAGCAGTCCCCCTGTAACTCCTTCCCTGATTGGGCGGCCGCAAACGCAGGCGACAGCAATATGACTGCGAGAAGGCACGTTTTCATGGGGTTCTCAGGTGCATCATGGCTTGGCCAGACCCTCATCGAGGGAAAATTTCATAGGTCCTGTATTGTAAACGAGACTAAATCGGACGGGTGGCCGAACCTGACAAAAACGAGGGTGGGTTTTGTAAATTCTTCGATCCTCACCGGGCTTGTATGCGGTAATGTCTCAGTGGAGTCCGTTGGCGACCGCAGCCTTGGCTGCGGCTGGCGCCGCGATTGTAACCGTTTCGGGTCGAGTCCAGGCGGCAACACCGTTCTTCAGCTCGAGACGTTTCATTGTCGCCACCATTTTCTTGCTTTTCACCTTGACGTCAATGTAGTGGTAGTTGATTTCCTTGCTCCGGAACAGATCCGTCGCCTGGCGCTCGATGGGATAGGCGTGGGCCCCACCGCCACCACTAACAAAATATGTTACGCCGCCGTGTTCGTGGTGTTCGTAGTTATGTACGTGTCCGGCAAAAACCACAAGGCGGGCGCGAAGATTCTTCTGGCGTTCTTCCAGTAACCGCGCGAGCGCTTGCTCAGCCGGGCGGGCGGAGTGGCCGCCGCCAAACTTCTTTTCGTCAGAGGAACTGGTGTACGGCGGGTGATGAAGAACGATGATCACAAAGTCCACGCCGGCCGGAACGGAATTAAGCTCGTGATTGAGCCAATCGCCCTGAGCGCCGGACGTCTCGTCGAGCGCGCTGTCGAGCGTGAGCATCAACACGTTGCCTGCGCTCACGGAATAGTAAAGGCTGTGATCGAGCTCCGGATAGCGCTCAAAGTAGTTCGCCAGACTCACCTTTAAGTCGCCGTGAAGATCGTGATTGCCCAGCGCCGGATAGATGCGAATGTGTTTCTTGCGCCAGATCGCGGTCTCACTATCATAGACTTTCCAATCGTTGGGATCGTTCCCGTTGTAGGTGATGTCGCCCCCGAACGTCACAAAGTCAGGATGAGCGTTGGCGATGGCCTTGACCAGTTCGCGGCGCGCTTCCGGGTTGGCCGCATTGGTATCAGCCGGATCAGTGAAACGCGTATCCCCATACGCGATGAAGTGAAGCCGGGTGCCGTGTTTGAGTTCGATATGAGCGGGCTGCGGCTGAGCCGCCAGAGTAATCCCGGCAAGCAGGCACGCGAACAGGAAAGGCAAATTCTTCCGCGACTGGATCATGGCCCCATAGCCTACACGTCTTCTGTAAACGCCCTGTTAAAAAGCTGTGCTCTGGTCGCTTGGGGCACCCGACTTGACCTGATTCCTCCAACCATGGCTTCTCAGGACCGCAGACGCGCCAGAATCTATTTGCGTGCCGTGCTGGCTACCAGTTCTTTTACGGGCCGGACCTCAACTGCTCCTAAGTGAAGCGCGGGAATCCCTGCGGCTAGCTGGATAGCCTCATTCAGATCCTTCGCCTCGATCAGGATGAAGCCCCCGACTTGTTCCTTAGTCTCCGCGAAAGGCCCGTCGGTGACAGACACTTTGCCGTTTTGAAGCCGCAATGTTGCTGCCGCACTTACGGATTCCAACGCCTGGGCCGCTAGAAAGTGGCCGCTCTTCCGGAGAGTGTCGTCGTAGGCCAGACTTATGTCATCGAGAGCGTGCGAATCGCTTTTGGACAATGCTTTCAGTTTCTTTTCGTCAATGATCACCATGCACAGGTATTTCATTTTGCCTCCAATGAGAGGTTTTATTCTGTTTCATTCACTAAGTCGATTCACCGGAGGCGATATCGACATCTCATTCGAAAAAAAGCTCTGATCAGCGGATCAAGCAATCTCTGGGCTAATGGGGAGGTAGCCCGGCCTTGCCCCCGTTTCGAGTTTTCTGCCAAATCTACTTTGCGCGCAAGCTTCGGATAGCGCGGGGTGAGGGTGTCGCAATGACCGCCATGGATTCTGAGGTGTCCCACAACAGATCGGGTGAGCCGGTGACCACGAGCAGGTCCACATTCTACTCGTATCGCAGTCCTTCAATTGGATCCAGCTGCGCCGCCTTGCGTGCCGGGTAGTAGCCAAAAAAGATGCCCACGCCCGCCGAAAACAGTCCGGCGATCGTCATGATGCGAGCTGAGAGCTGTATGTCCCAGCCCAGCGTGTTGTGCACAAGAAAAGCGCCCAGTGCCCCGGCCAGCACGCCGAAGATGCCTCCCGCCAGGCTCATCACCACGGCTTCGCTGATGAATTGCAACTGAATGTCCTGCTCAGTGGCGCCCACCGCCAGGCGGATGCCAATTTCGCGCGTGCGCTCCGTCACCGAGATCAACATGATGTTCATGATGCCGATGCCCCCGACCAGCAGCGACAGGGAAGCGACGATTCCCAGGAACCACATAAAAATGTTGGCTGCGGCCAGTTGCGTGCGAATCAGTTCTTCAGGCGTGCGGATGTTGAAGTCATCGTCCTCGCCTGCCCGCAAATGGTGCCGTTCGCGCATGACGCCGATGATCTGCCGTGTGGCCTCGGGAATCTCGAGCCTCGAGTTAGCGGAAAAGTAGATATCGTCCAGCCACTCCTGGCCGGTGATCCTCTTCTGGGCTGTGGTGATGGGGACGACGACGAAATCGTCCTGGTCCCAGCCCGTCGCTGAGAATCCCTTGCCCTGAAGGACCCCGATGACCTTGAAGGGTACGGCATTGACGTTGATGGTCTTGCTGATGGGATCTTCGTCGCCGAACAAGTTGCTGGCCACGGTCTGACCCAGCACGCAAACGGCGGCATTGTGTTCCAGGTCGTCCTGGGTGAAAGCGGCTCCGCGCCCGATCTCCCATTTGCGGATGTCGAAATAATCCGGACTGACGCCGCGGTACTGCGTGCCCCAGTTCAGGTTTCCGTAAACCGCCTGGATGTGTCCGTCCACGTTCGGCGAAGCGCTCTTGATGCCCGGAACCTGGTCCAGAACGGCCTGGGCGTCGCCGGTGGTCAAGGTCTTGGTTCCGCGGGTACCGACGCGCACGCCGTTGCGGGCGCGGCTGCCGGCCTCAACCCAAATCAGGTTATCGCCCACTTTGCTGAGCTGGTCTTCCACGCGGCTGGAACCGGCCCGGCCTACTCCAACCACGCAAATGAACGACCCTACTCCCATGATGATCCCGAGCATGGTCAGGAGGCTGCGAATCCGGTTGCGGACCAGAGCTTTGAACACTTCGCGGAGTATGGTTTCCCAAGTCATGATGTTATTCGTATCGCAAAGCCTCGATTGGATCCAACTGGGCCGCTTTCTGCGCCGGGTAATATCCGAAAAAGATGCCTACGGCCATGGCCACGGCGGCGGCCCCGGCAATGGCCGCGGGCGAAATCAGGATCGGCCAGCCTACGGTTGCAGAGATGGCATAGGCCAGTCCTACGCCGAAGACAATGCCAATCGCTCCGCCGATCAGGCTCATCACCACCGCTTCGATCAGAAATTGCCGCTGCACGTCGCTCTCCGTGGCGCCGATGGCCATGCGGATGCCGATCTCTCGCGTCCGCTCCGTGACAGATACCAGCATAACGTTCATGATGATCACGCCGCCTACCAGCAGCGAGATGCCGGCGATGGTGCCCAGAAGCGCGGTCATGACCTGGCTGCTTTCTTTGGCCATGTCGGCCATATCCGCCAGATTGCGAACCGTGAAATCGTCGTCGTCGCCGGAACGAATGCGGTGACGGTCTCTTAGAAGCGCTTCAATCTGCTCCTTGGCCGCGTAGCTGGCCGAGCGCGACTTGGCCGAGACCATCACGAAGCGCAACCACGGCTGTCCGGTGATCTTTTTTTGAAGCGTGGTCAGCGGCACCACGATGTTGTCATCCTGGTCTTCGCTCATCGCCGGGGACTGTCCCTTGGCCTCGAGTACGCCCACCACCAGAAAGGGGAGATTGCCGATGCGGATGGTCTTGCCCACCGGCTCCGTTGTCGCGAAAAGATTTTTGCGCACCGTATCGCCAATGACGGCCACGTTGGCCGCGGTGGTCACATCGTCCTGCGTGAAACTCGTTCCGCTCTGGAAAGGCCAGGCGCGGATGTCGAAATACTCCGGCGTGGTGCCGGTGATGCGAGTACCCCAATTGTCGTTTTCGTAAACTACCTGAGAGGTGGTCTGGTTGCCCGGCGCTGCCGTGGCCACCGCGGGACACTCTTTCACCATAGCGGCGACGTCTTCCGTCACCAACGTCTTGGTGGCGCCCCAACCCAGCCTCAAGCCACCGAGGTTCCGCGATCCGGAGCTCACAAACACCATGTTCGAACCGAGGTTCGCCAACTGCTTCTGGATGGTCTGGTCCGCGCCTTGCCCGATCCCCACCATGGCAATCACCGCGCCCACGCCGATGATGATTCCCAGCATGGTGAGAATGGAACGCATGCGGTTGCGCGCCAACGCGCGAAAGGCAACTCGCAAAGTCGAGATCAGGTCCATGTGTGCCTAGTCCTCGAGCACCGGCAGAGCCTTCAACACTTCGCCGGCGACCAACCGATTGATGACCGCGTCGTCGCGGCGGATCTTGCCGTCGCGAAAAACGATGTTGCGTTTGGCGAACTGCGCGATGTCATGTTCGTGCGTGACCAGGATGATGGTGAGGCCCCGGTCGTTCAACGACTGAAAGATTTCCATCAGCTCCACCGAGGTGCGGCTGTCCAGGTTCCCCGTGGGCTCGTCGGCGAGAAGGATCGAGGGCTGGTTTACCAGCGCGCGGGCGATGGCCACGCGCTGCTGCTGGCCGCCGGAGAGCTGGGAAGGGAAGTGGTCCGTGCGCTCGGCCAACCCAACCATCTTCAGCGCCTCCAAGGCGCGCCTGTGCCGCTCTATTTTGTCAACGCGGGCATAGAGGGTCGGCAGTTCCGTATTTTCGAGCGCCGTGGTGCGGGCTAGAAGATTGAATCCCTGAAAGACGAACCCGATTTTGCGGTTGCGGATCGCCGCCAGTTTCTTCTTGTCGAGTTGGGCCACGTCGGTGGCTTCGAGCAGGTAGCGGCCGGAACTCGGTTTATCCAGACAGCCCAGAATGTTCATGAAGGTGGACTTGCCGCTGCCGCTGGCGCCCATGATGGCCACGAATTCGCCGCGCCTGATTTCCACGCTCACGCCGCGCAGCGCATGCACCTGGGTTTCACCCATTGAATAGATCTTGTGAAGGTCTTCGACACGGATGACAGTTTCAGGGCTGTCACGCAGTTGCGCTGCGATATCGGGAAGCGAAACCGAGATAGGCTCTTGTGTGCTCATGCAGTCCGGCTATCGCCCCTTCGCGGTTCCCGGGCTGCCAAGGCGCGGAGCGCCACTGGAAGCGCGTCCTTGGGCCACGCCGGTGACCAGCTCGTCGCCGGGCTTCAGGTTGCCGTTGAGCTCCTGTACCAATTCGGTGAAAGTGTGGTCGGTGATCCCAGTCTTGATTCTTACCGGCTGCAGTGACTTGTCGGGAAGCAGCTTCCAAACGATTTGGGTATCGTATCGGGGAGCCGCCTCGCTGGCGAGGGCCGGCTTGTTTCCGGCTCCGTTTGTCTTTGTGGGGCTGCGCGCAGGTGCTGCCACGCCGCCTTGCGGGCCGCTCTTGTCTTGTGAGGCCGTGTTTTGCGCCTGCTGGCCGGCGCCTTCGGGGATTCCGTATTGCTGATAGAGTCCACGGATCTCGTCACCGGAGAAATCGGGCTTATAACGCAGCGCCCCATTGGGGACCTTGACCGCGTTGGCGGTCGCCACCGGGATGGTCACATAGGCGGTCATGCCGGGGAAGAGTTTCACTTCCGGGTTGTCGAAGTCGATGATGGTGTCATAGGTGACCACGTTCTGTACCACGGTCGAGTTCATGCGGACCTGCGAAACCGTGCCTGAGAAAGCGTCGCGGGGATAAGCGTCAACTTTGAACGCGACTTTCTGGCCCGGGCGGATCTGGCCGACGTCGGATTCGTCGGTCTTGGCGTAAACCTGCATCTTGGTCAGGTCCTGGGCGATGGTGAACAGTGTAGGCGCTTGCAGGGAGGCAGCCACGGTCTGGCCCACGTCGACATTGCGCGC
>CAZFRV010000171.1:0-16356 GCA_964521445.1 uncultured Acidobacteriaceae bacterium
GGCCGGCCCCAGCTTGTCCATGACGAAAGTCAGGTCGGCAGCAGCGGCAACTTTCAGCTCTTTGTTCTCCGGGGCCGCGGGCGCGTTCTGCGCCGTGGCGCCGGCGCCCAGGAAAAGTAACGTTACAAGAATCCTGCTAAGGACGGACAATCATCACCTCCGTGGATTTAATCAGTGCTGCCGCAATATCGCCTTTCTTCAGCCCCATTTCCGCGACTGCATCAGCGGTAATCACGCTGGTGATGACCTGTCCGGCAATCGACAGCCGTACCTGGGCCATGAGCCCATCGACCTTGACTTCAAGCACACGGCCGACCAGTTGGTTGCGCCCGCTGATCTTACGGAAGTCGCGCCGGCCTTTCGGCCCGGACTTGATGTCGGCCTTGGGAATGAATCTTTCCAGCTCTGATTCCGGAACGCGATGATGCCCGCCGGGTGTGGTTACGGTGCGCAGCTTGCCTGAGTAGATCCACTTCTTCAGCGTTGGATAGCTGATCCCCAAGCGCGTGGCTGCTTCTCTGGGTTTTAGAGGCATGGATGCGATTTTATACGATTTAGACCGAGTTGGATAGGCGTTTTAAGACGCAATTCCCGAACAGCACAACCGTATTGCGCCGGAGTTGCGGACCACGCCTCGATATCGCGTTCGAAGAAATCCAGTCACGCGCGGCCTGCGTATTTTCAATGTATCCTTCTTCGTCCGACTTCATCTGAAGGAAGAAACGAAGGACACCGGATTCGAACGGTGGTCAAGCCATTTAGAATGAGAGGAGTTCATTGCACAAGAGCCAGCTATGCTGATCAAGAAACCCAACGATATTCCATCCTCTGAAATCACCCCCAAGTCGGTGTATGTGAGCCGGCGGAAGTTCATCACCGGCGCAATCGCCACTGGGGCCGCGGTCGCCGGCGGAGTGTACCTGAGGAACACGATCGGTTCCGGTGGAGATGACGCGGGCGCCGTTCATGCCGACGGGTCTAAGCTCCCGGGCATCGTCAAGAGCCAGTTCAGCACCACGGAGAAGCCGACTTCGTTCAAGGACATCACCAATTACAACAACTATTACGAATTCAGCACTGATAAGTACGAGCCCAACGGTTTGTCGAAGAGTTTTCGCACCCGCCCTTGGACGGTGAAGATCGATGGCCTGGTCAAGAAGCCGAAGACGCTGGACATTGACGCAATCATGAAGATGGCGCCGCTGGAAGAACGCATCTACCGGCATCGTTGCGTCGAAGGCTGGTCCATGGTGATCCCCTGGGTTGGCTTCCCGCTCAGCGTCCTCATCAAGCAGGCAGAACCTCTGGGAAAAGCCACCTATGTCGCTTTCGAGACGATTCTTGCCCCCGACCAGATGCCCAACCAGAAACGAGCCGTGTTGGAGTGGCCCTACGTTGAGGGCTTGCGCATGGACGAGGCGATGCATCCCTTGACCATCCTGGTGATGGGCTTGTATGACGACCTTCTGCCCAACGTGGACGGAGCGCCGCTGCGCACTGCCATCCCGTGGAAGTACGGGTTTAAGGGCACCAAGGCCATCGTGAAGATCAGCTTCACGGATACCATGCCACCCACCACGTGGAACCGGATGGCGCCCGATGAATACGGCTTCTACTCCAACGTGAATCCCAAGAAGGACCATCCGCGCTGGAGCCAAGCCACGGAACGCCGCATCGGGGGGAGCCTTTTCTCACCCAAGCAGCCCACGCTGATGTTCAACGGCTACGCAGACCAGGTGGCCAGCCTCTACTCGGGGATGGACCTTCAGAAATACTACTGATGCAATCGCCGTCGCAAAACCTGGTGCGAGTGCTCAAGGTGATGGTGTTTGGCGCCTGCCTGGGGCCGCTCTCTGTGCTCGTTTGGAAGGGTTTTCAAGGGCAATTGGGCGCGAACCCCGTGGACGTGATCACCCGGTCCACGGGGAAATGGACTCTTACCTTCTTGCTCATCACTCTGAGCATTACTCCATTGCGGAAGCTCGCAAGCGCGCCCTGGCTGGTACGCTTTCGCCGCATGGTGGGCCTGTTTGCCTTCTTCTACGGAACCTTGCACCTGATGACCTTTGTTTGGCTGGACAAGTCCTTTGACGTCCAGGCTATGC
This sequence comes from uncultured Acidobacteriaceae bacterium, assembly GCA_964521445.1. Lineage (GTDB taxonomy): Bacteria > Acidobacteriota > Terriglobia > Terriglobales > Acidobacteriaceae > Angelobacter. The sequence goes on from CAZFRV010000171.1 coordinate 2,106, forward strand.
TGCACGACATCATCAAACGAAGGTTTATTACTGCCGGCATGACAGGGTGGGCATTGATGCTGCCCCTGGCCTTGACCTCGACCGCCGGCTGGATACGCCGCCTGGGAGGCAAGCGCTGGCAGAGGCTGCATTGGCTCATCTACTTCAGCGCCGCGGCAGGGGTTATCCATTTCATCTGGCTGGTGAAGGCAGATCTGCGCCGGCCACTTACCTATGGCGCCATTCTGCTTGGCCTGCTGGCGTTTCGGCTGGTCACATGGGGAATCTCCAAGGCCAGGGCGCGGGCTCGTGCCACCGTGCCGGCAGTCGGCGCCTAAGCTTCAACCTCAGAATCGCTGAGTCGGAAGACCTGAGAGACCCACAATCAAAAAGCGCATCCACGTTTCCGAAGATGCGCTTTTTGCCGCAACCCACGACTTACGACGGGTTAAATTGCAAACGGATCTGGGTGTGCTGATCGATCGGCTGGCCATTGAGCGTCGCTGGTTTGAACTGCCACTGCTTGATGGCGTCGAAAGCTGCATCGCGAAAAACGGGAGGCCCGCTGACCATTTGCAGATTGGTTACCTTGCCGCTCTTGTCCACTAACGCGTCCACCACCAGGATACCGCTGAGCCTGCGTTGCTTGGCGATGAGCGGGTAAGTCGGAGACACTCTCTTAAGCACCTGGATCGGCTCCAGTTCGGATTGGGCCAACATGGAAGGCTTGGATGTGCCAGTCTTAGCCAGAGCAGACAGTGATCCGGCCCCAGCCGGCGCCGCACCTAGAGTCAGAGCGGGTGCTGCGTCCTGGGCTGAATCCGCGGCCGCTGTGGAAATCTTGGAAGGAGCGGTTGAGAGCGCCACCGTTTCTGTTTCCGGGGCGCGTCGTTCGGGCGTGCTCTTTTCCGGAACGTTGGTCTTTACCGGGCTCTTTTCCGATCTCCTCGAGCTCTCCGAGGAGTTGTCGGCAACTCCTTTGGGTGCCGGCACGCTGCTCGACGCCGCGGCCGATGCCGGCTGCGGGTTGGTCGCAGCTGCCGGTGCTGACGCGGCTGGCTGCGTGGTCTGCGGATTCGGTGTTACCTGAGCATGCTGCACCGCCGGCGTATTCGCTGGTTTGCGCATTTTCAGAACAACAAAAGTCGAAGCAGCCGCAAGAACGGCTACAGCGCCCACGCCCACAACAAGAAGGCTGACGCCTGACTTCTTTTCCTCGCCCGCCACGGCGTCGAAGGACGAGAGGCTGGCGCGGCCTTCCATCTTATGTGCCGCGCGTCTGTCCTCCCTCGAGGGGGGCATGGCCGGCGGAGTTATGTCCTCGGCCACCACGGTAGTTTTGATGGGTTCAACTTTCGAAACCACAGGAAACGCCGCTCGCGGAGCCGGAGTGGGCGCAGCCGGCTTGATCACTACCGGCGGCGGCAAACTCGGCGCAGCTGCCACAGGTTTCGGCGTCGCTACTGGAGCCGCAGGCCGCGGCGGTTCGGGACGCGCCGGCTCGGGCTGTACGCCTTCTTCCCTGGCCCGGCGGTCCTTTTGCAGCAGCACGGAAATTTGGTCGGCCATCGTCTTCAAGACGGCCACGTGCGTGATGGTGAAGGCGTGCGCTGTGGGCGCAAACACCGCCAGAACGCCCACCACACGGTTGTCTTCCTTGATCGGTGTCACCACCATGGAACGAATTCCCAAGGAGCGTATGGCAGCTGTGTCCACGCGGGTATCGGTTTCCGCATCGTCACAGCGCAGCTCTTTGCCGCTTTGGATGCAGAGTCCGGTAAAAGATCCTTCCACCCTCAGCGCGGTCCCTACGTCGGGAGCGCTGGAGCCGCTACGCGCGCGGCAGATGATCTCGTCCATGTTGCCTTCGCCGAGAGCAATAGCAGTACCGGACGCATTGGTAAACGCCTGTGCGCGCTGGGCGATCGCTGCCAGCTCGTCCGAGAGGGATCCGCGCCTGGTTTTACTGCCTGTGTCCGAAACTTGTGTTGCCATAGTTGCGCCGTCCTGAAACGTTGATTCGCTGTCTCTCGAAAAGGGCCCGCGGCGCTGCCTGCCGAAGGTGCGCCGCCCACTCAACTGCCAGGACGGCCTTTGCGCTAGCTCGTCCCCAAAACAGAACCACTACCCCTAACGAGCGGCCAATACTTACGGCCAGACCCGCTGCTTGCTCTTGTCCGCTCCCGCAGCGACCGCTGCCTGCACGGCCACGGGCCGAGCGGCTTCCTGCGGAGTACCGCCGCCTTCCAAAATCCGGGCGGCGACCCGCAGGGCTTCGATCTCCGCCTGAAGGCCGGAAATCTGCGCCTGAAAAATGGCGATTTGGTTCTCTTTCTCTTTTATCGCGTCATAGATATTTGTCATCTTTGGTCTTGTGCCTCGTCAATGGCGAATAGGTCGAATTGCCAAAACGATTGTCGTATGGCTGCGATGTACATTAGTCCAGTTGTTCACCCTAACTGAATGTGTCGTCGGTGCTTGTACTTACGGGTGTTGACGTAGACCGGCCAGCGGTGAAACGGGTAAGGAAAACGGGGAAAACCGGTGAATTCCGGCCTCGGCGGACGCTACTTGCTCACTAGGACTGTTAACTTATTCACTCTTCCGTGTACCGAAGTGGGAAACAGCGAAGACCACAGGAACGACGAGTGCCACGCTCAAAACCAGAGATTTGAAGGCGGAGCTTTCATTCTCGACCTGGGGATTGGGTCCGCGACTTCGTTGGCCGGGCCGTTTGCGGGGAATGTGCTGGGTCGAAACCGGCTATAAGTTTTTCAGATCATTGCGAGTCGATTTTTTTACTTGTCGGCTTGCTTCCCTCCGCTAGACACTTGGCCGTCGGCTGGCAAACGCCTTGGGTCTTCGGGCACCAGAGCGTCTTTTTCAAAATCCAGTATTTAAAAACTGGAATTTCAATTCGGGACAAATCCGTGTTTCGGTATCCCATTTTCGCCTCATTACAAGCTAAGTACTTGATTACTAAGAGATTTCCAACATGGAAGATCATTTGCAACAGGCTTTCCAGATACTCTGTATAGGCATCTTACGGTAAGTTTTTTCCACGCTTGACTTCAAGAACTCTGGAGACAAAAAGGGTACATCGGAGGTCGCGCGACCTGAGCTTGCTGGGCTTGTCCCAGGAAAGCTAAAGGCGACCGGGCTTCGACCCCTTTTTAAAAATTTAGGAGGAAACAAATGAGGCGTTTGATCGTGCTGTTCGCCGTTGTAGCTTTGTGTTGCCTGCCGGCGATGATGGCAGTGGCACAAAGCGCATCCACTGCCACCTTGACCGGACAGGTGGTTGACCCCCAAGGAGCCGTGATTTCCGGGGCTACGATCACGGCAACCAACATCGCAACTAACATTAGCCGTACCGCGAAAACCACGGGTGCCGGCGATTACACCATTCCCAACTTGGCCCCTGGAACCTACGATATCAAAGTGGAGGCAGCGAAGTTTGCCACCGCCGTGGTGAAGGCCCTCAAGCTGAACCTTGGCGACCAGCAGGACTTGAACTTCAAACTGACTGTCGCAGGCACAACGCAAACCGTCGAAGTCACAACCGTAGCGCCCCTCATTGAAACCACCAAGACCGAGGTCTCCAGTTCGATTACGGACCTGGATATGGAACGGCTGCCCACTATTGCCGGTGCGGGCGGCGTGGTCAATGACTATGCCCAACTGGCGCTCACCGTCCCCGGCGTAAAGGCGGACACCAGCGGCCTTACCAGTGACATGATCGCTCCCGGATCCATCAACAACCGTGGCAATCTCTACACCGTGGACGGCGCGAATATCACTGACCAACTGGTTTCCGGGCGCGACGGTACCGGCGCATCCATTGACGAAGTACAGGAGTTTAAGGTCCTTACTAACAACTACAACGCGGAGTACGGGCAAGCGACCGGTTTGGTCATGAACGTGGTGACCAAGTCCGGCTCCAACGCAGTACACGGCGACGCGCATATGTATTTCCGCGGCCGCAACCTCGCTGCTTCAGACCCGTTTTACAATGATGGCATTATTGGAGACCCGCGCTGCCCGAACCCGACGAGCGTTGCCGGGTGCCCTCGCGCTCCCTTCCACCGCAAAGAAGGAGGCTTCACTCTCGGTGGCCCGTTTATGAAGGACAAGCTCTTTTGGTTCTCGAGTTTTGAGATGAGCCGGCAGGGGTCGCCCCTGACGCTGACGCCGGGCGCTGCGGAAGGCGGCAATGTGACGGTTCAGCAGCCCACCAACAACCTGCTCTATTCCGGAAAGATCGATTACAAGGTTTCGCAAAACAACCTGCTGTCGGCGCGCTATGCCGTGGATCGTCTTCGCGACAGTAACGTCATCGTCCAGACAGGAAACAACGTTACGCCGGACGACCTGACCAGCAGCACTGTCAACAATGCCAGCGTCAATGTGGGCCTGGTGTCGTCGATCACGCCCAACCTGGTCAATGAAGGACGGTTTGTTTTCACACGGTTCGTCACTTCAACGGCAGATAACAGCAGCAAGCCAGGAGTTATCCATGGTGACGGCACCACAACCGGCGCCGATTTTTGCTGTCCGCAGGGTGGGTTGCAGAAGCGGTACCAGTACCTGGACAACCTTACCTGGACTCACGGCAAACACACGTTCAAGACGGGTTTCAACATCAGCTACTATCCCTGGAACTCGCTCTTTCCGCAGTTCCACTTCGGACAGTACTTGCTGAATTCATCCGAGGCGCCGATCAGCCTTACCGTGGCTTTCGGTCCCGGAGAGGTTACATCCAAGGACAATATCTACGGGTTTTATTTCCAGGATACGTGGAAGCTCAGCCGCAAGCTGACCATGAATGCTGGTCTTCGCTACGACTTCGAAGCCGGCGCTTTCAAGGGAGGCAAGATTCATGGCCCCAACGGGACCTGTTTCCAGGGCAACGGCCTAATCTCGGCCTGCTCGTCAGACGGCAACAACTGGCAGCCTCGGTTGGGCTTTACCTATGCTCCGTGGGAAAGGACGCTGTTCAAGCTTTCCTTCGCAGAGACCACCATGCTGGCCTTCAACAACGTGGTGCTGGACTCGTTGAACTTTGACGGGACAACCTTGAACACCGTGACCATCGATGGCAGTACGCCCGCAGGGGCAGCCGTGCTGGCCGCTTATCCCAACTTCCCCAGCGCTGCGTTGCTGGCGCCATTTGCGCCGTCGCCCACCAGCTTTGGCCGCGTCCGTCCCATTTCCCCCAACCTAAAGAACCCCGAAATGCGCATGGTGAACTTCGGCGTGGAGCACCAGTTCACAAATACTCTGAAAGCCGGCGTCCAGTACATCGGGCAGTTTGGCTTTGGCTTGTTTGGCGAACAAGACCTGAATGCTCCGCCTCTCATTGCCGACCCGAACCATACCGGATTCTTCTACTACGGTGCCCGGCCCGACTCCCGTTTCGGTGCGGAGCGGACCAATGAGAACTCGCGCACCTCACACTACAACGGCATGCTGGTGAGCGTGGACAAAAAGATGTCCAACCACGTACAGCTGGTGGCCAGCTACACCTGGGCCCATGCGATCACCTCCAGCGAGGACTTCTTCGGTTTGTCCGAGCCGGGTAACGAAGCTTCATGCTGTCGCTCTGAATTAGGGCCGGCCTTCAATGACATCCGCCACGCCGCCAATATGGGCGTGGTCCTGGATTCAGGCAGGCTGACTACTAATCGGTGGGCTGGCGCCTTCGCCAACAACCTGGGCGTGAGTTGGGTTGGCCAACTTCAGTCGGGACGCCCCTACCCGATCTCTACCGGGAGCGCTCCGTTTGGCGGCAGTGAAAGGTTCTTTGGCGCCGGCAACGAGACCCAGCAGCGGCCCAATGTCGCCGCGGATGGAACCATCAACACCGCAGGCATTGCTTCCTTCGATGGAGGTAATGCGCTATTCGGGCCGGGTGCGGTAACGAAATGTATCGCTGCGGGCTTTGCAACCGCCCAGTGCCAGGCTATCCAGAATGCTCAGGCGGCACCCGCTGGTGTTACCAGTACCGGCGCCGTGGACGCAGTCACTGGAGATCCTGTCACGTTTAAGTCCGTGAACGGCAACCTGGAAAGAGACGCGGGCAGAGGGTCACCATTCGTTAAATTTGACGCCTCTCTGCACAAATCCTTCAACATGCCCAAATATGAAAACATCAAGCTGGAACTGCGCTTCGATGCTTTTAACGTCTTCAACCACAGCAACCTCATTTCGTACAACAGCAATGACATTCTTGAGGTCCTCACCCCCTCGGTCACCAACCCCGGAGGCCCAACGGCTGTCGTCAATCCGGACTTTTTCTCCTGTACGGCTTGCATGAGACCGAACGGTACTTATGTAGGCAGCAATGGCAAGGTCTTGCACCTTTCCGATTTGCAGCATGGGAATAAGATCGGTGGATCGGTGTTCAACGGCCTGGGCAACCCGGCCGCGGATGATTCGCAGAGGAAGCTGCAACTCTCATTCCACGTACGTTTCTAAACAAGCACGTGGGCAAAACCAGAGGCGGGCCGTCGGGCCCGCCTCTTTATTTCGACGACGTGAGTTGCACGTCCACGCTATGTCTCGATACAGCGACCATCTCCCGGATCGTCCGGTGCCATACGGCCAGGAGAACGCTGCCGATCATGATCAACGCCAGGCATAGCCCTGTCCACATCCCTACAGCGCCGTACTCAAGTTTGAAGCAAAGAAAAGCCCCCAGCGGCAGGCCGATGATCCAGTACCCGATCAGATTCGCCAGCATGGGAGTGCGGGTGTTCCCGGCGCCACGCAGCGCGCCGGTGGCGACCACTTGCAGCCCGTCGAATAGCTGAAAGACGGCTGCAACAATCAGCAGTACGGCGCCCACGCGCACCACCTCAGCCTGCGGGGTGTAAATTCGGGCGATAGGATGGCCGAAGAAAAACAACGCCAGTCCGCAACAAGACATGAAGCCCACGCCAAAGAGAAGGGCGGTCCACCCGGCGCGGGCCGCCCCGCGGACGTCGCCCCGGCCTACCGCCTGTCCTACGCGCACCGCTGCTGCCGATCCGATCCCCAACGGCACCATGTAGGTAAAACTGGCCACGCTCAACGCAATCTGATGCCCGGCCAGCCATAAAGCCCCGAGCTTTCCCACCAGAAACGTCGCCAGCGTAAACGCCCCGATCTCCGCCAGGAGTTGCGAAGCCGCCGGGAATCCCAGACGCAACAAATCGCGGATGCGGCGCCACTCGACCCGTCGCGAAGCGTGCCACAAGCCGCTGGAACGCTTACGGTCGTAGTACACAGCCGCCAAGGCCAGTGCCGTCACCATGTATACCCGTGAAACGCAGGTGGCCCACCCGCTCCCGGTCACTCCCAGGGGCCGCATCCCCAGATGGCCATACACCAACACCCAGTTTCCCAGCAGGTTGACCAGGTTGGCCGATATCAGGGTGAACACCACCGGTCTGACAATGCTCATGGCCTGGAGATAGCGGCGCAGAGCAAAGTAAAGCACCAGGGGCAGCGTGCTCCAGATCAGCGCCTTCAGGAAAGGAACCGTTGTAGCCACCAGCGCCGGAGCCAATCCGAAGCGAGGAAACAAAGGCACACATGCCAACATGGCGATCATGGCCAGCGGGGACAGAATCAGAGCCAGGTAGAGCGAGTTCCACAGTGTGCGATGGCAGTTCTCGAGCTTGCCGGCGCCGTAAGCCTGGGCCACCAGCGTGTCCAGACCCAGCATGATGCCGCTGCCGAAGATCCCGATAGTGTAGAAGAGCGTGGTCCCCAGACTGACCGCGCCAATGGCGGTCGCGCTATCCGGCAGCCTCCCTACCATGATCGTGTCCACAAACCCCATGCTGTACCAGCCCAGCTCGGTCAGCGCCAGCGGCGCCGCCAGCCGCAACATGGGACGGAATTCGGTGCGAATCTCGCTGAAGTGGACCACGTCTTTGATTTAAACACAGGGCGTGGCGAGCGGAACGAGCCGAGCGGGGGAAACTCCGCTGGCAGAAGCGCGAACTCCGGTGGGAAGCGTCTGCTCCGTCGGCCCTTCCGTCGATAATTTTTTCGCATTGACAAACCCGCGGCCGGGTTAGTACATTGGGACGCGAAAATGGCTCGCTTGACTCATCGCCGCCACCATCATCATCACGCCCACAGCGTGTCGGCGGAGGCTCGCAAGTAGTAGTCAGCGCAATCATAGAGATTGACAGCCCGCCGAGACGCAAATCGGCGGGTTTTTTGTTTGTATTCGACATACGAGAGGACGACATGCAGATCGATTTCGACAAAATGGACGGCTTGGCCCCGGCGGTCGTGCAGGAAGATTCCACCGGCGAAGTATTGATGGTCGGATTCATGAACGCCGAATCCTGGGCCCGCACGGCCGAGACCGGCTACGTCACCTTCTACTCCCGTACCCGGCAAAAGCTGTGGATGAAAGGCGAGACCTCCGGCAACCGCCTGCGCGTGCTCTCCGCCCGGACGGACTGCGACCGCGATACGCTTCTGTTTCGCGTGTTCGTCGAGGGCGATGGCTTGGTCTGCCACACTGGAACCAAGTCCTGCTTTACTGAGTCGCTGCCGATCAAGACTACGGAGGCATTGCGATGAAGCTGCGCACCGGCATTCCCAAAGGAAGTTTGCAGGAATCCACCATTGCGCTCTTCAAGCGCGCCGGGCTCAACGTTTACACCAGCAGCCGCTCCTATTTCGCCGCCACCGACGACCAGGAGATCGAGTGCATGCTGATTCGCGCCCAGGAGATGGCACGTTACGTGGAACACGGCGTCCTCGATTGCGGGTTAACCGGCAGGGATTGGGTAGTGGAGAGCGGCCTGGAGGTCCTCACCGCCGCCGAGTTGATCTACGCCAAACAAAGCCTGGGCAAAGTGCGCTGGGTGCTCGCCGTTCCTGAGGACTCGGCGTTCCAGAAGGCGGAAGACTTGAGCGGCAAGATCATCGCCACCGAACTGGTCAACGTCACCAGAAATTATTTCGCTGCGCGCAACGTTCCCGTGAAGGTCGAGTTTTCCTGGGGAGCGACCGAGGTCAAGCCTCCCATGCTGGCCGACGCCATCGTAGAAATCACTGAAACCGGCAGCTCGCTTCGCGCCAACCGCCTGCGCATCATCGATACGGTGCTCGAATCCACAACGCAGCTCATCGTCAACAAGAAAGCCTGGGCCGACCCGGCCCGCCGCAACAAGATCGAGAACCTGGGCCTGATGCTCTGTGGCGCCATATACGCCCAGGGACGCGTGGGCCTGATGCTCAACGTCCGTAAGCAGCAACTCACAGGAGTGCTCGCGGTGTTGCCGGCCTTGCAGAAACCTACCGTCTCCCAGCTCAGCGACGCGGAGTGGGTAGCGGTGAATACAATCATCGAGGAGACCACGGCGTGGAGGATCATGCCCCAGCTCAAAGCCGCCGGGGCCGAAGGTATTGTGGAGTATCCGCTCAACAAGGTGGTGCTGTGATGCGCGTGCTGAAGGGCCGGCAGGCGGAAGCCTTCGTGCGCAAGCTGGAGAAGCGCGGAGCGGCCGGTCTGGGCAAGGTCGAACGCCGGGTGCGCGCAATCGTAGAGGACGTTCGCAAGAACGGCGATCGAGCCCTGCGCGCTTATGCGGAGAAGTGGGATGGTCTTCAGCAAAAGCAGCCTCTCCGGGTTTCAGAGGCTGAGCTGGAACAGGCTTGGAATGGGACCAATAACAACTTCAAGCAAAGCTTGAAGGTTGCCGTGACAAACATCAGGCAATATTGTGAATGGCAAAAGCCCCAAGAATGGTGGAGACATATCCTGCCGGAGGTGGAATTGGGCCAGGTTGTTCGTCCCTTGCCCTCTGCTGGATGTTACGTGCCTGGAGGCCGCTATCCGCTTCCCTCCACCCTCCTGATGACGGTGATTCCCGCGCAGGTTGCGGGCGTGGAGCGCATCTGCGTGGTCTCGCCGCGTCCAGCGCCGGAGACCTTGGCGGCAGCGTTCCTGCTGGGCGTGCGCGAGTTCTATCGCATCGGCGGCGCTCAGGCCATCGCCGCTTTGGCGTACGGAACCAGGTCGGTGCCGCGCGTGGACAAGATCGTTGGCCCCGGCAATTTGTTTGTCACTGCGGCAAAGAAAATGGTCGCGTTTGATTGCAGCATCGATTTCCTCGCCGGACCAACCGAAGTGGTCATCGTGACCGACCGCGGAAAACCCCAATTCATCGCCGCCGACATGGTGGCCCAGGCAGAGCATGATCTGGAAGCGTGCTCCATCTTCATCACCACTTCCAAGCCTTTCGCAGCCGCGGTCGCGCGGGAGATCGCAACCCTTGCCGCCGAGAATGAAACCGCCCGGATGGCGCTGGCCGGGAACGGAGCTATCGTGGTGGCTGAATCGCGCGAGCAGGCTCTGGAGTTCTCGAATCGTATCGCCCCGGAACATGTCACGGTGGACGAAGAAGATCTTGCCCTTGTAACGAACGCTGGATCCGTCTTCATTGGGGATTATTCTCCCCAGGCGGCGGGAGACTATGCCACCGGCCCCAATCACGTGCTGCCCACGGGCGGCTCGGCCCGCTTCCGCGGCGGACTGAGCGTACAGGACTTCCTAAAGACCATCTCCGTGCAGCGCTTGTCGCGCGCGGGATTGGAACAGCTGGCGCCGGCCGTGGAGACATTGGCCGAAGCCGAGGGCCTTAAGGCCCATGCAGAATCTATTCGAGTGAGGTGCAGCCGTGCCTAAGCTACGCCAATGCGTTTTGGATATCTACCCCTATCAATCTCCTCTCAGCGAGGCCGAGCCCAAGCTGCGTCTGGACATGAACGAGAGCACCACCGGCTGCTCGCCTCGGGTTCTGGCCAGATTGCGGCAGCTCGAGGCCAAACAACTTGCGCTCTACACGGCGCGCGAGCCCGGAGAAGAACTGGTAGCCGGCTTTCTCGGCGTGAGTCCTACAGAAGTACTGCTGACCAACGGCGCGGATGAAGCCATTGACGTTCTCTTTCGCGGCTTTCTGGAGCCGGGAGACGAAGTTGTCTTCGTGACCCCGGCCTTCGGGATGTATGAGGTTTTTGCGCGTGCGTCCGGCGCCAGGACCGTGCTTGTTCCCGCGGGTCCGGAATACGCATTTCCTCTGGATGGGATACTGAAAGCAATCAACGAACGCACTCGTGTCATCGTGATCACCAATCCCAATAACCCTACCGGAGTGATCGCTGACCGCGACGCCATACTGCAGGTGCTCAAGGCCGCTCCGGACGCGGCCGTCCTGTTGGATGAAGCCTACTTCGAGTTCTGCGGCGAAACCATGCTGATGGCGATTGGCTCTCATCCAAACCTGTTTATTGCGCGGACGTTTTCCAAGGCCTATGGACTCGCCGGAATGCGACTTGGGGCCCTGGTCGGCCCCGCGCAACATATTGACGTCCTGCGCCGCGTCTGCTCGCCGTTCAACGTCAACGCTTGCGCTCTGGAGTGCCTGCGCACCGCGCTTTCCGACCAGCAATTCGTTAGCGCATACGTCCGCCAGGTGCGGGAAACCAGAGACTGGACACATCAGCAACTGGAATTGCTCGGTTTCAAGTGCTGGCCTAGTCATGGAAATTTTGTCCTGTGTAAGTTCGGCGCCCAAAAACGCCTGATCCTGGAAACGCTCCGCGAATGCGGCGTGGGACTGCGTGACCGCGCCGACTGCCCCGGCTGCGCGCGCATCTCCATCGGAACGCAGAAGGAGATGGAGCACGTGATCCATCTGCTGAAGGAGATATGCGCGCGTCTTTCCGCCCAGCCGCAACAGCAGACCGGCACGGTGACATCGTGAGAAAGTCCTCACTCCATCGCACGACGACGGAGACAGAGATCTGGATCTCCCTGACCATCGAAGGTCACGGACGATACCGGATCACCACCGGCATCCGGTTTCTCGACCACATGCTGGAATTGTTCGCGCGCCACGGAGCCTTCGATCTCAAGCTGAAAGCGCGAGGCGATCTGGACGTGGACCAGCACCACACTGTGGAAGACGCAGGCATCGCGCTGGGCGAGGCATTTCATCAGGCCCTGGGCAACAAGCACGGGATCATGCGCGCCGGGTACTTTCTGATGCCCATGGACGATACTCTGGGCGCGGCGGCCGTGGACTTCAGCGGCCGCGCTGCGGCTGTGATTGAAACTAAGGTCCGCGTGCGGCTGGTGGGTGATTTGCAGTCGGAGCTGGTGCACGATTTCTTCGAGGGGTTTGCCCGAGGCGCACGCGCCAACGTGCACCTGAAAGTCCTTTACGGACGTTCCAACCATCACAAGATCGAAGCGCTGTTCAAGGCCTTTGCCCGTGCGCTACGCGTGGCCTGCTCGCGCGACAAACAGCTGGCCCGGATGCTGCCCAGCACCAAGGGGCTGCTGTGATCGCCATTGTCGATTACGGCGCCGGCAACATCAGTTCGGTAAAGAAAGCCCTGGAGCATCTGGGCGTCGCCGCAGAAGTCACTTCCGATCCTAGCCTGGTCAACGCCGCGGAGAAGATCGTGGTTCCCGGCGTAGGTCACTTCAGCCGCTGCGAATCGCTCAACATCCGCCTGCGTCCAGCAGTGCTGCGCGCCATCGCCGAGGGTAAACCGTTTCTGGGAATCTGCGTGGGCATGCAGTGGTTGTTTGCAGGCAGCACCGAGGCGCCCCAGACCCCCGGTGCCGGGCTGTTTCCCGGCGAGTGCTCGCGCTTCCCTGCCGGCGTCAAGTCGCCCCACGTGGGCTGGAACCAGATCGATATTCGCACCGATTCCCGGCTGCTGCGCGGCATCGCCGACCGCGCATTCGTGTACTACACACACTCATTTCGCGCGCCTGTGGTGGAACAGACCGTGGCATCGTCCGAGTACGGAGGAGCCTTCTCCGCCGCCATCGAGCGGGACAACGTGTTTGGCGTGCAATTCCATCCGGAAAAATCCGGGCCCACCGGACTCAAGGTTCTGGAGAACTTCTGTGCCCTCTAGCCGCCTGACCAAGCGCATCATCGCCTGCCTGGACGTGGACGCGGGCCGTGTCGTCAAGGGCGTGCAGTTCCTCCATCTCCGCGACGCCGGCGATCCCGCCGAGCTGGCCCGGGTTCACGATGCGGCCGGCGCCGACGAAATTGTTCTGCTCGATATCACCGCCACCGCCGAGGGGCGGCGCACGTTGATCGAGACCGTCCGCCGCACCGCGCGCGAGATCTTCGTGCCCTTTACCGTCGGCGGTGGCATCCGCACATTGTCTGACGCGGCGCAGGTCTTTGACGCCGGCGCTGACAAGGTCAGCATCAATTCGGCGGCCGTCGCCGATCCTGCGCTGATCGGCGAGATCGCGGCGCGCTTTGGCTCGCAAGCGGTGATTGTAGCCATCGATGCCCGCCGCGCCAGCCAGCCGCCTGCCGATGCCGAGGTCTATATCGCCGGAGGGCGTAAGGCCACGGGCAAGAAGGCGCTGGTCTGGGCCCACGAGGCGCAAGAGCGCGGCGCAGGAGAGATTCTGCTGACCTCCATGGACCGCGACGGCACCGGTGCCGGCTTTGATTGCGCCCTCACCGCCGCTGTCGCCGGAACGGTTTCCATTCCCGTGATCGCGTCCGGCGGCGCCGGCAACCCTCAACATTTCCTTGAAGTGTTTACTTCCGGCCAGGCCGACGCCGCTTTAGCCGCCACGATATTTCACTTCGGCACTCAGGCTGTGGCTGAACTCAAGCAAACACTCCTGCAGGCCGGTATCCCCATGAGGTGGCCGTGCTGATCCCCTCCATTGACCTGATGGGCGGCAAGATCGTGCAACTGGTGCAGGGTGAGAAGAAGGCACTCGAGTTCGACGACTTCAACTACTGGATCACGCGCTTTTCTAATTATCCCCTGGCCCAGTTGATCGATCTCGATGCCGCCATGGGCCAGGGCAACAATCACGATTTAGTAGCCATGATCTGCCGCCGGCTTCCCTGCCAGGTGGGTGGAGGTATTCGTAGCGCCGAGCGCGCTCGCGAACTTTTGGCGCAGGGGGCCAAGCGCGTGATCTTCGGATCGGCTTTGCTGCGCGATGGCCACATCAATACAGCCTTGGGGCGGGATTGCGCCGAAAAGCTGGGCGCAGACCACCTGACCTTCGCCATCGACTCACGCGGCGGCAAAGTCGCCATCAAGGGCTGGAAGGAGAGCACCAACACCGATCCTCTGGAGATGATCCGCCAGCTTGAATCCTACTGCAGCGCGTTTCTCTACACGCACATTGACACCGAAGGAACCATGACCGGCTTCCCTATCGAGATGGCGCGACGGCTCCGCGGCCAGACAGCGAGGCAGG
>CAZFRV010000172.1:0-7385 GCA_964521445.1 uncultured Acidobacteriaceae bacterium
AACTAGAATACCTGCCTTTGCGACCGCATCGATCAGGGGCCAAGGTGCGTGACGCTGGTTTCCGGTCTTGCTCGCGGGCTGGGAGATCATGTATATTGCCCGTTATGCTTACCTCTCGTGCCAACCGGGCGCATGCGGCATACCCGCTCCCGTGTGTCTCAACTGGCAGAGGGGTAGCTATGAACGCTTAGATCGAAAAACAGCCATCATAGAAAAGCCCGCTGCCTCAACCAGGCAGCGGGTTTTGTTTTTGGGACACAAATACCGGACGAAAGGAAGAAACCATGAGTTCTATGGCAACGAGAATCGAAAGCGGCCGAGCAAGTGTACGGGCCCAGAAGAAGATCGCGGTCGTGGGCTGCGGCAAGATGGGAACCATCCTGCTTCAGGCATTCCTGGAGCGCAAGCTGGCCGGCCCGGACGAGGTAACGGCCACGGTGCAACACCAGGAAAAGTCTAAATCGCGCTCGGGCGAGCTTGAGGGAATCGCCATGGGCACTGACAATCGCGCCGCCGTGGCTGGCGCGCCGGTGGTCTTGCTGTGCGTAAAACCACAGGTCCTGCCTCAGGTGCTCGACGAAATCACCTCTTCGCTGGCCCCGGACGCCCTGGTGATTTCGATTGCCGCCTCCACCACCGTCGGCTTTATCCAGCAAAAGCTCGGCAAGGATGTTGCGGTGGTTCGAGCCATGCCCAACACGCCGGCCATGGTGGGCGCAGCCATGACGGCACTATGCGCCGGCGCGTCGGTGCGCGCGGAACAACTGGAAACCGCCAGGATGTTGTTTGAAGCTGTGGGGCGAGTCGCCATCGTCGACGAAAAACATATGGACGCCATCACCGCGCTCTCCGCCAGCGGTCCGGCATTTGTCTTCGTGATCCTGGAATCGCTGGCCGAAGCTGGAGTGAAGGTCGGACTGCCGCGCGAGATGGCCACCACTCTTGCCGCGCAAACCTTGTTCGGCTCGGCCAAGCTCGCGCTCGAAACCGGCCACCATCCAGCACTGCTCAAAGACGCCGTTACCACGCCCGCGGGCTGCACCATCGAGGGCCTGATGGAGCTTGAGCGTGGCGGCCTGCGTGTGACCCTGATGAACGCCGTGATCACGACTGCGAAACGGGCCCGGGAGTTGATGACGAGTCAGTAGATCGGATCGTCTGGAGATGGCGAGCGATGACCCGATCTCTTGATCACCAGATTCTCTCCCAGCCATTGCGCAAAGTCTGCCGGTCTTATATATTGCTGGGTGATGTCATTCTCCGTCGCCAACATGGCCATGTGCTGTCCCATCATTATGGGCATGCGAATTTCCATGCCCAGGCAGACGGGGTCATAGCGCAATCTTAGTGATCAACGACCAACCCGCTGCCGCGAGCAGCGGGTTTCGGTTTTTGAGGCCTGCTGTCGAGCCGTAGCCAGAAAAAGAGGATATTCCGATGAGCACGAGCCCGCGTTACCAGTTGCGATGCCGTGAATGCCTTACCGAGTGGGACAACCAGCCGGTTTCGTTCTGCCAGAAATGTTTTGCGCCGCTCGAGATCGCCTACGATCTGCCGCACATCCGCGAAGAAATCAGCAAGGACGAGATTGCCCGCCGTCCCGCGAATCTTTGGCGATACAAAGAGCTGCTTCCTTTGCCCAGCGAGTACGATTCGTCGCTGCCGGTGGGTTTTACGCCGCTGGTAAAGGCCTCAGCGCTGGGCGAGCGGCTGCACAGCAAGTCGCTCTATCTCAAGAACGACTCTGTCTGTTTTCCCACGCTCAGCTTCAAAGACCGCGTGGTTGCCGTGGCACTGACCCAGGCCCGCAACTTCGGATTTGAGATCGTGAGTTGCTCCTCTACCGGCAACCTGGCGAACGCGGTTGCGGCCCAGGCGGCGCGCGGCGGCTTCAAGGCTTGCGTCTTCATCCCGTCCGATCTCGAGCCGGCCAAGATCCTGGGAACCGAAGTTTACGGCGCCCGGATCATTCGTATCGCCGGCAACTATGATCATGTGAACCGCCTTTGCTCGCAGATCGCCGATAAGCATCGCTGGGGCTTCGTCAACGTCAACCTGCGTCCTTATTACGCGGAAGGATCGAAGACGGTGGGTTATGAGATCGCCGAACAACTGGGCTGGCGCCTGCCCGACAACGTGGTTGTCCCCATGGCCGGCGGTTCGTTGATCACCAAGATCCACAAGGCGTTCAGGGAGCTGATCGCGCTGGGCTTGGTGGAGGCCAAGACCGTGAAATTGTTTGGCGCGCAGGCCACGGGTTGCAGCCCCATCAGCGCGGCCGTCAAGGCCGGACGCAGCGAGATCGAACCGCAGAAGCCGTCGACGATTGCGCGCTCACTGGCCATCGGCAACCCCGCGGATGGTTTCTATGCGGCGAAGACCATCGTGGGCAGCGGCGGCTGGGCGGAAGACGCGAGCGATCCTGAGATCGTGGACGGGATAACCCTGCTGGCGGAAAACGAAGGCGTCTTCACCGAGACCGCCGGCGGAGTCACCGTGGCGGCGGCGCGAAAGCTCTTCGCTCAGGGACGGATCAAGCCGGACGAAACCACCGTGCTATGCATTACCGGCAACGGCCTCAAGACCACCGATGCGCTGGCTGGACGCTTTCAGGCTTCCGAACCGTTACCGCCCAAGCTGGCTGCCTTTGAGGAATACTTGGAGCGCGAACTGGTGCACACGCCCTCTGCGGAAGGAGCCGCCTAGAATGAAGACGAACGTGACCATTTCCATTCCCACGGCGTTCCGTCGGCATACCGACAACCTGGACAAGTTCCAGTGTTCCGCCGCCGATCTCAACGACGTGCTGGACGCCCTCGGCGTGCGCTTCCCCGAACTCAAACCTCACCTGCGCGACGAGCAGGGTAAAGTGCGCCGCTTCCTCAATATCTACGTGAATGACGAAGACATCCGCTTCCTCGGCAATGACTACAAGTTCAAGGAAGGCGATGAGGTGACGCTGGTCCCGTCGATTGCCGGCGGGTAGAAGCAAGAACCCACCACAGAGACACGGAGGCACGGAGAATGGCTGGGGAATTTGGCTAAGTCTCTTTCTTCATCGGATGGGTTCTGACAAATCAGCATCTGTGGCTTCGGCAAAGCATCGCTTGCCAAATTACTGAATTACCATTCCTTCTCCGTCCCTTCGTGGTAGGTTTCCTACTTTGCTGCCAGTTCCTTCTGCGCGAAATACCAGTCCACTACTTTCAGATCACCGGCGTTCTTCAATCGCGCGTCGGCGTCATGCTTGGTCAGCGGTGGCGGCAAGATCACCGGCTTGCCGGGCACCCAGTTGGCTGGAATGGAGACGGCGTTGGCCTCGGCGGTTTGCAGCGCGTCGAACACGCGGACGATCTCATCGATGTTCCTGCCCAAAGACAGAGGATAGTACAGCAGAGCCCGCACCACGCCTTTGGGGTCGATGAAGAAGACAGCGCGGACGGCCGCCGTGTCGCTCACCGCTTCATGGACCAGGCCGAAACTGGCAGCGACTTTCTGGTCGAGATCGGCCACCACCGGAAAGTCCACTTTGACGCCGAAGTTCTGCTCGATGTTTTTCACCCAGGCAATGTGCGCATAGACCGAGTCGATGGAAACGCCAATCAACTGTACGTTGCGTTTTTCAAACTCCTGGTATTTGCGGGCAAACTCCACAAACTCAGTGGTGCACACGGGAGTGAAGTCCGCAGGGTGGGAAAACAGTAGCACCCATTTGCCGCGGGCAGTGTAGTCGCTCAGACGGATTACGCCATGGGTGGATTTTGCCTGAAAATCCGGCGCCAGTTCATTGATACGCGGGATTCTCGATTCGGTTGCCGAGTGCGTCATGTGTCTTCTCCAGGAGTGATAAGGATTCTGCGAAATGTTCGCGGCTCGCGACCCGGCCCACGATCAGAACCGCTGGTGCGACGATGCCGCTCGCCGCACCAAGACCGTCAAGGGTCATGAAGGAAACCTTCTGTTCGCTGCGGCAGGCCTGGGAAACCACTGCACACGGCGTGGCCGCATCAATGCCCATCTCCATCAGCTCGCGCGCGGTCTTGGCGTAGTCCGGACCGGGCATGTAGACCGCAAAAGTTGTCCGCTCCAGGTCCAAAGCGGGTTGCTGGCGCAGGTTTTCACGGGCGTTGTGGGCCGTGAGCATCACCAGCGCGGAGGCCGAGCGCCGGTCGGTCAGCGTGATCTCCGCGGCTGAAGCGGCAGCGGCGGCAGCGGTGATGCCGGGAATGATTTCGAAAGATATCCCAGCCTCGCGCAGCGCATCCAGCTCTTCACCCAGGCGGCCAAAGACCGCGGGATCGCCTGACTTGAGCCGCACCACCGCGCTCGCCCTGCGCGCATGCCGGATCATGAGGGCGTTGATCTGCTCCTGGCTGGTGCCACGTTTGCCGCGGCGCTTGCCGACGTTGATCAACTCGGCGGACTCCCGGCACAGGCCCAGGACCTCCGTGGACACAAGGTCGTCGTGGAGCACGACCTGCGCTGCGTGCAGTGCCGCAACGGCGCGCACCGTCAGCAGATCGGCCGGCCCCGGCCCGGCCCCGACAATGTAGACTTTTCCCGGCATTCAGATTCTTAAGTCAGCGTGGACCTAGGCGCTCTTTCTCTGCGCCAAAGTGTCCTCGTCAACCCAATGCTCCACGGCTCGTACCAGCCTATGCGTCAGCTGGTCCACGTTGCCGATCATGTTCAGCCCTTCACGCTGATGCTCCTTCAGGGCTTCTTTCACTCTGGCTTCCAGCTGGTTGCGTTTTACATCGTCCATGGTCATCTCCATTCGTTCGATGATTGTCAGAGATTCTTTTGGGCCCTCCCAGCGCCAGCATGCGGATCAACTGCTTCCGCGCTTCGCCCCGGGGAAGCGCCTGGCGGAATGCCGCGCGGGTGCGTCCCAGCCACGCGGTCCAGGGACCGTATTCCGGACCGTAGGTGCGTTCCAGTTCCTCGCGCACATGCTGGGCCAGGGCCGGGCTGGCGCCGCCGGTGGAGATCGCGATCTGAAAATCGCCGCGGTTGACCACGGCGGGAGCGTAGAAGTTGCAATAGTCCGGATCGTCCACTGCGTTGGCCAACGCCCCACACTCGCGGGCCTCTTCATAGACGGCGCGGTTGACTTGCTCGGAGTCGGTACCGGCAATCACCAGGAAATATCCCTGGGCCATGCCGGCGCGATACTCCGCGGCAACATGCTTCACGCGCCCCTCGCTGGCCCAGGAGCGAATCCGATCCGTCACCTGCGGCGCGATCACGGTGACATCCGTGGCGGAGCGGAGCACGGCTTCAAGTTTTTGCTCGGCCACACTGCCGCCGCCCACGATCAGGACCTTGTGACCTTCGAGTTTGAGAAAGATTGGGTACAAGGACATCGACTATCCCTCCACTCCCTGTGGCACTCTTCCCGGCGACGAATCCCGGGCAACCTCCGCCATCAGTCCTCCGGCAAGAAACGCGCGCAGCTCCGACTCATCATGCCGGGCAAAGAACTCGCGCAGGTTTTCGCCGGAATAGCGGGTGAGGAGATAAGTTCGCAACAGGCGCTCAATGGCGTCCGGAACTTCCCTGGCCGGGCAACGGTAGCCCACGGGACGGGCAAAGCCCGCGTGCTCGCCGACGGCCCCGCCCAGGCAGAAGTAGTAGGCGTCCTGCATCACGCCGTTGACCTTGACCTTCTTGCCTTCCAGGCCGATATCGGCAATGCGGTGCTGTCCGCAACTGTTGGGGCAGCCGGTCACGTTCAACTTCAATGGCTGATCGAACGCCGGGAGCGAGTCTTCGAGCTCCCCCACCAGAAAGCGGGTGAAGGTTTTTGTCTCGGTAATGGCCAGCTTGCAAAACTCCGTGCCGGTGCAGGCCACAGCGCCGCGCCAGAAGGCAGAAGCGCGCACGTGCAGGCCCACGTTGTCCAGCCCGCGGACCACATCATCGATGTGTTTTTGCGGAACGCTCACAATCACCAGGTTCTGGGTGTTGGTGGTGCGCAGTTCACCGCTGCCATAACGCTCGGCGAGATCGGCGGCAACGCGCATCTGCTGCGGGTTCATGCGTCCGCGCAGGACTGCCGCCCCCACGTAGAACAAGCCCGGCTGCTTTTGCGCATGCACTCCCGCGTGGTCGCGATAAATGTCTTCCGGAACCTGCTCATGGACTGCCGGATCGAGCTTGTAGCCCAGCCGCCGTTCGACTTCGGCGAGGAAGCTCTCCGCCGTCCAGCCATGCTGGAGGAAGAGGAACTTCAGCCGCGCTCGTTCACGGTTTTCGCGAAGGCCATCGGCATCGCGGAACAGTTCGCTCACGGCTTTGGCCACGGGAAGCACCTGCTCCCAGCGCACGAAGGCGTTGAGACGGACCGCCAGGTGAGGATCGGTAGAAAGCCCGCCGCCGACGCGAATGGAGAAACCGACTTCTCTTTTTCGGCCGCCTTCGCGCACCGCTGGCGTGAAGGCCAGGTCGTTGATCTCCGGGTAGGAACACCAGTCGCGGCAGCCGCTAATGGAAATTTTGTATTTGCGCGGCAGGTTGTAGAACTCATCGACGCCGGCAAGCAGATTGTCCGCCTGAAACACCAGGGGCGAGGCATCGCAAAGCTCGTGGGCATCGAGTCCGGCAAGCGGGCAGCCGGTGATGTTGCGGGTCACGTCTCCGCAGGTGGAGCGTGAAGTGAGGCCAACGTCAAACAAGGTCTGCAAAACATTGGGGAGGTCCTCGATCGTGACCCAGTGCAGTTGGATGTTCTGGCGGACAGTGATATCGGCTGAGCCGCGCGCGTAGTTCTCGGAAAGCTCGGCCACGGCTCGGAGCTGGCGGGACGAGATGAATCCGTTGCCCAGCCGGATGCGCAACATGAAGTAGGGAAGCGCTTTGCCTTCTCCGCCCGTGCCGCCGAGGGCGCCAGCGCCGTCGCCCTGGGTGTAAACGCCCCACCAGCGGAAATAGGTCTTGATCCATGCCTCGGGGATGGCCGTCTGGCCCTGCCGCGCGAAGGTGTGGATCTCGTCGAGGCACTCCCAGGGGTTCTTTTCGCGCTTGAACCGCTCCACCCGTTGGGCTTTGGTTTCTTTGACCTCTGTTAACATTTCTGCCGGTGCGCTCATGGTTTCCGCTTTCTGATATTCCCTGTCGAAATTGCCCCAGAAAGCGAAAGGCCCATCGCCTCTCTGGCGATGGGCCCTTCCTAAGAATGAATGCGTTTTAGGTAGCGGCTTCAATGGCCAGAGGGTTGCGTGTCGCCGGACAGCAACACATACACATCTTCTGGCACAGAATTCGCATGTGGACTAAGGTACATGCCTGAGAGGGAAGTGTCAAGGACTTACCCGATCAAGGGGTGGGACGGAGAGCGGCTAACCGTCGTCAACCTGCACGGTCTAAGATTTTTGGTACTGAAA
>CAZFRV010000173.1:0-7557 GCA_964521445.1 uncultured Acidobacteriaceae bacterium
CCAAATCAAGCAATGAAGAGACGCAGGGCTTTGTGGGGGAAGATGGAAGCGAGGCCGAAGACCGTCCCGGAGTTCCCATCATCCCCATGATTGCCCGCACAGCCGGGCTCACGCTGACGACCAAAGAGTTCGACAAGACACGCGCCGGCCTGGAAGAGATCTTGAAACGCTTCCACGGTTATCTGGGCGATCTGAAAGTAAGCGCGCCTGCGGAAGCCGGCCGCACGCTCTCAGCGACTCTGCGCATTCCTGCACCGCAGCTGGAATCCGCAATGGCGGAGCTGAAGAAGCTGGGCCGGGTGGAAGGCGAGTCGCAGGGCGGTGAAGAAGTCACGCAGCAGTACGTCGATCTGGAAGCGCGACTCAAGAATTCGCAGCACACAGAGCAGCGGCTCACCGAGATCCTGCGCACGCGCACGGGCAAGCTGCAGGACATATTGAAGGTCGAACTGGAGATTGACCGAGTGCGGGGCGAGATCGAGCAGATGCAGGCGGAGAAGAAGGAGCTGAACAAGCGCGTCGCCTTCGCCACGCTGAACACGACGGTCAACGAGGAATACCACGCCAGGCTGCAGGCGGCGCCACCCTCAACCGGCAGCCGCTTCCGCAACGCCGCAGTCGACGGCTATAACACGGTAGTAGAAGGCCTGATCGATGTGGGGCTGTTCTTGCTCTCCGCAGGGCCAAGCCTGCTGCTATGGGCAGCGATCCTGTTCTTTCCGGCGCGCTGGGCGTGGAAGAAGGTTCGCGAGAAGACTAAAGATGCCGATACGCCTTCCGCTTCCTAGGCCGTGTACTTTAGAACTAAGGCCCATGTTAACTACTATTAGAAAATAATTACTTCACTCCATTAGTCCTGCTCCTCTTGCCTACTAGCTTTACTAGTAAAATGTTGTGAGCTGTTGCAAGTTCCCGGTAGGTTTCCTCGCAGGTTCACCCATGATGTTTCCCCCCATGGAGGTACGAATTCTATGCGTGCAACAACCGCACTTGTTTTCGCTTTCGTCCTAGCGCTCACGTCCGCATCGCGCGCGCAGGATGGAAGCAGCACGGACCCTCAACCGATTCCCGTTCCCAGCGCCCAGCCGCCAGCGGGTTCCGATCCCAACGATTCCGGATATACCAGCCCCTATCTTTTGAATTACGACTGGACGACAGCCGATCCCAACGCGGATGACTCACGGCTGCGCCAGGAAGCCAACCGTCAACGTCGCGGCACCGATCCTAACCTTGCCGGCAACGTAATGCAGCAGGCGGCGCAGGAAAGAGCGGCCTACTTTCAGCTCCTGGCCGGAGCCGCGTTCGCGCCCGGCATACCTGTATGGACATCGCTTGGCCCGACCAAAAGCAATCATGTCCAGAACGGAGTGCTGCGCACAGTGACTGACAGCGGACGCGCCCGCACCATTCTCCCGCATCCCACCGATCCAAACATCCTCTACTTTCTGACGTCGTCAGGCGGGTTGTGGAAGACCACCAACTTCCAGAAAAACAAGCCGGACTGGGTCTCAAAGACCGATGCGCTGGCAACAACCTCAGGCGGAGCAGCAGCGTTTGGCCGCACACCGGACACAATCTATCTTGGCCTGGGCGATCCCTTTGACGGCAACCAGGCCGCGGGCGCGTTCGTGTTGAAAAGCACCGACGGCGGAGATACCTGGGGCCCAGCCGTTCGCTTGACCCTGGGCACGATCTCGGCGGGAAGCATTCGCGATCTCAAGGTCGATACCAGCGGTCCGGCGGACGTGGTGCTGGTGGCAACTGACATCGGCCTTTTTCGCTCGGCGGATGGCGGCGCAACATTCACTCTCAATTTAAGCAGCCCGCTCTTGTATTTCACCGTTGTTGGAACTTTCCTCCAGCCAGAGTGGAGCATCGTGAATACCAGCAAGGGCTGGGTAGTATCCACCGAGTCTCCTGTCGTAGGCCTTGCGCAGACGGCGGCGACCGATGGCGTGGGCAAGCTGGCCGTTTCCACCGATCGCGGCGCAACCTGGCAGGCGCTGGCGGCATTGACAGAAACATTCCCGCCGCCAACAGGAACCATCAAGGCCGGCCGCATCACTTTGGGCGCCGGCGCCAACGGCGACGCCATTGTCTACGCCTACACAGCCACGCAGAATGACCGCAGTCAACTCGACGCGTTCCGCTCCACGGACGGCGGCGCCAACTGGACACCGCTCGGGCTGAGCAGCAAGACCCCGCTCAATCCCAATCCTGACGCGCCCAACATGAATTTGATGGGCGGCCAGGCGTTTTACAACCAAATGCTGCTGGTCGACCCGAGCGATGCCAACCGCAATACGGTTTACATCGGCGGACAATTGTCTTCAGCCAAGAGCCTCGATGGCGGCAACACCTGGACGATCCTGGCCGACTGGCTGGGGCTATTCAAGATGCCATACGTCCACGCTGACTATCATTCCGCGGCCTTCTCGCCCGTGACCAAGCAAGTGCTCTTCGGGAGCGACGGAGGACTATTCGTGAGCAATGATGGCGGCGCGAGCTGGGACGACGGCAAGAACGAAGGCATCGTGACCGAACTTGCTTACTCTATTGCCGTTTCTCCCAACAATCCGCAGTTTACGATCATTGGGACCCAGGACAACGGCACGTTCTCGCGCGTCGCTAACACTCAAATCTGGGAGCAGACGCTGGGAGGCGACGGGATTGGCACGGCATGGAGCCACGCACCGGTCACCCATGATGTGGCCTTCGCCAGCTTCCCCGGCTCCACCGTGGTAGCCACCAACACTCCTCCCAATACACAAGCCAAGTGGTCCTTTGCCCGCAACGGCATCAACCGGCGGTTCGCCAATTTCTTTACCGCGTACGCCGCACCTTCCGCGACGGCCGATCCTACCGGCCAGGTTTTTTACACCTACACCAGCCGGCAGATCTACCGCACTGACAACGCAGGAACGCTGTGGACCGATATCGGGCACACGCAAATTCCCGGGACAGTCAACCCGCCCACGCCCGCCATTCCACCTTCGCCGGGCATCAATGCCGCGCGCATCTTTCGCGATACAACGCACGGCATCGGCGTGAGCCCAACGCCCGACGGGCAAAACCACGTGGCCGTGGTCTGTAATGGAGGCTTCGTGGTGGTAACGCACAACGGCGGCGCCACCTGGACGCAGGCAGCGCTCATTGGCACCGTCCCTAACTGGCAGGGATTCAACTCCAACGCGGAGTGGGCGGACAACACCACGCTCTACATCGCGTCAGAGAGCCCTGTCTCCGGATCGCGGGTGGCCAAGTCAACCGACGGCGGCCTGACTTTCGTCAATGCAAGCACCGGGTTGCCGGATGTTCCGGTGGCGCGGCTTGTAGTCAGCCCAGTGGACAAGAACACGGTGTACGCTGCCACTTTCCTCGGCGTCTACCGAACCACCGATGGCGGCGCGCACTGGAGCCGTTTTGGCGCCGGCTTGCCCATGGTGGAGGTGGACGACATCTACATTGCTCCTGACGCCAGCTTCCTGCGCATCGGCACCTTCGGCCGCGGCGTGTGGGAGATACAACCGTAAGAAAAGCCTTGAACCCTCCGCGCCGCCCTGAAGGCAGGGCGGCATTTTTTTGCCTGATGCGCCGAACGATAAAATCGCTCTCACTTTTCCAGCGCCTGAAATGCCGCGGTCGTCTAAAATCGCTAGAATTGCTGGGGGGAGACTCGAACGATGAAGAAGCGGAAGCTTGGCGGATCTGGCATTGAGGTGGCGCCGCTCATGCTGGGCGGGAACGTGTTCGGCTGGACGGCGGACGAAGCAACGTCATTCAAGGTCCTGGATGCGTTTGTCGCCGCCGGGCTCGATTTCATCGACACAGCGGACAGCTACTCGACCTGGGCGCCGGGCCACACGGGCGGCGAGAGCGAAACGATCATCGGCAATTGGATCAAGAGCAGCGGTAAGCGCGATAAAGTCGTGCTGGCCACCAAGGTGGGATCGGAGATTCCGGGGCAGGGCAAGGGGCTTTCAAGATCGTGGATCATGCGCGAGGTGGAAGAGTCGCTCCGCCGGCTGCAAACCGACTACATCGACCTGTATCAATCGCATCGCGACGATCCGAACACGCCGGTGGAAGAGACGCTGGAGGTCTACGCGCAGTTAATCAGGCAAGGCAAGGTGAGGGTGATCGGCTGCTCAAACTTCACCGGCGAGCGCATCAGGGAATCCCTGGCGGCGAGCCGCAAAAATGGCTGGCCACGCTATGAGAGCCTGCAACCACACTACAACCTGTATGAGCGCGCGACCTATGAAACCACGCTGGAACCGCTGGTGGCGGAGCAGAAGCTGGGAGTAGTACCTTACTACGGGCTGGCCAGCGGATTTTTGACCGGAAAATACCGCTCCGAAAATGACCTGGCGAAGAGTCCGCGCGGGCAGGCGGTCAAGAAATATCTGAACGATCGCGGCTTCCGCATTCTTGAGGCGCTTGACCAGGTGGCGGAGAGCCATCAGGCCGTGCCGGCGCAGGTGGCGCTAGCGTGGTTGATGGCGCGGCCAAGCATCACGGCCCCGATCGCCAGCGCAACCAGCGTAGACCAGCTGAATGACCTGGTTGGCGCGACCCAACTGGAGCTGAGCGCCTCTGACATCGAACTGCTCAACCAAGCCAGCGCGTATGAGATGCCGGCGGAGCGAACGGCATGATGAAGAAAGCAGTTTGATTGCGAAAGCGGCCAGCTTTAGCCTGTCGGGGGTTGGTTTGTCTGGGGCGGCGCCGGTTGCGCTGCTGTATCTTCCGTACGCGGAGAAAACGAATACCAAACTGTCCCGACGGTCACCAGGGAAACAAAGAAATAGACGCCGGCCAGGGTAACAGGGTCCATGATCGCGAGTTTCCGCGCAATGTTGACCAGCCACTCCGATTTCCATTTTCCAATCACGCCAAGCGCGGTTGAGACCGCGGCCACGCCGCCGGCGAATATCTTCACGCGTGGCCGTCCATGCTGGAGAAGCCAGGTGAAATAGATGACCACGAGCCCGAATACGGCCACGATGACGAAAGGCTGGTCTGCTCCGGGGCGATAGTTACCAAAGTGGATATACCACTCGGAGTACGTGCGCAGGAGCAGCCATGGAGCAAGAAGACAGATGACCATGACAACGGTTTCAGCGAAACCAGCGTGTAGCTGCTGGCGCAGGACTATATAGAGCAACAGGATCCAGAGCAAGGCCACGAGCACAATCCCCGCCAGTGCTGTCAGAAAAACTCCCCAGTAATATCGAAAACTTGCCTGGCGCAATGAGCGAGGAGCCGGCAGCTTGTCATTGAGCACCTTGACATATGCCTTGTCGCCTTCGGCGTTCGCTGGCGAAGACGACAAACTATTCCTCCCCGCAAGCTGGACTTTGAGTAGTTCGTCGCGTGTGCTGCGATCGGCGACGTCAGCCGGCGTGGGGTAATCTGTAAATCGTTTTACACAGTCATTCCAGGTAATCGCAGACATCAGCAGCACGCCTAGAGCCAGGATTGCCAACGAAAGAATACGCTTATTTTTCAGCGCGGCCTGGACCAGATCAACCGGGAACCTATACATCAAAGTAGCCGACGCAATAGGAAACAGAACCAGGTGGAAAAATGTCTTGCCGGGATCCTCTGCTGAAGAGCGGAAGCCATTGCCCCAGCCAAGCAGTGAGCACGTAAGAAGAATGTAAACTGCGCCCGCTACGAACGTGGATATCCCTACAATTGTGGCTTTCCGGGTGTTGGTGGGCATGGGAAGCGGGGCTGGGCGACCCAGAGCTGCTGCACCTTGTGCCATGGCATCCTCCTGACTATCGCTGGCGAACCACGGACCGCAAGGGGTTCATCGCCGCAGGCAGTGTTACAGATGGCTGTAATCCTGTGCGGAAAGATATCTCCCTGTGCAATGAATAGCAAACGAAATTCTGGCGATTGAGCCTTTTCGGGAATTTGCTACTCGGACCGTAGCTCTCGAAAGAGACACCTATAGGGAAGTCTGGCGCGACTATCGCCGGTCTTTTCGTGATCTGGTAATGGAAAAGAACTAGAATCGGAGGGATGAAGACTACGGTACCAACCGGCGTATTGAGTTTTGCGGAAGCCCACGGCGCTGTACGGGATTATTGCCGCACGAGCTTGCAGTCAGCCGGACCAAGCGCCGAAAAAGTCCCTCTGTTGCATTCGTTGGGCAGGGTTCTGGCGGAACCAGTGGCGGCTGATCGGGATTTCCCTCCGTTCCCCAGGGCGACGCGCGATGGATACGCGGTGCGCGCGGCCGACCTGAAACCGGGCACGGCGACCCTGCGTGTGGTGGGACAGGTGCGGGCCGGCGAGAGCTACGATCTGCCGGTGGCCGCAGGCGAGGCCGTGGAGATCATGACCGGAGCCGTGGTGCCTGCGGGCGCTGACGCCGTGGTCATGGTGGAGTACACGGAACGCAAGACGGCGGACGCTAACCACGAAGGACACGAAGGAGCACAAAGGCAGAACCATTCTGGGAGTGGCGACGCCGGCGACGACCACATTCTAGACATCGCGGATGACAGCGCAAACAGGCCGGAAGCCCCCAGAACGGAAGAGTTCGTGGAGATACGACGCGTAGCCGTGGTGGGCGAGAACATTGTGCCGGCTGGAGCCGAAGCAAAAGCGGGGCAGGAGCTGCTGTCGCGCGGAACCAGGCTGGGAGCGGCACAGATTGCCCTGGCGGCGGCCGCGGGCAAGGCCAGCCTGAGCGTGCATCGCAAGCCACGCGTGGCCATTCTTGCCACCGGAGATGAGCTGGTGGAGGTGGCAGAGAAACCTGGGCCAAGCCAGATCCGCAACAGCAACAGCTATTCCCTGGCGGCGCTGGTGGCCGAATGCGGCGGCGAGCCGGTGCAACTGCCGATTGCGCCGGACGATGAGGCCAAGCTTATCGAGTTAATCGAGGAAGGCTTGAAGGCCGACATGCTGGTGCTCTCCGGCGGCGTCTCCATGGGAAAGTTTGACCTGGTGGAGCAGGCGCTGAAGAACCTGGGAGCACAGTTTTTTTTTACCGGCGCACTGATCCAGCCGGGAAAACCGGTAGTGTTTGGGGCGATTCAGGAGCAGGGGCTAAAGCCCCTCGTAAAAGGAGACGGTCACGGCACGACTGAAGCTCGTGCCCTGATACGAACCAACAACCAAGAGCCAGGTAACCGGGGAGGGGCTGACGCCAGCCGATCAATACCCTTCTTTGGGCTGCCCGGCAATCCCGTTTCCGTGATGGTGACGTTTGAGCTATTTGCGCGCCAGATGGTGGAAGCGCTGGCTGGAGTGGAGCCGGCACGGTTGCGATCGGCACAGGCGCGATTGCGGAAGGAATTTACAACCAAAACAGGTTTAACCAGGTTTTTACCGGCGATGCTGCAAGGTGAGTTATACGATTCTGAGGTGGAGGTGGTGCCGTGGCAGGGATCGGGAGACATGCTGGCGGCGGCGCGGGCGAACTGCTATCTTGTGGTGCCGCCGGACCGGGAGAAGCTGGCCAAGGGCGAGATGGTCACGGTGGTGATGCGATGAGGGTTCGCAAATCGTTCAGGAAGACGATCCAGGAGTCATGAA
>CAZFRV010000174.1:0-44122 GCA_964521445.1 uncultured Acidobacteriaceae bacterium
GTCGGGCTTGTTGAGCAGCGAAACCGAGGAGTACAGCGTGTTGGTCTTGCCCGATCCCGTAGGCCCGGTAACCAGCACCATGCCATACGGTTTGAGCACGGCGTGTTGAAACTTTTCGAGCGACTCTTGCTCGAAGCCCAGCTTGGTCATGTCCAGGCGCAGGTTTTCCTTGTCGAGCAGCCGCATCACGACTTTTTCGCCCCACAGGGTGGGCAGGCAGTTGACGCGGAAGTCGAGCTGTTTCTTCTTGCCTCCCACCTGCATTTTCAGCATGATGCGCCCGTCCTGGGGCAGGCGCTTTTCGCTGATGTCCATCTTGGCCATGATCTTGATGCGGGAGGTGATGGCGTCTTTCAGCCGCAACGGCGGGGACATGATCGCCTGCAACACACCGTCAATACGGAAGCGGACCCGGTATTCTTTTTCGTAGGGCTCAATGTGGATGTCGCTGGCGCCGCGCTTCACGGCGTCGCTCATGATGATGTTCACCAGCTTGACAATCGGCGCTTCATCGGCCGACTTCTCCAGCTCCGCCAGGTCCATCTCCGACTGTTCGGCCTGGAGCTCCACGTCGGCATCGTCACCCATGGAGGCCAGCAGGTCGTCCACGTTTTCTTCCGGCCCAGCGTTGGCGTTTCCGTAAGCTTTGTCGATCGCCTCCGCGATGGCCGGCTCGGAAGCCACCACCGGCTCAATGTTGAAGCCGGTCATGAACTTGATGTCGTCCATGGCAAACACATTGGTGGGGTCCACCATGGCGATGGTCAATGACGCGCCTACCCGGCTTAGCGGCAGGATCTGGTAGCGCTTCGCGGTCTCTTCCGGAATCAGCTTGACCACCGCTTGGTCAATTTCGAAGTATTGCAGATTGATGGCGGGCACGCCGTACTGGCGGGAGAGGAAATTCGTGACCTCTTCGTCGGTCACATAACCTAGTTGCACCAGCGTGGAGCCCAAACGGGAGCGCGGACCAGCTTCCTTTTGCGCCTTCAACGCCTTGTCGAGCTGTTCCGTAGTGATGATCTTCTCTTTGACCAGAAGATCGCCGAGCCGCTGAGACATATCCCCCGCTGACCGCAACAAGAATTAACTCAGACGCGCTTCCGAAGGCGGCTTGGGGGAAAGCCTCATGCAGGAAAAACGTGAGCACCGCGATTGTGTCTCCGGTGACAGAAATTGTCAATTAGCCGCACACTACTATTTCACCCTCTAAGGTGCATGCACTGTTGGTAAGACGAAAGCCGGCCAAATTTCTGCGATGGAATTGAAGGCGAAAACCGTTCGGGAAGCCTTGCCGACTAGTAGGTTTACCTTAAAAAACCGGCTATATTCGGAGCTACAACGCGATGCAAGGACGAGCGAGAGTTCCGGTAACGCCCCTAGGTCGAGAGTGCTCTATTCAAGCCCTGGGTGTTTGAGCATGGAAGCAGCGCGCTCTTAAATTGGAATCCCGCCGGGCCTGCGCCGAATCGAAGATTCATGACCACACCGAATGCAGCCGCGGCCGGCAAGTTTTCCATTGCCGAAGACCTCAACGTAACTCGCCTCGGATTTGGCGCCATGCGCCTCACCGGCGAAGGTATCTGGGGTAATCCCAAAGATCCAGCGGAATCCAAGCGGGTCCTGAAGCGTCTGCTCGACTTGAACGTGAATTTCATCGATACAGCAGATGCTTATGGCCCCGAAGTGAGCGAAAACCTGATCGCCGAGGCACTCCACCCTTACCCGAAGAATCTGGTGATCGCTACCAAGGGCGGTCTCACACGCTCGGGGCCCTGGAAATGGGCTCCTTTAGGACGCGCAGAATACCTGCGGCAGTGCGTTGAGATGAGCTTGCGCCGCCTGAAAGTGGAGCGTATCGATCTCTACCAGCTCCATCGTTTTGATCCCAGAGTCCCGGTCGAAGAATCGCTCGGCGAACTCAAAAAGATGCAACAGGAAGGCAAGATTCGCCACATTGGGGTTTCAGAGACCACGGTCGCCGAGATTCGGCAAGCGCAGACCATCGTCGAGGTTGTGACCGTTCAGAATAAGTACAACATATCGGATCGAGCTCACGAAGACGTGGTCGAGCACTGCGCCAAGAACAAAATTGGCTTTATCCCGTGGTTCCCGCTCGCAGCCGGAGAGCTGACCAAACCGGGCAGTGTTCTCGACAAGCTCGCGAAAAAGCACCAGGCCACAACCTCGCAAGTTGCCCTGGCGTGGTTGCTCCGCCGCTCACCGGTGATGTTGCCGATTCCGGGAACCTCGAGCGTCGACCATCTGGAACAAAACGTTGCCGCGGCGGAATTGCAATTGAGTGAAACAGAATGGCAATCACTGGAGAAAGCGGTCACACGAGTAGCCTGAGACCGATCCTTGGAATGAGGGACGGCCTTCTTCAGAGGTCGTCCCGGTCCAAATATTCGGCAGGAACATCGTCCTCAGGAACCTCCGAGGTAGTCACTTCGCCCTGATCCGGGTCTTTCGCATCTTCGACCCCGCTCACCGCTTCCGCTTCGAAGTATTGACCTTCTTCCGCCAACTCTTCAACGCTCTCTGAATCCTCGCGATGGCGGCGAGAGAGTCCCTGGGTATCGCCGGACTGTCCTCCCGATGCCGCATCCAAGCCACGGCTGCTCCTGATCGCGACGGGATACGTGGTCTGCTGGGCGGCCCGTGAACTCTGTTTCTTACGGACGCTCGGTTTCTTTCCGGCTGCTGACTTTTTCTTCGCCGCAGGCTTCTTCGCGGGCTTCTTCAAGGCTGGCTTTTTCTTGAGCGATGCTTTTTTCTTGAGGGCTGGCTTCTTCCTGCTCTTAAGCTTCTTCTTGGGTGTTGATTTCTTCTTGGCCATGGAGAAAGTCTATCAAACGCAACCTTAAACCGCTCAAACCCGCCCCATGAATGGGTTTGCGTTGTAGGATGGACGGGCTATGGCAGAGTTCCCCATTTCCCATGTCCGCCGCGTTTTCCCGGCGCTCGAGGAGCCGTTCATTTTTTTTGACAATGCGGCCGGCGCGCAGTCACCTGACGTTGTGCTTTCAGCCGTGGCCGAGCATTTGCTGCATCGGCATGTCCAGCGGGGCGGCCGATACCGCCAGTCCCAGGAAGTAGACCAGGTGATTGCCAACGCGCGAGAAAGCGTGGGATTGCTGGTCAACGCCCGCCATCCTGACGAGATCGCCTTCGGGATGAACGCGACTTCATTCATGCGGCTCATCAGCCTGGCCATCGGTCAGTCTCTGAAAGATCGGCGCGAAATCATCGTGACCGACCTGGATCACGAATCCAACATTGCCACCTGGCTGGCCTTGGAACGGGAAGGCGCGAAGATCGTCTGGTGGCATTTTAGGGATGATGGCCGGCTTCACCCCGAGGACCTGGACGCATTGCTCTCACCAAGAACGCGGCTGGTGGCCTGCACATTGGCTTCCAATGCAATCGGCTCCATTCTCGACATTGCCAAGGTTTCCCAACGGGCCCATGCCGCTGGAGCGGAGGTATTCGTCGATGCGGTGCACTATGGGCCGCACGGCCCCATCGATGTCCGAGCCTTCGACTGCGATTACCTGGTGTGCTCGGGTTACAAGATCTTTTCGCCGCACATGGGCTTCCTGTGGGGCCGCCTGGAGACACTGAACGCTCTCCCAACTTTCCGGGAGGATTTCATTCCGGACACCTCTCCCTTCAAACTCGAGATTGGCACATACGTATATGAAAACGTGGCTGGCATGGCAGCGGCCGTGCGTTACCTGGAAGATTTGGGACGTAGGATCAGCCCCGCTGCGGCTTCCAGACGTGCAGCTCTGGTGGCGGCAACGGAGGCGATCCGCGATTATGAGACCCACCTCTCTCGCGCAATGCTAAATGTGCTCGCCGACCGAAAGGCCGTGGTCTATGGCATTACTGACCAAGAAAAGCTGTCGCAGCGGACGCCGACATTATGTTTCAATCTTCCGGGCATTGCGCCGGCCACGGTTGCCGAAGAGCTTGCAAAGAGAGGGATCGGTGTCCGCGATGGACACATGTATTCGCCACGATTGATGAAGCGCCTCGGGCTGACGCAAGAGAGCGGCGCAGTCAGGGCATCATTGGTACACTACAACACGCTGGACGAGATCCGCGGGTTTGGAAGCGCGTTGCGTGAGGTCACAACAGGTCAAGCGCAATCTCCGCAGTCCTGACACCTCTTCTCCAGAGACTGGCACGCATTCGTAAAGGATCAGACGGCAAAAACAGACTCATGCTGAGTGAAAAGCAAATCTGCGTTGGCAGTCATGACTGAGCAAAAATCTTCGGCTGTCGCGCCCGAGTTGAGCAGCGGTGCGCTTCCGGCAAGCGGGCCCGAAGGGCTTCACCGGCGCTTGAGCCAGAGGCAGCTCACCATGATGGCTATCGGCGGCGCCATCGGGGTAGGCCTGTTTCTGGGGAGCAGCGTCACCATCCGCCTTGCCGGCCCGGGAGTCATCCTTTCTTATCTTCTGGGCGCGGCCGTGGCTTTGATCATGGCCTATGCGGTCACGGAGATGGCGGTGGTTCATCCTGTCGCCGGCGCCTTCGGAGTCTATGCGGAGAAGTACCTCAATTCATGGGCCGGCTTCTCGGTTCGTGCCACCTACGGACTGGTGCAGATCATTGCCATCGGTGCGGAGGTGACCGCGGTCGGCATCTATTTCTCTTTTTGGTTTCCCACTGTGCCGCAATGGGTCTGGGTGGTCACGGCTTCGATGGCGTTCGTCGCCCTCAATTCCATGCAGGTCAATCGCCTGGGTGAATTTGAATACTGGTTTGCCATGATCAAGGTGGTAGCCATCGTGGCATTCATCCTGGTGGGCCTGGCTCTCATCTTTGGAATCGGGATTGGCTCCCGTTCGGCGGTGGGTTTTGCCAACCTGACCCGGCATGGCGGATTTCTTCCCGGCGGATGGAAAGGAGTATGGCTGTCGCTGACGCTGACCATCACCAGCTACATGGGCGTGGAGATCATCGCGGTCACCGCCGGAGAAGCCAAGTCGCCGGAGGTTTCCATCCCGCGGGCGATGAAGAACATCGTTTACCGGCTGATTTTGTTCTATGTTTTGGCGATCACCGTCATGGTGACCATGGTTCCGTGGAATCAGAGCAGCAGTGCGTCGGGGATCACCGGGAGTCCCTTTGTAGCCGCGTTTACCGCGGCGCATATACCCTTCGCTGCGGCGATCATGAATTTTGTGGTGCTCACGGCCGCGCTCTCCAGCGTGAACACCAACCTTTATCTATCTACGCGCATGGTCTTCTCTCTGGCCGGCGATGGGCGTCCCACCGCATGGTTGAGCAAGGTGAGCCGCAACGGAGTTCCTCATCGCGCGCTGCTGGCATCGACCGCCGGCATGATCGCCGCGATTCTGCTGGCTATCTTCGCCCCAAGCAATGCTTTTCTGCTTCTCTACGGGACGGCGGTTGCGGGAATGCTCTTCGTGTGGCTGGTCATTTTGCTCACCCACCTTCGCTTCCGAGAATCGATCACACCGGAGCGCGAGGCCACCTTGCCGATGCGCTTCCGGGCCCATCCTTTATTTACAATGCTCGGCATCATGGTCCTGGCGGGAATCGCGGCTTCGACGTTCTTTGTGGACGGTTTGCGGTGGTCGGTCCCCGCATTTCTTCCTTTCTTGGGCATTATTTCGCTGTTGTACTTGCGAAGCAGGCGGCGCCTTGCATGATGTACAGGTTGAACCCTGCATGACCCAAGACATTGAAGAAGTTCATGCTTCCCTGCAGAGCCATTTCAAAGGAGATTTGTTACGTCCCAACGAAGATGGGTACGCCGATGCCCGAAGTATTTGGAATGGCATGGTGGCGCGGACGCCGGGCCTGATTGCCCGTTGCGCCGGCGTCAAAGATGTGCAGGCTGCGGTTCGAGCTGGCGGCGCCGCGGGTGTGCTGACGGCGATCCGCTGCGGGGGGCACAGCCTTGCAGGATTCGGCAGTTGCGATGGCGGCCTGGTGATCGACTTGTCGAAAATGCGGCAGGTAACTGTCGATCCAAATAACCGCCGAGCACGGTTCGCAGGTGGATGTCTGCTTGGCTCCGTCGATGTCGC
This sequence comes from uncultured Acidobacteriaceae bacterium, assembly GCA_964521445.1. Lineage (GTDB taxonomy): Bacteria > Acidobacteriota > Terriglobia > Terriglobales > Acidobacteriaceae > Angelobacter. The sequence continues at coordinate 6,069 of CAZFRV010000174.1, forward strand.
GACGCAAAGGGCGGGACTCGTTTTTCCTTCCGGCGTCGTCTCTCATACCGGCGCCGCCGGGTTAATCCTGGGCGGGGGAACCGGATGGCTTACCCGGCGCTTCGGCCTCTCCTGTGACAACGTTGAAGGTTACACGATCGTGACTGCGGACGGATCCCTGGTGCATGCCGGCGCCAAAGACAACCCTGATTTGTTCTGGGCGCTTCGCGGCGGAGGCGGCAACTTCGGCGTAGTGACTGAGTTCGAGGTAAAACTTTACCCGACGACTTCCCTGATTCTCGGCGAAGGAATGTGCGCGGGAGATGACATCCCGCACTTCCTCCGGCGCTGGCGAGAATTCATGCCGGAAGCGCCCGACAACTTGAAATGGAACATCAGTTTGCGGCTCGCTGCGGATGCGGAAAACGTGCCCGCGCATGTCCGTGGACGTCCGGCCGTGAGCGGGGCTTTGGTTTGGCTTGGCGATCTCGATGCTGGCAGCCGCCATGTGGACCGCGCTTTGTCGCTCTGCGATCCGACGACCGTGACCAAGAAGGTTGTATCTTTCCTCGCCTTGCAGACTATGGCCGATCACGAGTTTCCCCACGGCCAGCGCTACTATTCCAAGTCCGGCTACTTTTCCAGTCTCACGAATAGCACGCTGGACCGCATGGTAGAAGCCGTGGCTACGATTCCCTCTCCACACTCCCAGATCGAGCTTGCCTATCTTGGCGGTGCGATGGCGCGGGTGGCCGCGGAGGAAACTGCGTTCGGTGACCGCAGTGCGCCCTTCATCGTCAATTTTCTGGGGAACTGGTCCGAGGAACGCGCTGACGCCGGCAACGTCGCCTGGATTCGCAACACCTTCAACGCCCTCCGCCCTTCCATGAAGCCCGGCGTTTATATCAATTTCATGAGCGCCGACGAAGAGGACCGGGTCCCTGAGGCTTACCAGGAACGCTGGGAGCGCTTGGTGGCGGTCAAGTCACATTATGACCCGACAAATTTCTTTCGCCTGAACCAGAACATTCCGCCGCAGAAAACGGCAGACGAATTCTCATCGACCAAAGGCGCGGGATCGGTTCCGCCAAAATCGCGCTAGGACTTGTGGGCGTGGTTTGGTGCTACTATGTCTCCCGGAGAAGGATACGGGCATGGACCCGATGCAGTCTTTTGTCTTCCTGCAGCTACTGGTGACGGCTTTCCTGGTGGTGCTGTTGTGGTGTGTTTACGTACGCCTTCGCAGGCAGGAGTTTTTCAGGTGGTGGGCCTGGGCGTGGACTGCATCCGCCGCCTATCTTGCCCTCGGCGTTCTGATCTTCCAACTGGGGAGGGCATGGACGCCGATCAAAGGCACAACGGTCTTGTTCGCGATGCTCTTCGGTTTCCTGCAGGTTGCTCTCCTGATGTTTGGAGCGTGGAGTCTGCGTTTCCCGGAAAGGCCGTCGCGGCGCTGGCTGTGGTTGGGAACCGGAGCTGCGCTCGCGGTGGGCGGGCTCAGTTTTGTGCTTGCCTTCTTGTGGCGGGAACGGCCTGTCATCAGCTTCGTGTCGCGTGAAGCACCGCGAACCTTCGCGCTGGCCGCAGCCTTGCTCTTCTGCGCCGTATTGTTTCTTGCACAATGGCGCAAAAGCCGAAGTTCGGCGGCCGCGATCAGCGGTGGGTTTTGTTTGCTCTATGGCATTCACCAGGGCCTCTACGGCATGGCTTTTGTCCACCTGATGATCGTTGGCTACGGGGCGCCCCTTCATCCCGTTTTTGACTTGCCGATGCGCGCGGCTTCGCTGTTCTCCGCCCTGGACGTAGTGTACGTTTCGGGGATTTGCCTTGGCATCGTGCTGTTACTGGTGGAGGAACACCGCCGGGCCGAGCAAGCGTTGTTGGAGAGCGCCATGCGCGGCCGCCAAATCACTGAGAACAACGTGGCTTTGCAGACCGAGATCGCGGAGCGGGAAAGAGTCGAGCAGACCCTACGAGACAGCGAAGCCAAGTTCCGCCTGGTTGCTGAGACAGTCGCCTGCGCTATCTGGATCCATCAAGACGGGCACTTTCGCTACGTCAACCCGCAAGTTGAAGCCATCGCAGGATACGCCCCCAAAGACCTTGCCTCGGTGGATGTATGGCAACTCGTGCATCCCGATTTCCGGGAAGCAGTACGGAAGCGAGCGGAGGCGAGATTGCGGGGCGAGCAGGTGCCGTCGCGATACGAATTCAAGATCCTGACCTGGGGCGGCAAAGAACGATGGGTGGACTTTACCGCGACCATGATCCAATACGAGGGGCGCCCTGCCGTTCTGGCGAGCGGCTTCGATATCACCGAGGCCAAACGCATCGAGCATCAGATCAGGGAACGCACGGCTTACCTGGAGACCCTGATTTCCAACAACCCGCTTGGCATTGTGGTCATGGACGCCGACCACCGCGTGCAGCTCTGTAATCCGGCCTTCGAAGAGATGTTTGCCTACTCGCAGAATGAGCTGGAGGGAGCGAATCTCGATTACTTCATCGCGCCTGAGGATGAAGAAGCAGCCGAGTTGACGCGGCGTATCCAGAGCGGGCAGAGCGTTCACGCAACCACACGAAGATACCGGAAGGACGGGACGGCTGTGGATGTGGAACTTCACGGAGTTCCCATGTCGCTGGATGGCAGGTTAGTAGGATGTTACGGCATCTATCAGGACATCACCGAGCGGAAGAAGGTGGAAGAGGGCCTTAGGAATCTGACTTTCCGGGTGATGCAGATCCAGGAGGAGGAACGGGCGCGCATCGCACGCGAACTGCATGACGACGTCAGCCAGCGGCTGGGCCTGCTTACTTTCCAACTGGACCAAGTGCTGCAAGGTTCTTTGCAAACACAATCGCCTTATAGCCGGCAACTGATCGGGCTATCGAAGATCGCGCACCAGCTGTGCGGCGACATTCAGCACCTCACCCGCCATCTTCATCCTTCCCACGTTGAGATTGCCGGTCTGGTTTCCGCGGTGTCGGAGTTTTGCGCGGAGTATTCCAGGCAGAACAGGTTTGAAATTGAATTTGCGCACGCCGGGGTACCGGACGCGCTGCCGCAAGAGGTGAAGTTATGCCTCTATCGCGTGGTCCAGGAAGCTATTCGTAACTCCCAGAAACACAGCGGTTGCCGTTCCGTTAGTGTCGAATTGAGCGGCTCCACAGAAGCTATCCGTTTGTGCATTTCCGACACCGGGAAAGGATTCGACCCCGGCTCGGCGCGAGGCGCCGGTCTGGGACTGGTTAGCATGACGGAGCGCGTGAAGAGCCTGGGCGGACAGCTCCGGGTTCAGTCGCGGCCGGGTGGTGGAACTTCCGTGCAAGCCTCCATTCCACTAGCCCGGAGGGCGGCCGCCAGCTAAACAATCGAAGCCGCCGCTGACCTGGATGGAGTAAGAGTTCCAGCCGTGTTAGCTGGAAGTTCATGACCGTGCCGTGTCTATTCCTGATGGGATGTTATTTGTGCGAGATTGAGTTCTTCCAAAGTTGGACTTTAGGGGCCGCAAACCTCATTTGCCCAGGAGGACGTGACTCTATGCAACCGGCAAGCAAACGGGTTATCCAGCTTGCGCTTTTCGCGGCGTGGGCCTCTGCCGCATGCGGCACGTGGATGCAGGCGGCGAGACATGAGGTGGCAACCGGCACATGGGGCGGCGAACACATCCTCTTGCAAGTGTCCGACAAAGGCGCCGAGGTCGAATTCGATTGTGCGCACGGTCAAATCACCCAGCCCATGGCGGTCAATCAGCACGGCGACTTCGATGTCCCAGGAACTTTTACGGCGGAGCACGGCGGCCCCGTGCGTCGGGATGAACCAGCGTCCGTCAATCAAGCCCGCTACTCCGGACATGTTGAGGGCGACACCCTGAGCCTGACGGTCGCTTTGGAGAAAGATACGCTGGGCCCCTTTTCCCTCACCCACGGTGGCCGGCCAATCTTGACGAAATGCCGGTGAGTACGGACCTCGCCCTTAGCTGGAGCGATGCGCCGGAAAAAGATTGGCTCCTCAGTTAGGACTCGAACTTGCAACCCTCGAAGGGAAAAGGACTATTTCTTTCGTTGTGGTTTTGCGTAATTGCCCGTCATCCGCACAGAATTCCACACGGAGCTGCGCTAACGACGAGAGGCGAGCGCGCGATTTGTGTCATTTCCCTGAGCCGGCTTGCTCATCGTAGACGATGCCGCACGTCCTGGGGATCGGTGACCTGGTCGCGGTGACCTTAGTCATCGTCCGATTCGCTCCAGAAAATCAGAGCTGCCATTGGCGGAGTCCTCCCCGTCTGCAAAGGTACCGGCGATTCACATTAGTACGACGGTAACGTTTGCCGTTAGCGACTGCTGGTTTAAATTGCTCACAACGCAGCAGAAATTGGCCCGAAGTGACTCCTCATTTCCTCCCAAGACTCATGGACGGGCACAGGTGCCTCGGGAGTAAACCGAACAATCAGTGAAAAGGATCAGCAAACGCACATGAACTCACGCATTTTCAAGACAGCCTTCGTGATCGCGGGGGCGCTCGCCTTGTACCTCCCCCTGCATGCTCAAGTCAAAGTAACCCTGGTGGCCAGCAAGATCGTCAAGCTTGACGGAGCCGAACAGAAGCAATCCGGTGACAAAGCCAAACCGGGCGATGTGATCGAGTACGACGCGGAATACAAAAACACCGAGAAGAGCGCGGTCAAAGATGTTGTCGCCACTCTACCAGTGCCTGCGGGAATGGAATACCTTCCGCAAACGGCCATGCCGGGCCAGGTGTTGGCCAGCACCGACGGAGCGAATTATGCCCCTGTGCCCTTAAAGAGGGCGGTGCGCGACGCGGGCGGGCAGACGGTCCAGGAGTTGGTCCCTTATTCAGAGTACCGCTCTTTGCGCTGGAACCTTGGAGACATGGCCGGCGGAATGAGCAAGTCAGTGAAAGCGAGAATGAAAGTAAAGACACAGCAATAGGCAAACAAACACGCACGCAAGAAACCATCAAGCGATTCCCCAGAGCTTGAGATTTTTCTGTAATCGAGGAGAAGGCGATGAAACGGAAGAACTCGCAAGGGAGGGGGTCGTTTGCAACAGCGGTGCCCTTCATAGTCTTAACGGTGTTGGCTGTAGCGGCGCTTCTTGTGCCCACAGTGGCCAGCGCTCAAACCGCAGCCGGGACGTCCATCGGCAACCAGGCATCGGCCACATACACAGACAGCTCATCGGTCTCGCGTACGGCGACTTCGAACGTGGTCAACACCATCGTTCAACAGGTTGCCAGCTTGACTTTGACCGCCAACGGGGCAAAGACAGCGTCTCCGGGTGCACCTGTTTTTTACCCGCACACGTTGACGAACACCGGAAACGGGTCCGACAGCTTTACTCTCACGCTGGCCCCGGCACAGTCGGGCGCCTTTACGCTGACCGGCACCCACATCTACCTTGACGCCAATGGCGACGGCATACCGGACAACTTTACCGACTTGACTGGGACCAGCGTCACCGTGACCCCGGGCGCGGCGAACGCTTTCAAGTTCGTAATTACCGGTACGGTGCCTCCAGGCGCGACCGCGGGACAGACCAACAACTTCTCGGTCAGCGCTACTTCGGTTTTTGACAACACCAAGAGCGCCTCCAACACCGATACCACCACGGTCACCTCGAACGCCGTGATCAACCTGAACAAGACGATGAGTTCCAACTCTGGTGCGTCACCAAGTGGTCCGTACACGGTCACGTTGACGTACACCAACAGCGGCAACCTCACTGCCACGACGCTGAATATCGGCGATGCTCTGCCTGCGGGCATGACCTACGTTGCCGGCAGCGGTCGCTGGAGCGTCACCGGCGCAACCGTCCTGACCGATGCCACAGGCGACGTCCAGCCGGCCGCAGGATCGCCGCACATCGACTACAGCGTGACCGGCAATACCGTGACCGCGATCGTCGATCAAGTCGCAGCCGGCGTTTCCGGGCAGATCACCTTCCAGGTAAACATCGCCGCCGGCGTATCTCCCGGCGTGCTGAACAACACCGCAACGCTTTCTTTCAACGACGGCACTGGCACCACGGTGAACGGTTCCAGCAACACCTATAGCTTTACCGTGCGTCAGAGCGCCGCCGTCACCATCAGCGATACCGGCGTTGCCGCCAACGACAACGACGGCACCATCAACGGCATTGACACCATCAACGCCGCCGCTCAAGGCAGCACGGTTACCTTCACCGATGTCGTTACCAATACCGGCAACGGCACCGATTCGTTCGATATCACCGTCCCGTCGAACACTTTCCCGGCGGGAACGGTCTTTACCTTGTACAAGAGCGATGGCGTAACGCCGCTTATCGATACCACTGGAAACAGTATTCCCGATACCGGACCGCTGGCCGCCGGCGCCTCCTACACAGTCATTGTGAAGGCCGCGCTGCCTGCGGGCGCGACCGGAGGTCCGTTCAACGCGACGGTAACAGCGACATCTACCGTTGCCGGCGCCCTAAACGCCGGCGCGAACGCCAGCATGACGGACCGTTTGGTGGCCATTACCAGCAGCACGGTGGACGTGACCAACAACGCAGCCATCGGCAGCCCGGGCGTACTAGGCGTCGGCCCCGGTCCGGAAGCATCACCGGTTGTGACCAACGCAACCAATCCCGGTACCACGACTACCTTTACGCTCTATGTCAACAATACCAGCGGCGCCAGCGTGGCCGATTCGTATGATCTGCTGGCTTCTTCCACCACCACCTTCGGCAGCAGCAGCACGCTCCCGCCAGGATGGTCGGTGACCTTCCGCGCCAGCAACGGCGCAGATTGCACCGCGGCCAACCTCGGCAGCGTGATCAGCAATACCGGCGTGGTGAACGGCGGTACGGCAAAGCTTGTATGCGCCGTGATCAGCGTTCCCGCCAACTACGCTGCCGGTGCGCAGGCGGTTTACTTCCAGGCGAAGTCACCCACCTCGGGCGCCCTGGACCAGATCCACGATCAGGTGACGGTCAACACCGTGCATAACGTGACCCTCACTCCCAACGGCTCCAACCAGATATTCCCCGGCGGGTCCGTGGTGTACACGCATAACTTGACCAACAACGGTAACGTGAGCGAAGCGATCACCTTCAGCAATCCGATCACGTCCGACACACTGGCCGGCTGGTCGTCGGTCCTGTACCAGGACACCAACGGCAACGGCATCCTGGACGGAGCTGACCAAGCAGTGTCCACGGCTACAACGTTTACGCTGACGCCCGGGCAGAGCGTGACTATGTTCGTGAAAGTCACGTCTCCGTCGGGAGCGGCAGTGGGCGCTATCGACACAACCACGCCGCGTGCAGGTTACAACGCAACCTTTGCGACGGCCCAGGACCAGACCACTGTCATCGACGGCGAATTGCGCCTGGTGAAGCAGCAGGCGCTCGACGCCAACTGTGACGGTGTTCCGGATACCGCGTATCAACAGACCAACATCACCGCTGGGGCCGTTCCCGGCGCGTGTGTCATCTATCAAATCAATGCAACCAATGCCGGTACCTCGAACATTACCAATGTTGTTGTCAGTGACGCGACACCGGCCTTCACCCTGTATCGGAACATTCCGCCGGCAAGCACGACAGTGGGAACCATTGTTGCGCCTGCCAACGGAACCGCTGGAACTATCAGTGCGACGGTGGGCACGCTGACCCCTGGCCAGTCAGCCGTGATCGTCTTCGCAGTGAAGATCCAGTAAGAGACAGAAACGGGGAGGCGCTCACGGCGCCTCCCCGCAGCTTGAACACGTTAAACATGGGCCAGGTTCTCTGACTTGGGCGCTCCGAGTAGTCCCGCAGGTTAGGACCGCGGGAGTCAGCCGACAGTCAGGACCCTGGCTGCCATGTGCAGCTAGTTAGCGTGTTGAGCGAAGTCTCGGCAGAAGTTGGTTCCGATGCGAAAGTCGTATTACATTCTGGCGTGGCTGTACTTGGCGCTCGGGCTCATGGCCCAGGCGTCTGGGGCCAGTGTTCCTCCCGGGACCTCCATCGACAACCAGGCGACGGCTTCTTACCAGTCTTCCGGGGGGTCGGCAACTTCGGCCAATTCCAACGTAGTGCATGTGATCGCGCAGGCATCCGGCGCAGGCGCTGCGCTGACCGTCAGCAAGTCAGTATCGAAAGCAACCGCCAACCCCGGAGACCAGCTTACTTTCACGTTGAATGTCGCCAATGGCGGGACGGGAGATGCCGTTCCCGTATCGGTTAGCGTTGACGGTGTTCCCGTGCTTAAGATCGTGGTGCGCGACGTTATTCCGAACAACACCAGGTTTTCGTCGTTTGTCACCGCGGGATCCTCGACGCCGCTTTATCACATATTCGGTTCTCCGCTGCAAAGTTACGTGAGCGCTGCTCCCTCCGACCTTTCCACCGTTGATGCGATCGCTTTCGTCCTGGATACATTCCCGGCGGCAACCAACGCGAGCTTCAGCTTTAACGTGACGGTCGACAGCAACGCCAGCGGGATCCTTCGTAACACCGCGGTGGTGTTTTTCAATAACGGCAGCGATACTTCATCGTCTTCGAACGAAGTTGATGTGACCGTCAATGGCCCGCCGCCGGGAATCGCCTACTACTTTGATGCGACTTTTTCCAAGGCCATTCAGGCGACGGCCATCACCTCGCCCTTGTGGGTCCAGGTCAACGCCGCAGCATGCAATGCCGATCCCACAACCGTTGAGACGCGGCCCGTGACTCTGCAGTCCGCGCTGACCGGAGACACGGAAACCTTCACAGCAACGGAAACCGGTCCCAACACCGGGATCTTCCGCATCTTGCCTGCGGTGCCCATGCGTGACGCCAGCGTGAATCCCGTTGTCTCAGGCAACAAGATCATGGAGGTGCTCAGAAACGATCAATTGACGGCATCGTTGAGCGGCTGCGGCACGGCCACGGTCACCGCCACCATCCTGATTGATCCGGGCGGCGTCGTTTTTGACAGCCACAGCAATGCGCTGGTTGCCGGAGCGAACGTCACGCTGATCGACGTCACCGGCGGCGGCAACGGCGGCAAGCCTAACCAGCCGGCTTCGGTCTTTCAGTTTGATGGCGTCACTCCAGCGCCCAGTTCCATAACCACCGGGGCCAACGGCCAGTTCCAGTTTCCGCAGGTGCTGCCGAGCACCTACAAAATCGTAGTGGCGCCGCCGGCAAACTACACGTTCCCTTCTACCGTCCCGCCAGGGCAGCTTCCTGCCGGGCGCCGAATCGACCCTGCAGCTTCGTACGACGGAAGTTTTGTGGTGAGCATCAGCGCCGGCGCAACGATCTTTGACGTTCCCGTGGATACGTCGGCGGCAACGCCGATCTTCATCCAGAAGACGGCCGACCGCGTGAGCGTGGAGCAAGGCGACTTTGTGAACTACACCGTCGAGATCAAGAACCTGACCTCCACGCCGCTCCCCAACGCGCAGGTAAAAGATACGTTGCCTCCCGGCTTTGTTTACCAGCTCAAAAGCGCACGCCTGGATGGCGCGCCGATTACCGATCCCGCCGGCGGCAAAGGGCCGATTCTCACCTTCAGCATCGGAACCCTCGCTGCCAACGCGGACGTCAAGCTGACATACCGCGTCTTCGTCGGTCCGGGAGCAGGCGTTGGCGACGCGCTCAACAAGGCAGTGGCGCTGAGCGGACAGAGCCAGTCCAACGTGGCTTCGGCGCGCGTGACCATCACGGCCGGCATCTTCAGCGATAACGGTTTCATCGTCGGCAAGGTGTTCGAAGACTGCAACCGAAACCGCGTGCAGGATCCCGGAGAACTGGGAATCCCCGGGGTTCGCCTGTACCTGGAAGACGGCACCTTCGCCGTTACCGACGAACGCGGCAAATACAGCCTCTACGGAGTGCCCGGTCGCACTCACATTCTGAAAGTGGACACTTACAGCCTGCCCGCCGGCGTTGACCTGGTTCCGATCTCCAGCCGCAACGCCGGCGACGGTGGGAGCCGTTTCATTGATCTCAAGTTTGGCGAAATGCAGAAAGCGGACTTTGCGGTCATCGGCTGCTCCGAGCCTCTCACCCGCGAGATCGCGAGCCGCGCGAAGAGGCAGGCTGGCAACGGCGACGAGATGGCCCGCGGAGTGAAGGCTCAATTCAACCCGCAACCTGTCGAGAAGAGCGCGGCGGAGGTCAAGGCTCTGGGGGCCAGCGGCTTTGTCGGCGCAACCGGCGCGTCGCAACAAGCTCCTGGCAACGCCGTCTCGGGCCAACCCGCCGCAAACATCGCGCCTTCGAGTAAGCCCGCGGCCACATCGCCTGCTACGGTCGCTGATCCCAATGAGGAACTCTTGAAGATGGACAACGAACTCGGGTTTGTCGATCTTCATGACCACATCGTGCTGCCTTTTGCGCAAACTAGAATCCGTGTCAAAGGCCGCATGGGAAACACCTTCAGGCTTACCGTCAATGGCACGGAGCTACCGGCAAAACAGATAGGCAGCAAGTCCACCGTGGCCGCCAGGCAGTTGGAGGTCTGGGAGTTCGTTGGCGTCAATCTCCGCCCCGGTAAGAATGAGCTCATCCTGACCCAGCTCGATTCATGGGGCAACGATCGCGGCACGCACATCATCGAGGTAGTCGCCCCCAGCCAGCTTGGCAAGCTGAAGATTGATGTACCCAAGACGACGTTCGCTGCTGACGGCAAGACTCCCGTCAAGGTAACGGTCCGGCTGACCGACTCCAACGATGTGCCGGTAACCGTGCGCACACCCATCACCCTGGAGACGACCAACGGGGTGTGGCTGGTTCGGGACCTGAATCCCAAGGAGCCGGGAACTCAGGTGTTTATCGAAGGTGGACACGCCGAGTATGAACTGATGCCCCCCAGCGATCCCGGTCCCGGCGTGATCCGTGTCAGCAGCGGCGGAGTCAGCTTTGAAAGAAAGGTCGAATTCGTTCCTGAACTGCGCCCGATGATCGCCGCGGGCATTGTGGAGTATCAGGTAAACTTCGGCAGCCTGGGCCACAACGCGATCCAGCCTTCCCTGAATGATGGCTTCGAGCACGAGCTGCAGCTCTTCTCCGCGCAGAGCGCCGATGGCTCAACCAGTTCCGGCGGCCACGCCGCTCTGCTGCTGAAAGGAAAGATCAAAGGCGACAATCTTCTCACCCTGGCCTACGATTCCGACAAAGCGTCCGGAGAGCGGCTCTTTCGAGACATTCAGCCGGACCAGTATTATCCGGTCTACGGAGATGCCTCGGTCCGCGGGTACGACGCTCAGTCCACCAGCAAGGCCTACATTCGCATCGACCATGGCCGCACCTACGTGCTGTACGGAGACTTCCTGACTTCCGATCCCGGTGCAGGCAACAGCCTGAGCAACTACAGCCGGAGCATGACCGGCGTCAAGGAGCACTTTGAAAATGAAAGGGTGAATCTGAGCGGCTTCGCCAGCTACGATTCCAAGCGGCAGATTGTCGATGAACTGCCCGCCAACGGAACCTCCGGGCCGTTTACGCTTTCCAATCCGAATGGAGTGGAGAACAGCGAAAAGGTCGAGGTACTGACACGAGACCGCAATCAGCCCGCCGTCATTTTGGACATAAGACAACTGACGCGATTTGTCGACTATGAGTTCGAGCCCTTTACCGGACAGTTGCTCCTGAAAGCTCCTATTCCGACACTGGATCCGAACCTCAACCCCCTCTCCCTCAGAATCACCTACGAGGTCAACACTGGCGGCGACAAGTTCTGGGTGGGCGGAGGAACAGCGCAGGTGAAGCTGACCAAATCACTGCAAATCGGCGGAACTTTCGTGAACGACAGCGATCCCCAAGACCCGAACAAGTTGTACGCGATCAACACCGTCATCAAGCTCCAGGAAAAGACTTCCTTCATCGCCGAGTTTGCCGGCACTCAGCATGAGAGCGAGGGCACCGGCACCGGCTACCGGCTCGAACTGAATCACGACGGCGCCAGGCTGAAGATGAAGGCCTACTTCACGCGCACCGACGCCAATTTCGATAACCCGACCTCGATCATGAACAAGGGGAGAGGAGAATCGGGAATCAAGACCAGTTATGCACTCAACAGCACAACCCGCATCGTAGGTGAGTTTATTCGCACCGAAGACGTGACCACCACAGGCACCCAGCAGGGCGGCCAGCTTGCCTTGCAGAAGAGCCTGCCTGGGAACATGCAGATGAGCTTTGGTTTCCGCCATGCGCAAGAGAGCGCAGCTCCAGCTAACACCAGCGACGTAGGGGTGACTCCCAACACGATTGATACGCTGTTCAGCAAGCTCAGCTTGCAGGTTCCCCACTTCAGCCGCGCGACCGCCAGCGGCGAGTACGAGCAGGACATCGCCGACATGGACAAGCGTATGGTCGCGCTGGGCGGGAACTACCAGCTCTGGTCGAAAGGCAAGCTCTATTTCCGCCAGGAGCTCATCTCCTCGCTCGGCGACGTGTACTCCCTGAACAGCTTGCAGCACCGGAACACCACCCAGTTTGGCATTGATACGACGTATTTCAAGGATGCTCACGTTTTCAGCGAGTACCGCATCCGCGATCTCTCCAATGGCCGCGAGGCTGAAGCCGCAATCGGTCTGCGGAACAACTGGCACCTGGCCCAGGGGCTGGTGGCCAGCACCGGAGTGGAAAGCATCCGCACTCTGAACGGAACCGACGCCAGCTCGCTGGCTCTCACCGGAGCCGTGGATTACACTGCGCATCCTGACTGGAAGGGTTCGGCCCGCATGGAGTGGCGCGGCAGCTCCACCACCAACAACATTCTGAGCACTCTGGGGTTTGCCGCGCGTCTCAGCGATAGCTGGACCTTCCTGGGTCGCGAGGTTCTTGCCACCACCACAACCAAGGGAACCAGCGGCGGCACGCATGTCCAAGACCGGCTGCAGTTCGGCTTCGCACTGCGCGATGCCGAGCGAAACCGCTGGAACGCCCTCAACATGTTCGAAATCAAGGCCGACGACAATAACTCCGTCCCCGGACAGCCGTCGCGAACCACCGCAGGCATCTTCTCCACCACTGCCAACTACCAGGTGGCCGCGCCGTTTACGCTTTCCGGACGGTACGCCGCCAAGTGGAGCTTGTCGGGCGATAACCTCCTCTCCAGTTCCGCAACCACGCAGCTGGTGGGCGGCCGCGCCACCTGGGATCTGAGCCGTAAATGGGATTTCGGAGTGGCTGCCAGCACTACTTACAGTCTGGGCGTTGCCTCGCAGCAATACGGCATGGGATTTGAAACCGGCTACAAGCTGGTGCAGAACCTGTGGATCTCAACCGGCTACAACCTCCTGGGGTTCCGCAATCCAGACCTGACGGGAGAAGACGTTACGCGCCGGGGCGCTTTCATCCGCATGAGATTCAAGTTCGATGAAAACGTCTTCTCGCCGAGGAAGAAAAATTGATGCGTCACATGGCAGGAGCAGAAATCCGATGGCTGGCCCGCGGTTCAGATTTAACTGAAAACCGAAGGCCGAAGTCTTTTCTGGCCTGGTGTGTTGCAGCGCTGGTCATTCTCATTTCCGGCGCAACGGCGACCGCCGACGTTCGTGACCAGGTATATTCAGCCGGCCTGGCTACGCGAAACATCTACCTGGTGAATGCCAACGGGACGGTCACCTCCCAATTCACCAATTACTCCGGGACCGCGTCGGCAGCGATGGCGCAGCGGGCAAGTGACGGAGTCATCTTCATCATTACCCAGGTGGCGAACGGCCAGGTCTATACCTGGAATCCGGCAACCCCGGCCACTGCGCCGGTTCTGTTAGGCACTACCGGCGCCGCTATTCCTTACATCCCCCGGCTGGCATTTTCTCCAGGCGGGGTACTTTACGCAGTGGACACCAACACCGCGGACCTTTACACGATCAACCAAAGCACCGGGGCGGCGACGGTGGTAGGCGCGCTCTCCGGTGTGCCAACCAACCTTGGCGGTGACATCGGGTTCGGTCCGGATGGGACGCTCTACATGGTCGCAGGCACAACCATCTACACTGTGCCGCTCGCCGGTGGCGCTGTCACGAGCCTGGGCACGATCACGGGACTCTCCGGCGGCGCGACCGCGATCGTGGGCATGACCTTCGACGCCAACGGGCGCATGCTGGTGGAAGATGACCAGAATCCGGCTCAGCTCTACTCCGTGGCGCTCCCTTCACGCGTTGCGACTGCGTTTACCGGGACCATGACGACTTCGCAGGGCGACTTGGCCAGCGCCCCGCGCGTCCAGATTACGGGAACAGTTTTTGAGGACGTGAACTATGGAGGCGGAGCCGGCCGCAGTCTTGCCGCTTCCAGTGGAGTCGGCAGACCCAATGCCAGAGTAGAGCTTTATGACGCTGCCGGTAATTTCATCACTTCCGCCACCACCAATTCGTCCGGAGTCTATACGCTCACGGGAGCCGCCGGACAGACGTACACGATTCGCGTGGTGGATTCGTCGGTGGCATCATCGCGTCCGGGGTCCACATCCAGCCTGATCGGAGTGCAAACATTCCGGACCAGCGGTCTGACCGGAACCGTGGGGACAGCGGATACCAACCGCGTGGGCGGCGAAGATCCCACCAAGATCGACGCCGGCAACGGCAGCACCACGCTGGCCGCGCTCACTAGCGGCAACAACACGGCAGAATCGATCACCAGCGTTGCTCTGGGGACCGGCAGCGTCACCGGAATTGATTTTGGTTTCAACTTCGATACCATCGTCAGTACTCGTGATTCCGGCCAGGGAACGCTGCGCCAGTTCCTCATCAACAGCAACACCCTGACCAATGCCGGATTGGCCCAGGCGGGCGGAACGGCCGGAGTGGAAAGCAGCATCTTTATGATTTCCAACGGCAGCGCGGTTCCGGGTCTGCGCGCCGGCCTCACCAACCAATTGACTTCAGGCGTGGCGCAGATCGTTGTCACTTCGCAGCTTCCGTCGATCACCGATACCAACACCTTGCTTGACGGAACCGAACAGACCAGCAACGTCGGCGACACCAACTCCGGAGCCCTGGGCACGGGCGGTACCGTCGGCGTGGATGCGCTGGGCCTCTCCACGGTGAACAGGCCCGAGGTGCAATTGAGCGCGGCCCAAGGCACGATCGGGTTGGGAATCCAGATTCAAGCCAACAACACAGCCGTGAAGGGCTTTGCCATTTACGGGTTCGGGACCGCAGCTAACACCAACGGAAGCGCCAACATCGAGATTGAGAGCGGCATTACGGGCGCGTCCATTCAGCAGAACGTGCTGGGCACAACTGCAACCAGCCTTGCCGATCCCGGCAGCGCGGCCCGCTCCCTCGGCGACAACATACGCTCGGCCGGCGGCAAATCCGGGACCGTGCAGAACAACCTGATCGGCTTCTCCCAGGGTAAAGGCATTGCGCTCGAGAGCAGCTCCACCGGATGGTCCATCCAGAACAACGAAGTCCGCAACAACGGCATCAACAATCCGGGGTTGGGCGGCATGAACATCGGAACCGGCTCTACGGCCACTGTTTCCGGGAACCTCTTCGTCGCCTCCTTGGGTCCGGGCATCGATACCTCGCAAAGTTCCGGTTCCAACACCTTCACGGATAACACCGTCACCGGAAACGGCACCGGCAGCGGCGGTACTCTGGTCGATCCTGGCATTCGCATCTACGGCAGCAGCAACAGCGTGACCAAAAACATCATTTCGTCCAACGTGGGCGCGGGTGTCCTGGTCACTTCGGGAGCTTCCAGTACCATCATCAGCCAGAACTCGATTTTCCTGAACGGGACCGTCGGCACGCCCACGCACGAGATCGGCATCGATCTTGAATCGGCGACCGACAACGCCAGCCTGGGCACCTCGCCGTTTGTTACGCTTAACGATTCTGGCGACGTGGACACTGGCGGCAACGGCCTGCTCAACTATCCTATTCTGCAAAGCGCGACCATCAGCTCGGGAACGCTCACGCTGTCTGGCTTCGCGCGCCCTGGCTCCGTGATCGAGTTGTTCGTCGCCTCGCCTGATCCTTCCGGGTTCGGCCAGGGACAGACTTATCTGACTACAGTAACCGAGGGATCAGGCTCCGACCTGGATGCCACAACCGGAACCTACGGACCGGGCGCAATCAACGGCATCAGCCAGGGTACGGACACCACCAACAAGTTCAAGTTTGCGATTTCCGTAGGCAATGGAATCAGCCCCGGCGCTGTGCTGACGGCTACCGCGACCCTGGCCGGAGCAACATCGGAATTCAGCGGCAACGTGACCGTGAGTGTTGCCACGACGGTCAACGGAGCGGTTTACCTTGACGCCAATCACAACGGCTCGCTCGACAGCGGCGAAAGCTGGGCCAGCGGCTCGAGCGTTTTCGTCAATCTGGTTTCCGGAGGGTCGGTGGTGCAATCCATCAGCGTACCGGCAGGCGCTGGGACTTTCTCCTTCACCAACGTGGCCGCCGGAACCTACACCATGGTGGTGGCGAACTCGGCTTCCGCGACCACGGCTGTTGCTCCGAGCGGTTTTGCCTTTGTCGCACCAACCACGGGGACGCAACAGATCACCATTGCCAACGGCGTCATGAACAACCAGAATTTCGGACTCTTCAAGGGCAGCCTGGTGAGTGGCAAGGTTTTCAAGGACACCGGAACCGGCGGTGGCACGGCGAACAACGGAGTGCTCGATGGCGGCGAGGCCGGGTTGGGCGGAATCGCCGTGAAGGCTACGGACGGAGGAAGCACAACATTTGATTCCACGCTGACCGCCAGCGACGGCTCTTACTCGCTGTATATCGTCTCCGGAGCCACTTCCGTGGCTGTTATCGAAACCAACGCTGCCGGCTACGTCTCGACCGGCGCTTCGGTGGGAACCACCGGCGGCAGCTACAATCGAGCCACCGACACGGTCAGCTTCTCCAAAGCCGGAGAGGCTATCTTCACCGGCGTGAACTTCGGCGACGTTCCACAGAACACTTTTCAGAACAACGAAGCCCAGCAAGGCTTGCCTGGAACCGTGCTGTTCTACGCTCACACCTTCGCTCCAGGAACGGCTGGGCAACTTACGTTCTCTCTGGCTTCTACGACGGCTCCGAACAACGTTGCCTTCACCCGTATCCTTTATCAGGACAGCAACTGCAACGGCCTGCTGGATGCAAGTGAACCGGCGATTAATGGGCCGATTACAACGGTAGCCGGCACGAACCTGTGCATCATCATGAAGGTCACTATACCTAACGGCGCTCCGTTCAACGCCACGGACAGCACCACCGTCACCGCCAACTTTACGTACACGAACGCCAGTCCCGCGCTTTCTGCCAGCTACAGCGTAAACGACCTCACGACGGTGGGAACCGGCGCCAACGCCGGCCTGCGGTTGGACAAAGCGGTGGACAAGACAACGGCGCTCCCGGGCGCGAACCTGACCTACACCATTACCTTCACCAACGACAGCACGTCGCCCATTTCCAACCTCAAGGTGAATGACAGCACGCCCTCATATACGAGCTTCGTGAGCGCTTCCTGCGGCAGTCCGCTCCCCGCAAACCTTAGCGGCTGTTCGATTACAGCGCCCAGCGCAGGCCAGACGGGAAACATTCAGTGGACCTTTACGGGAACCCTTGCCCCCAGCCAAGCCGGCACTGTCTCATTTGTCGTGAAGATTCAATAGTTCAAAATCCGCGAAAGTCCTTGCCCGCCCGCATCGTTCTTAGCGCAGATTCTTGTTTTGCTGACACGGTCAATCCGCTAAATCCAAGAATCATGAAAACCGCCACCAACCTAAATTCTATATAGTTTTTGTTTGACAACTAACAGGATCGTTCTCTATGAAATCTGTCAGCTTAGTGCCCCGACAGGGAAACCCAGTTTCCCCAGATAAGTTGACCTATACCGCTGCGCGCTGATGGTAGGGGCGGCATAGGCAGGTCGCCCAGCTTTTTCCTTTCCTTCTGTCCCTCACGACATGCGAGGGCCACCCGCCCTCTTCGAATCGACTACTGGGGCTTCTTCATGTCATTCGGAACAGGTCGCTCGCGGTTCGGCGCCTCGGTTTTAGCGATCATTTGCCGGGGTAGTGCCACCGGGCGGCCATCCATGCCAAGGTAGGCAACCGGTTTCATCCCGACCTTCGGGTCGGTTGGTGCGTAGATTACCCGTATCGCTGCAACCTGGTCTTCCACGAACGACGCCGCGGGCGAGTGGAGGATGCCCACCTGCACCGATTCAATGCGAGCTCCCTTGCGTTCCGGAGCTTTGAATTCGGCCGTCGCGATTTTCTGCAAGCGTGCAGCCTCTTCCAGCGCCTTGGGGTCGATCAGGGGCCACGAAAGTTCGAGAGCGGCAATGTTCCCATCGCCATCCAGGTCGAGCGCCAGGCGCGAGTTCAAGACCGGCACGCCGCCAACGACGCGCCTCACGATCAGGCTCCGGCGGTCCTTTCTTGGCGGGTTGACTTCCATTTGTCGCGTGTCCGGATTCATCCTGCCTTCGGTGACATATTGCTGGAGGATTTTGGTGTCGGCGATCTCATTCCTCTTGACGCCGAGGCCGGTCAAGATAGCCATGCCGCGTTCGGTCAACTGCTCATCTGTGCCGCGAAATGCGCTCTTGCCAGCCAGTCCCGCCTTGCCGGTTTGTACAAAATAGGCATTTCCAGCGGGGCGGTAGCTGACCGTCGTGGTGCCGTCGGTGACTGCCTGAAAGCCGTGGTCGGATACGGCAACCAGCTTGTTCCCCCATTTGATGCCGAAGACCTTGGCGCCAATATTTTTAAGACGTGCGGCATCCTCGGCGGGCAGCTTTTCCGCCTTGGGCAAGTCTTCAACCCTCTTGGGCGAGACGACCTCGCGTTGCTCCATGCCCGGCATTTTCTCTCCAGGCTGCTCATCTGCCGCAAAACCTGCGCCTGTTGCGGCAAGCAGCACAGAAGCCAAAACCAAATTCAGTGTGTTCATGAGGTACTCACTTTCGTCGAGCGTAAATTAAAGGACTTTGCCGATTGCTAATTGCAGACCCACCGCCATGCAAACCAATTGCCGCTGGGGTTGCCCCAGTGCGAGAAGACAAACTCATTGTCGCGGCGGTTGCTTGCGGCAGCAGCGGTGGCATCGTTGGCGACAACGACAGCGCAAACCTGGCTCTCCACGTCGATGAGGCCCGTGTCCATCCAAGCCCAGCCGACAGGTTCGGCCGGCACCGTCGAGATCACGATGCCAAGGAATGTCGTCTGGTAGCCGGTTGTGCGCATCGCAAACTGCTCACTGCGCGAAGCGCTGTCCAGCGTGTCGTGCGAGGCAGTGCCGGAATGGCCGGTCGCAATATGGAGTCCCGCGAACGGCGGGAACCAGTTGTGGCCTATGGAGATGAGATCCATGGGGCAGCTTGCGTCAATAAAGGCAAACTGCAATCTCCCGCCTGCATTTCCCCACCGCGAAGAAGCACCAATATCGGTGAACATCCCCGTTCCGTGGCTGCAGGTCACCAGAAAATCCGGATCGGTTGCGGTGGGCGGGTTTTGGCAATGACCATGGCCCGCGAAGAGGTAAATGTTCGGCAGGTCACTCCCGCCGCTGGGATCCATGTCCTTGCCGGGGCCGTCGGTGAAATCGGTGTTCCACACATCGTCGTTCTCCCACCGCGTAACCAGAGGGAATCCCGCCTGGGAATACCAATCCCGAAAGCGTTTCGCGTCCTCGAGACGGTGGTCCAGGTCCGGTGTAATGCCGCAGGTGCTGTATTGATTCACCGCACCTGTCGAAAAATTCTGGGCGCTGGCATCAGCCACCCCCAGACTCAAAGACAGTGCGGCGATTACTCCAATGAATCGTTTCATGGAAACCTCCGTGATCGTAGTGCTCCTGGATCGCTCAACGTTTCACGGAAATACCTTGTTACGGTTCGCATTGTTGAACTGGTTGGAATATCAGTCTGGATTGGGCGACCTGCTGGTCTCGGGACGGGGGGAGGTTTCAAAATTCTCTCTCCCCTGGGGGGCCTTTGAGTTTCGACTTAATTTCGTAAGGTGGGCGACCCAACTTCCTCCTTTCAAAGTAGAACACTCGTTATACAATATCGTTGACTTAGTTAGTACGTTATAGTATAGTTAGTGTCTCCGCCCAGGCGGGGGCCAAGACGGTCATTGATAAAAGAAGTCTTTAGCAATTAGTTCTTAGCCAAAAGCAGAACCAACAGCGTCCACGGCCGCAGCCGAGGGCGGCTGCGCTCCTGGCTCCGCTCTAGATGAGAGCTTTAATGGGTGGGATATCCCAGCTCAATACTTGGGACATCCCAGCCTAATATTTGCGATATCCCTGTGGAAAACTGGGAGATCCCAGTGGGATGTTTCGCCGTAAAGTCTTTGTTTGTTGGGATGGCCTTCAAACCAGGGCGAGGGGGAGGGAACAAACAGCGAAATGCGGTGATCGGCGAGAAGGGATCGCCGAAATCGCGCGTGATCGCCGTCATCCGAAGACTAAAACCTTACCGCGGATTTTCGCAGATCAACACGGATCGAGCCAAAGGCTGGAGACTAAAGGAAGCCCGCAACCACGACCCACTAGCCCAATCATACCTTGGTTTTGTCGCGTGGGCCGGCGTGTTCTTCGAGAAGCGGAGAAACCGGGGACGTTTCTGACCTCAAGATTACTTGCTCACTGCAACTTCATAGGCGCTGGCCGCATTCAGCTGCTCGATCGATGCCTGATCCAGCTTGAGGTTGACCGCGTCGATCAGATCGCGCAGTTGGTCCAGGTTGGTGGCGCTGGCGATGGTCGCGGTGATACTGGGACGCGCCAGCAGCCAGGCGATGGCCACTTGTCCGGGCTCGGCGCCGACGTGCTTGGCCACCTGATCCAGCGCGTCGAGAATGTGGAAGCCGCGCTCATTGAGGTACTTGGCGACAAACTTCCCGCGCGCGCTTTTGGCCAGATCCTCCTGGCGCCGATATTTGCCGGTGAGAAAGCCACTGGCCAGAGGGAAGTAGGGAATCACCGCGAGTCCTTCTTTCAGGCACAGGGCTTCGAGGTTGGTTTCGTAATCGGCGCGTTCGTAGAGATTGTAATTCGGTTGCAGGCTCTCGTACGCGGGATATCCGTGCTTGCGGCTGGCCGCGAGCGATTGCTCGAGACGGTCGGCGGCGAAGTTGGAAGCGCCGATGGCGCGGACTTTCCCCTGGCGCACGAGTTGGTCATAGGCCTCGAGCGTTTCATCCACGGGCGTAGCGGGATCGTCGCGATGCGACTGGTAGAGGTCGATGTAATCGGTTTGCAAGCGGGCGAGCGATTCCTCGACTTCGCTCAGAATATACGCCTTGGAGAGACCCTTCTTGCCCATGACCTCAGAACCGACTTTGGTGGCGATGATGACCTGGTCGCGGTTGCCGCGCGTCTTCAGCCAGTTGCCGATCACGGTTTCCGATTCGCCGCCTTTGTGGCCGGGCGCCCAGGTGGAGTAGCTGTCGGCAGTGTCGACGAAGTTGAATCCGGCGGCGACGAAGCTGTCGAGCAATTTGAACGACGTGGGCTCGTCGGCAGTCCATCCGAAGACGTTGCCGCCAAAGCACAGAGGCGAAACTTCCAGGGTGGAGTTGCCAAGCTTGAGCTTTTTCATGAAACGCTCCTTCGAAGGCTACGGATTTTTTGGCTTCGGGCGCGCGTAGTTCTCCATCTCCGCGGTCCAATGAAGGAACCGTGCCAACTGTTTCCGCTCGCGGATCATGAAGCCCCAGAATTCGAGGAAGCCGATCTTGTCCATCTTGAGTCCGGAATAAGTCTCCATGCGCCAGCGCAAATAAGGGCTTCGCCAGGGAGCAAGATGGTGGCCGCGGGTTGCGTTCCAGAAGAAACGCAGGAGTTTACGCATGCTTCAGACAGTATAACAACGCCTCAAGGGTTCGGCTCCAATCTCGCGACGGCGGTGATTCGGAGGTACCAAGTCTCCGGACCGGGCAATCCGAGAACGCGAACCAGCGGGCCATGACCTGTCACACCTTCGCCAACCCACAGGGCGCCGCTACTGGAGCGTCACGCTGACTTCGGCGCCCTTGTCAGCTCCGGCCAGGCGCGAGGCCGAGCCCTTGTTGGCGGAGATCTCCAGGAATCCGCTGCTGCCTAGAAGGGCGAAGATCTCGCCGGGCGGACGCTGGGAATAACTGTCGCACAGATGCGTGACTTCGGCTTTACCGACGGTGATCTTGAAGGACTGGGCTGAGCCGTTAAAGAGTTCGGGGATATCGTTGGGCGTGATGTTGGTGATCAGATTGCCAAACTTATCTGTCTTGAGGACGGCGGCCTTCCAGGCATTGGGTCCGGCGGGTTTGGGTTTGGGAGCGAGGAAGCGCACGTAGTCGCTGATCTCCTCGCCGAACTTGGCGAAGTCCACGCCCTTGCTGAGATACGCAGCTACCGGGGCAAAGATATCGCGCCCATGAAAAGTGTTGCTCACCGGCTGATGGAAATAATGTTCTGAGGTAATATGGCGCACGCTCACGCGCTCCTCCCGCTCGTAGACCAGGGAAAGCACGCCGTTATCGGGAGCCACGAATTGGTACATGCCGGCGCTGACCACGATGGGCCGGCGCGGACCGCCAACGCCGGGGTCGACCACCACCAGATGGACAGTGTCCTTTGGGAAATAATGGTATGCCTGGGAGATGGCCAACGCGCCATCCAGAATATCGTACGACTGGACCGTGTTGGTAATGTCCACCATGGCGACGTTGGGGTGAATGCTCTGAATAACTCCTTTCATTGCACCCACATAATGCTCCGTCAAACCGAAGTCGGTGGTTAAGGTAATCAGTCTTTGAGTTGGCACAATTTCGCTCCCAAGCGCGAGCAGGCAATGGGGCGAAGGTATCGCGTGCCTCCGTGCGAAGTCAAGTTACCTTGGCAAACCCCGGCCTCGCGAGCCGCCCACCCAACAGCCGTATTTTTAGCCGCACCCGGCGATTTTCTGAATCCGGAAATTTTTTGCGACACCCACGGAAAAGAGGCCGCCTTAGGTTAGGTTGTGTGTAATGGCTGTCAAGGAACCAATACAGCCAGCCTGAGTCCAGCGGAACCCAGTACGTCATGCAGACAGCAGTGCTCGCCAATTCTACCTTCCTGCAGTTGAGAAAACTCTCTGTGCGTATTTCGTCGCCGAAACCATGGCTGGGTGTGATTCATGTTTCGCCGTCCCGGCGGCGAGTGCCCGGGGACAGCTTGCGTGGGCGGGGAGCGCTGTTGCCGCCTCCCTGGCTTGTCTGGAAAGTCGAGGATAGAACTCTGCCGTTGGAGGATGCATGGCACGCGAAAGACTGAAGTATGGTGCCGGATTTGGGGAGTTGGTGGGAGAGTCAGCGCCGATGCAGAGGCTGTATCGGTTGATTGCCCGGGTTTCGTCCAGCAAGCATCCGGTGCTCCTCCTGGGAGAGCGTGGGAGCGGTAAGTCGGCGGTGGCTCGTGCCATCCATTCTCATGGATTGTTCCCGGAACGTCAGTTTTTGATGGTGGACTGCGTCGTGGCAGGCGCGGCCTTGGCGGAGAGTGAGGTGTTCGGGCTGGGATCGAATCGGCCCAAGGATGGGTCTCAAGCCGGCCCGCCAGGCACACTCTTTCTGCGCGAGGTTTGGGCCATGCCTCCCATTGTCCAAGCCCGACTCGTGCGCGCTTTGCAGGAGCGGGACATCCGCGCTATGGACGGCGAAAGAGCCTCCATGGGAGAGGCGCGTATTATCGCCGCCAGCAGCCGCGACCTTGACCTGGCCGTCCAGCAAGGGACCTTCCGGCGCGATCTCTACGTTCGATTGAATGTGGTGAGCCTGCAATTGCCTCCCCTGCGCGACCGCAAAGAGGACATCGTTCCGCTGGCGGAACACTTCCTCGCGAAGGCCTCTTCCAGCAAGGGTACGCGTTATTCCCTCAGCGCTGAGGCCATTGATGCTCTTATGAATCAGGGTTGGCCAGGCAACGTGGCCGAGCTGAAAGACTGCCTGGAGTACGCGGTGGCCGCTTCCGCGGGGCCAGTCTTGAGGAGGGAAGATATGCCCCTCAAGTCCCAGCATGGGGAGCCTGCCGCCGAAGCCAGCGCCCCATCCCCCCAAGGCAGCAAGATCCTGCCGCTGGCGGAGGTGGAAAAGCAGACCATTCTGCGCACGCTCGAGCGCCTCAACGGCGACAAAGTGATGACCGCGCGGATGCTGGGGATTGGCAAGACCACGCTCTACCGCAAGCTGAAAGAATACGGAGCCAACGACTCCTGGATCGGCCGTCCCGCTCACAATCGTTGACGGCCGCGAAGCCTCTGCCACCTGCCAAAGACAACTCCGCTTGGGGAAGCGGCCTCTCACAAATCGAGAGCTGCACCTGGAGCTCCCAAGGGAACCTATGCTTTGGACCATTTTCGCGATCCTGATCGTTCTCTGGCTTCTTGGTTGGGGATTCCACGTGGCCGGCAGCATGATCCACCTGCTGCTGGTGATCGCTCTCATCGTGGCCGTCATTAACCTGGTCAGCGGCCGCAAGACTGTCTAGAAAAGCCTGCAAGATGTGCAGTGATAGACGCGGGCAATGTCCTGGTCCCTCAACGGGCCCACTCCTGCATTCGTGATTGAACAGCCGAGGTTCGATTCAAGTGTTTTGTTGTGCTTACACTCTCGATGGGTTGTCATGCGAGGAAATTGTGTGCAGCCGGTATTGAGAGCCATGAAAGAAGATCGCATCGAGTTCTCGAAGACATCCCAAGTACCTTGTGCCGATTCTAACCCACTAATTCCACCTCTCCCCGTGGAACAAATGTAAAACCGGGTTTCAGGAGAATGGCCACAACCCAGACCAATGTGATGACCTATGAGGGCGCAAAGCCGGCACTCGATGGGAAACAGTTGGCTCGCCGCATCGTCGAGTTGGGCGATTGGTTTCATAACATCGATCTCAACGGCGTGATGACTGCCCCAGACCACTTCCTGGGAGACTTTCCCAGAGTCAAGTGGAAACAGATTGCGGCCGGAATTCCCCAGGACCTTTCCGGAGCCACGGTCTTGGATGTCGGTTGCAACGCCGGATTCTACTGCCTGGAGCTCAAGAAGCGAGGAGCTAGCCGGGTCTTGGGAGTGGACGTGGATGATCGCTATCTTCAGCAAGCCCGGTTTGCCGCCGGCGTCCTGGGTTTGGATATCGAGCTTGAGAAGTGCTCGGTCTATGACGTGGACCGGATTTCCGGCCAATTCGATTACGTCCTCTTCATGGGAGTTTTTTATCACTTGCGCTATCCGCTCTTCGCTTTGGACAAGGTCATCACCAAGGTCCGCCACAAGTTGATTTTTCAGACCATGGTGCGCGGGTCCGTGGTGAGTCCGGAGTTGCGCGAGGACTATCACTTCTGGAACAAAGACGTGTTCAACAATCCGGATTTCCCCTGCATGTACTTCATAGAAAAAAAATACGCCGGCGACCCCACCAACTGGTGGATCCCCAACCACGGCGCCATGGAAGCCATGCTGCGCAGCTCCGGTTTGGAAATAGAAGCTCATCCCGAGGAGGAGACGTGGTTTTGCCGTCCGGTCCAGGTCACAAGAGAGGGGAAGACGATTCTTGACCATGAACTCGCGGGGACTTTATGAACCCGCCGGCGTCCGCAGGTGGTGAATGGTTGAAGCAGTAATGCTTTGGAACGAACCTAACAACTTGTCCCATTGGGATTTCAAGGCGGACTCCCAATGGAAGCGGTTCGCCGAGATGGTGATTACGGCAAGCCGGGCGCTGCGCCGCGAGAATCCGCAACTGCCGTTGGTGCTGGGAGGCATCTCCCCCATCGATCCAAATTTCATCGCGCTGATGGGCTCGCACGGCGTCCTGGACGCCGTGGACGTAGTCGCTGTTCACGGCTTTCCCCTGGATTGGAACCACTGGAGCATTCACGACTGGCCGAAGAGGATCGACGAAATTCGTGCCGTCACCGACAAGCCGGTGTGGGTCTCCGAAGCGGGCGTCTCCTCTTTTGGCGCCGAAGAAGTGCAGGTCTTTGGATTGCGCCGCACCGCGGAGCTTCTGTTGCCGGCGGTGGATCGCGTGCACTGGTACAGCTTGCTTGATCTGCCGGCCACATGGACGGCAACCACGCGCCACAAGGAAGCGGAAGGCAGCTCCTACTATCGCCATTACTACATGGGGCTGGTGCGCGAAGACGGAACTCCGAAAGCCGCTGCTGCCAGGTTTCCCAAAGGAATGGGCATCTGCCAGTGGTTTCACTTTGAGGACCCGCGCCTGGAAATGGCCACAGAGTGGCTCGCGCGGCTTCAAGTGAAGTACTTGCGGACTGGGATCAGCTGGGCGGACTGGTATCGGCCGCGCGCTGAAGCCTGGTTTGATCGCCAGATGCAGACGCTGGAGCCGTTTACCACAACGTTAACCCTGTGCTTTACGCCGGAGCACCTGGGCGTTTCGCCGCACTACACCAGCCCGCCGGTGCGAATCGAGGATTTTGCCGAGTTCGCCGTGTGGGCGGCGCGCAAGTACGTTCCATCACGGAAGACATCCGAAATCCTGATAGGAGCAGAGTCAGCATGAGCCAGGATGTTCTAGTCACCGGCGGCGCGGGATTTGTGGGATCGCATCTGGTGGATGCGCTGCTTGCGTCCGGCCACCGGGTGCGGGTCTTCGACAATCTTACCCAGCAAGTGCACGGCGACAGTGTGCCTGGCTACCTTTCGCCGCACGCCGAGCTGCTGCTGGGAGACATGCGCGACGCGCTCCAAGTCCGCCGTGCCCTGGAAGGAATGGAGATTGTTGTCCACCTGGCGGCAGCGGTGGGCGTGGGCCAGTCCATGTATGAGATTGCCCATTATCTTGGCGCGAACACGCAAGGCACGGCAGTGCTGCTGCAGGAGCTTCTAGACCGCCGCCACCGCGTGCAGAAACTGGTGGTGGCTTCTTCGATGTCGGTCTACGGTGAGGGCCGGTACCTGTGCGCTCAATGCGGTGAAGCTGCGCCGGGGCTGCGTTCCGCGGAGCAACTCATTCGCCGTCAGTGGGAGCCGGAATGTCCCAGGTGCGGCAGAGCATTGACGCCCGTCGCCACCGATGAGTCCAAGCCGCCGCAGCCGAGCTCCATGTACTCGCTGTCCAAAAGAGATCAGGAGGAAATGTGCCTCCTCTTCGGACGCACCTATGGTCTCCCAGTTGTCGCGTTGCGCTATTTCAACATCTACGGGCCGCGCCAGGCGCTCTCCAACCCGTACACCGGCGTGGCGGCGATCTTCGCCTCGCGGCTGCTCAACGGAAACGCTCCGCTGATTTTTGAGGACGGAAGACAGATGCGCGACTTCGTGAACGTGGCCGACGCGGTCCAGGCCACGCTGCTGGCCATGAAGAGTCCGGGAGCCGATGGCCAGGCCCTCAATGTCGGTTCGGGTGAGCCTGTTTCCATCCGCGAAGTGGCGGCAGCGCTGGCCGGCGCGCTCGAGAGTGAGACTGCGCCGGAGCTGACCGGAAAGTATCGTTCTGGCGACATACGCCATTGCTTCGCCGACATCGCTGCGGCAAGAAAGATGCTGGGATACGCGCCTTGCATCAGTTTGGTCCAGGGAGTAGATGAGCTAGTGAGATGGTTGCGTTCGCAGCAACCGCAAGATCGCGCGGCGGAAGCCGTGGCCCGACTCAGCAGTTTCGGGCTCACGGCCTGAGCCGGCGATCGCCGGGGGAAGAATGAAGACGCATCAGGCCCGTTCTGTGCTGATCTTTGGCGGCGCCGGTTTCATCGGCACCAACCTTGCGCAGCACCTCCTCGACAGGACGGACGCGACGGTACACATCTTCGATAACCTCAGCCGGGCCGGCGTGCACCGCAATTTGCAGTGGCTGAGAAAGGCATCGGCGGGTTCCGGACGCCTCCGCGTGACTTTCGGCGACGTGCGCGACCCCCGCCTGGTGACGAAAGCCGTGGCCCAGGCCAGCGAGATTTATCATTTTGCCGCGCAGGTGGCCGTGACCACTTCCATCGTTGATCCGCGCCTGGACTTCGAAGTCAACCTCGGCGGGACCTTCAACATCCTGGATGCCGCGCGCCGCGCCGGGCACCGGCCTTTTCTGCTCTTTAGTTCCACCAACAAAGTGTACGGAGACTTAGGGCTGGGTACACCGGTGGAGGGACCGAGCCGCTACTCTTACCCTGAGCACCGCGGTGTCTCGGAATTGCAGCCTCTGGACTTTCACTCTCCCTACGGTTGCTCCAAGGGTGCGGCGGACCAGTACGTCCGTGACTTCGGCCAGATTTACGGCTTGCCCACCGTGGTCTTTCGCATGTCCTGCATTGCCGGTCCGCGGCAATTTGGCACGGAAGACCAGGGATGGGTGGCCCACTTCCTCTATTCCGCCCTGCAACATCAGCCGGTCACGATCTACGGCGACGGTCGCCAGGTGCGTGATGTGCTCTGCGTTCATGATCTGGTGCGCGCCTTCGAAGCCGTGCAACGTGCGCTGCCTCTGACCGCCGGCCAGACCTACAACGTGGGCGGCGGCGCCGGCAATGCCGTTTCGCTTCTGGAGTTGATCGACAAGATCGAAAAACAGATCGGATACCGGCTGGAGTACACGCTGGAGGGCAGCCGCCCGGGCGACCAGCTCGTTTATTTGACGGACTACAGCAAGATCTCCCGGCATACCGGCTGGAAACCTGAAATCACTTTGCCGAAGACGCTGGAGCTTCTCCAGGAATTCTGGGAGCAGAACCAGGGAGCCCTCTCAGGCCGGCGCAAGGCGCCTCCGCGCGAAACTCTGGCCTGGGCGCAACTTTCAGGAAAAGCCGCATGAAATTTGCCCTGGTCAATCCGAACTGGGACTTCGCCGGCTCGACTTACTTTGGCTGCCGCGAGCCGCACCTGCCGCTGGAGCTGATGTTTTCCGCCGCACAGATTTGCGCCGCGGGACATGAGCCGCTGCTGGTGGATGCGCATATCGGCAAGTTGAGTCTCGCAGCTGCTAAACGAAAAGTTGATGCCTTCCAGCCGGATTTTCTGGTGATTCCCACCGCTCCGACTTACCTCTTCTGGCGCTGTCCGCCCCCGGAGCTGCGCGTGCCTATGGAATGGATGCAAGCCATGAGTCCAGAAGCGGTGAAAGTCATCATCGGTCCGCAT
Organism: uncultured Acidobacteriaceae bacterium; assembly: GCA_964521445.1. Lineage (GTDB taxonomy): Bacteria > Acidobacteriota > Terriglobia > Terriglobales > Acidobacteriaceae > Angelobacter. The sequence goes on from CAZFRV010000174.1 coordinate 35,077, forward strand.
GCCTCGGCGACGCCAGGAGCAGCCATCCGCAAGACAGGTTGCGCCGTGGCTTTGCGCGGCGAGCCGGACCAGACGCTGGCCGAGCTGCCAAGCCGGCCCTGGAGTGAGATCGCGGGCTGCTGCTTCAGGACTGACGGAGGAATCCACCTGAGTGGATCCTTGGGCGCGGCCGACATGAACGCTTTGGCGCCGCTCGATTTTCATAACTACCACGTGGAGGCCCACCGCCATCGCCACCATGTATTCACCGCCGATCAGGGGCTTGGTGCAGAGTTGGAATTTGCACGCGGCTGTCCCTGGACCTGCACCTTCTGCAATAAGACTCTGTTTCGCAACAAATTCCGCGAGCGCAATGTGGAGGCCGTCCTGGAAGAAGTGGATGCCCTGACGGCGCGCGGCGTGGACTACATCTATTTCATCGACGAGGTCTTCGGCGTGGGCAAGAATGTGCGGCGCCTGCTGGAGGGGATCGCCGAACGTCCGGTCAAGATCGGGATGCAGACCAGGATCGATCTCTGGGACGAAGAGACGCTGGAGCTGCTGGGGCGCGCTCATTGCATTTCCATGGAGTGCGGCATCGAAGCGATCAGCGCGGAGGGCCGCGAAGACCTGAACAAGAATTGCCACATCGATACCGGGCGCATCGCCGAGCTGCTGATCTTTGCCCGCGGGCGCATTCCCTGGGTCCAGGCGAATCTGGTCCTTACCGAGAGAGACGATCGGCAGCAGATACGGGCATGGCAAGAGCATCTTCGCGCACGCGGCGTCTGGGCCAGCGAGCCGGTGCCCATGTTTCCTTTTCCGGGAAGTCCCTTGTACGTGCAAACTTTCGGCGCGCCTCCCGATGATGAAGCCTGGGAGAGGGCCCACCACTACTACACGACAACGTTTGCCGCCAAGGGCTATAGCGACATCCAGGAACAGAAGCCGGTTCCCATCGAGGATCTGGAGAATGCATATCTTAGTCACCGCTGATACCGTCGGCGGCGTTTGGACATACGTGCGGGAACTGGTGACGGGAATGGTCGGTCGCGGCGTGCGAGTAACGTTAGTGAGCTTTGGAGGCGCTCCCTCCCCGGGCCAGACGCGATGGATGGAGCAGCTCTCCCGTCTGGACTATCGCCCCACCACTTTCAAGCTGGAGTGGATGCAGGACTCCGCGGCCGACATGGAGGCCTCGTCGGAATTCCTGTGCGAGATCATTCGCGAAACCAAGCCCGACCTGATTCACTCCAACCAGTTCTATTACGGCGCCCTTGATTGCGACGTGCCCCGCGTGGTCGTGGCGCATAGTGATGTGGTGAGCTGGTGGGTTGCCGTTCATGGCGAAGAGCCGCCGCAAAGTTCATGGATGAGCTGGTACCGTGCCGCAGTTGTGCGCGGGCTGGCTGCGGCGACCGCGGTGATTGCCCCTTCGCGATGGATGCTCGACCAGGTGCAGCGCTATTACGTAAAGCCGAATCGGCGTGCCGTGATTTACAACGGACGCACACCCGCCTTGTTCAATCCTGGCATGAGCAAGGACGAGACCATCTTGACCGCGGGTCGGTTGTGGGACCAGGGTAAGAACACCAGGCTGCTGCTCGCAGCCGAAATGCCGGGGCAGGTTCAAATCGTGGGCGCTTGTCAGCAGCCGCGATCGGCGGGCAAGGGACCTGTTTCTGGGGAAGCCGCAACCAATGTTCACTTTTTCCCGCAGCAGGATGAGCAGCAGATAGCCGGCTTTCTTGCCCGTGCGGCGATTTACGCGGTTCCTTCACGTTATGAGCCTTTCGGGCTGGCTCCGCTGGAGGCGGCGCTCTCCGGCTGCGCGCTCGTTGCCAGCGATATACCGTCCTTACGCGAATTGTGGCAGGGCGCAGCGGTCTTCTTTCCCAGTAACGATGCCGCCGAACTGCGCCAGGCGCTCAAACTTCTGATAAACGGTCCATGCCTCCGCCGGCGATATGCCGGCCTGGCATACGACCACGCCGTCCGCAAGTTCAACGCTGCGCGGATGAGCGACGATTACATGGAGCTCTACCGGGCCTTGGCTCCGGCCGCAGTGGCCGCTGCATGAAGCGAACACTCAACATCGCGCTCTTCTCGCACTCCCTGGTCTCAGACTGGAACCATGGCAATGCGCACTTCCTGCGCGGTCTGGCCCGTGAACTGGGACGCATGGGTCATCGAGTGCGGTGTTACGAGGAGTTGGGCTGCTGGTCGCTGACCAATTTGATGAAGCATGAGGGCCCAGTCGCCATTCAGACCATCGATCGTTTTCGGGCTGCCTATCCTGAACTGGACGTTCGCTTTTACCAGTCGTCGCACGCAGAGTTCCAGCATTTCCTACGGCAAGAGCTGCGAGAAACCCACATTGTGATTTTGCACGAATGGAATGATCCCAAGCTGGTCAACAGCGTGCTGGCGCTCAAACAGAAGCACGGTTTCATCGTGCTGCTCCATGACAGCCATCACCGAGCCTACACATGTGCGCACGAGATTCTGCGTTTCCACCTGCACCTGCTGGATGGCGTGCTGGCGTTTGGAGAGGCGATTCGCCGCATCTATTCCGATGGCTTCGGCCTGGCTCGCACATGGACCTTCCACGAGGCCGCGGACGTAAGCCAGTTTGGGCCTTTGAACCGCGCCAAGGAGATCGACCTGGTGTGGATCGGCAATTGGGGCGACGGCGAGCGCACCCGCGAACTGGAGGAGTTCCTGGTGATGCCTGCGGCCGCGCTGCCGAAACGGCGCGTGGTGGCGCACGGCGTCCGCTATCCCGAGCCCGGGCTCGAAAAGCTTCGCCAGGCTGGGATCGAATACCGCGGATATCTGCCCAACCTGGCATCCGCGGAAGTTTATTCCGCGAGCGCCGTCGCTCTGCACGTCCCCAGGCAGCAGTATGCCAACGGATTAAGCGGCATCCCTACCATCCGCGTGTTTGAGGCGCTGGCCTGCGGCGTCCCGCTGCTGTGCTCCCCCTGGAACGACGATGAAGGGTTGTTCCATCCGGGACTGGATTACCTGCTGGTGCGCGACGGAAGACAGATGAAAGCGGAATGGGAGAATTTGTTGCGCGATCCCGCAGCGCGTCAGCAGATCGCCGGGCACGGCATGAAGACGATTCGCGAGCGCCACACCTGCGCGCATCGCGCCCGGCAACTCACCACAATTTGCGAGGAGCTTGGCGCATGAAGATCTTTGTCTTCGGCTCGAGCATTACTTCTTCCTACTGGAACGGAGCGGCGACCTACTACCGCGGCATCTACAAGCAGCTTCACGCTCGGGGCCACCAGGTCACATTTGCTGAACCCGAAGCCTACGGCCGACAGCAAAAACGAGATGCGGAAGATTTCTCGTACGTGAGTTCCATCGTGTACCGAAGCGCCGGCGACATTCCTTCGTTGCTCAAGCAGGCCGGTGAGTGTGACTTGGTTGTCAAGCACAGCGGCGTCGGAGTCTTTGACGCGCTGCTGGAGAGCGGCGTCTTGAAGACTCGATCGCGGGACGCGAAGGTCGCCTTTTGGGATGTAGATGCTCCCGCCACTCTGGCGCGACTTGACCAAAACCCGGCCGACCCGTTCCGCAGCCTGATCCCGGAGTACGACTTCATCTTTACTTACGGAGGCGGGCAGCCGGTGGTGGATCGCTATCTTCGCCTGGGAGCCGCTAATTGCCATCCTATTTACAACGCGCTCGATTCAGAGACGCACTACGCCGTTTCTCCCGACCCGGCCTGGCAATGTGACCTGGCCTTTATGGGGCATCGCCTGCCCGATCGCGAACGGCGCGTGGAAGAATTCTTCCTGCGTGCCGCCGAGCTGGCTCCGGAACAGAAGTTCCTGCTGGGCGGCGAAGGATGGGCCGGCAAACCTTTGCCCGCGAATGTTCTCTGGATCGGACACATCGCCAGTCACGAGCACAACCGAGTGAACTGTTCGGCGCGCTTGGTGCTGAATATCAACCGCGAGTCCATGGCGGATGCGGGCTTCTCTCCGCCGACGCGCATCTTTGAAGCGGCCGGGGCCGGCGCATGCGTGGTTACCGATTCGTGGGCCGGGATCGAAAGCTTCTTTACGCCGGGGCGCGAAATCCTGCTGGCCGCCAGCGCGGAGGAGGTTGTGCAACATCTAAGAAAGTGCTCCCAGCCGGAAGCTGTTGCGATCGGCGAAAACATGCGGCAAAGGGCGTTGCGGGAACATACGTACCAACTTCGCGGGCAAGCGTTCGAGTCGATTGTGAAGAAAGCCCGGGCCTGGGCAGGTAGAAACCAGCAGCTGGTACCTAGTGGCTGACTTTATGAAAATCACCATCTTCGGGCTGTCTATCACATCTTCCTGGGGTAACGGACACGCCACTACGTTCCGCGCGCTTTGCCAGGCGCTCCAGCGACGCGGCCATCGCATTGTTTTTTTCGAACACGACCAGGAATGGTATGCGGGCAACCGCGATCTTCCAGGACCGCCCTATTGTGAAGTCCGGATTTTTGAGAGCTGGAAAGAAATTCGTTCGACAGTGCGTTCGGAGTTGCGCGCCTCCGACGTGGCCGTGGTCGGTTCCTATGTTCCGGACGGGATCGCCGCGCTGGACGAGGTCTTGGATTCGAATGTGCGGGTCAAGGCCTTCTATGACATCGATACCCCTATCACCGTAGGACAACTGCGACGATGCGGTGCAACCGGGTACTTGCTGCCACGGCATCTGGCCGGTCTGGACGTCTATTTCAGCTTCACCGGCGGTCCTTTGTTGCAAGAGCTGGAGTCGAAATACGGCGTGCGGTTTGCTGTCCCCTTGTACTGTTCCGTGGATCCGGACCGCCACCGCGCACTGCCGGTGAATCCCGACTATGCCTGCGATCTTAGCTACATGGGGACCTACGCGGCGGATCGACAGCCCAAGCTCGAAGAGTTGTTGTGTCGTCCCGCAGGCCGTCTCCCGCGAAAGAGATTCATCATCGCGGGCCCGCAGTACCCGCCTTCCATTGCTTGGCCTGGCAACGTGAAACGGGTCTTACATCTCAGTCCGCGCCATCATGCCGCGCTTTATTGTTCGTCGCGGCTGACGCTGAACGTTACCCGCCGTGACATGGTCATGGCGGGTTACTCGCCTTCGGTCCGGCTGTTTGAAGCAGCAGCGTGCGGCGCGACTATCGTGTCGGACAACTGGCCCGGCCTGGAGACTTTCTTTGCTCCCGGAAGGGAAGTCTTGCTCGCCGCTGGCAGCGATGACGTGGTGCGTTACATCTCGGAGTATGAGGCCGGCGAATTGCGCGGGATCGGCGGCGCCGCGCGGGAGCGCGTGCTCGCGGATCACACCAATGATATTCGCGCCGGTGAATTTGAACGGGCAGTGGAAATCGCCGGACGCCAAAGAAAGGAGGCTAAGGTCCTGGCGGCGGAGACGTAGTTCTTGCTCCACGCCGAGAGAAACCGAGCTGCGCTGAGTAGCTTGTGCCGGTGAATCGAGCCATCGGAAGAAACACCGGCGCGCTGGCATGCATCTATCGAGATAGTAATCCTTTTTTGCGCCAATGAGAGTAGCTTTAGTCGCCCCTCCGTTTATTACTGTCCCTCCGCAGAGGTATGGCGGTACAGAGTTGTTCGTTGCGGAACTAGCTTTAGGTCTGCAGCAAGAGGGAATTGATGTTACGGTGTACACCAACGGTGAGTCTGTCATCGACTGTCCCATCCGATGGCTCTATGAAAAGGGAGAATGGCCGCTCAGCGGGGAAGTCGAGGCGGCGTTGGAGGGCCTGAATCACGCAGCCTGGGCCATTAAGGAAGCCGCGGCTGAATCCGACGTTATCCATCTGAACAACGCACCGGCATTGACAGCTTCCAGGTTTGTCGACGTCCCGCTGGTCTTTACCGTGCACCACGCCCATGATGCGCCGCTGGCCGAGTTCTACCGCCTGTTCCCTCGGGTTTCCTACGTGACCATCAGCCGCTTTCAGCAAAGCACTTTGCGGATGCCCTGCATGCGGGCCATTCATCACGGGATTGACGTTTCCCGATACCTGTTCCAGGAACGCAAACAGCCGTATCTGAGTTTTCTGGGCCGAGTGGCGCCTTCCAAGGGCACGCACTTGGCGATAGAGATCGCCAAGAAGTCGGGGATCCCCCTGAAAATCGCCGGCGAAATCCAACCCTGCTATGAGGATTACTGGAAGAACGTAGTCAAGCCGCTGGTCGACGGCCGGTTCATTGAGTACGTGGGAGAAGTGGGCCTGGAAGAAAAAAATGAACTGCTGGGAAACTCTCTGGCCATGCTCTTTCCCATCCAGTGGGATGAACCGTTCGGATTGGTCATGATTGAAGCCATGGCCTGCGGCACTCCGGTGCTGGCCATACCCGGCGGGTCAGTGGAGGAGGTGGTTCGCGAAGGGATCAGCGGCCATGTTCGCGGTACCGCGGCGGAACTGGTTGCCTGTGCCCGCGACCTAAAGATTGACGCCAAGTCCGTCCGCAGATATGTGGAGAAGTACTTCTCCGCGGAGCGCATGGCGAGAGATTACATCCGCCTGTACAAAGAGCTGGCGCACGACCAGACTGATTTCGAGGTGGAAGGCCTGGTGGCATGAGCGCCAAGCTGATTGTCTCTCCCAGCGACCTGGTGGAAATCCCTTCGCCTTACCCCGAGCCGCGCATTGCCTTCCAGAACGCTGAGCCACGCAAGGCCCACAACCTCACTCTGATCGATGGGAAAACTTTTCTCTCCACCACGCTCTCGGGCGACATCATGCCTCCGGGAGCTCCCGATGCCGGCCTCTTCTATGATGACACGCGTTTCCTGAGCCGCCTGGAGCTGCGCGTGGGCGGATATCGCACGGTAGTCCTGTCGTCGAGCACGGAGCAGACTTTCGTTTCGCAGATCGAGCTGACCACCGGCCAGATCACGCTCCGCGAGACGTATGAGATCCCGGAGAACACGGTGCATATCCGGCGCGAGCAATTGCTGGCCTCCGATATCTTCTACGACCATCTCACTTTCGAGAATTTCAATTTCAATGACGTGAAGCTGGCTATCGAACTGGCTTTTGAGGCGGATTTTATGGACGTCTTCCAGGTGCGCGGCGTGGCCCGGCAGCGCCTGGGGCACTACTACAAGCCGATTGTGCACAGCGACTCCATCATTTTTCACTATTGCGGCCTGGACGGCGTGACCCGCAACACCGCTGTCCGCTTCTCGCCCGAGCCGGAGCATGTAGATGGCACCACGGCGCGCTGGCAATTGCCGCTGGCTCCGTTCAAGCGCTTTCAATTGCAATGCACGGTTGTGCCCCAGGTAGCCGGGAAGCATTGCCGCGCCGGACGGCCGGATTTTCCCCAGCAGGTCCGCTCGCGTCGGGAAGCTTTTGCCGCCTGGGAAGAGCGCTCCACTCACTTCAATTCCAACAATCGTATCTTCGAGCAGATGCTGGGTACCTCCAAGGGCGACTTTCATGCCCTGCAAATCCCCGAAGGCAAGGAGCATGTGATCGCCGCCGGCATTCCTTGGTTTGCCACCATGTTCGGACGGGATTCCATCCTTGCCGCTTACCAGTCCTTGCTGCTCAGCCCGCGACTGGCCAGCGAAACCTTGCGTGTCCTGGCGCGCTTCCAGGGCGACAAACACGACGACTGGCGTGACGAACAGCCCGGCAAGATCCTGCATGAGTTTCGTGAAGGCGAGATGACGCGTGCCAACGAGGTCCCGTTCAGCCCGTACTACGGGTCGGTGGACGCGACGCCGCTGTGGCTGATCCTGCTGAGCGAGACCTACAACTGGAACGCCGATGAACAACTGGTCGCCGACATGCTGCCCCACGCCTATCGCGCGCTCGAATGGATCGAGCGTTATGGCGACCTGGATGGTGACGGCTTTGTCGAGTATCAGCGGCGTTCGCCGCGGGGCCTGGCCAACCAGGGTTGGAAGGATTCCTGGGATGCCATCATGCACCGCGACGGCCAGATCGCCAAAGCTCCCATCGCGTTGTGCGAGGTGCAGGGTTACGTCTATGAAGCCAAATACCGTATGGCTTCGCTCTTGCGCGCCTTTGGCGACTCGGCCACCGCCGATAAGCTCAAGAAAGAAGCCACGGAGATGGCCCGGCGCTTTGAGAAGGCTTACTGGATGCCGTCGCGCGGCTTCTACGCGCTGGCGCTCGACGGCGAAAAACGCCAGGCCCAGGTCGTCTCCTCCAATCCCGGGCATCTTTTGTTCACACGCATGTTGACGCAGGAGCGCGCGCGGACCATCACCAAGCGTTTTATGCGTCCGGACATGTTTTCCGGCTGGGGCTGGCGGACGATGTCACAGGAAGAGCGGGTCTTCAACCCGCTCAGCTATCATCGTGGCTCGGTATGGCCGCATGACAACTCGATCGTCGCCCACGGCATGGCTCTCTATGAGTTCCGCGAGCCCGCGAACGAAATTTTCAACGCGCTGTTTCAGGCCGCGCTGAATTTTCGCGACTATCGCCTGCCCGAACTTTTCTGCGGCATCGAACGCCGCGAGTACGATGAGCCGGTGCAGTATCCCGTCTCTTGTTCCCCGCAGGCATGGGCTTCGGGAGCGGTGTTTCTTTTCCTGACGTCGGTGTTGGGCATTCGTCCCAGCGCGCCTCGCAGGGAGTTGAACATCGTCAGCCCCACTCTGCCGCCCTTTCTGGATCAGTTGAACATCCGCAACATGCAGGTGGGAGGCAGTCGCGTGGACCTGGACTTTACACGCCGCGGAGATCGGACTTTCTGCAACTGCGTGGACATACACGGCGACAAGTTGCTGGTGAACGTGGTGTTCAAGAAAAAATAGTCGAGAAGTTTAGCAATTGTATAATTTGGCAATTGAGTAATTGAAAAGCCAAGCATGCGGTTCTTCAATGACCCAATTACCAGATGACTCAATTACCCAATCCACATCGGCTCTTGCGCCGGCCCTCAGCAACCATTTAGATTGATGGGTTCCAACGACATCTTTTGAGGAGACCTCATGGCCATCAATATCCTGGTCAAACCGAACGGTCCGTACGTCGTGAGCGGCGATTTGAGCCAGGTCGAGATCAAGGACATCAACGGCAACAAGT
>CAZFRV010000175.1:0-14162 GCA_964521445.1 uncultured Acidobacteriaceae bacterium
ATCTTGCCGTCCTTTACGTAAACGCTTCCGTTCGGAATATTGCCGTGCGTGACCGTCATCACCACGGCGTTCTTGATCAGGACTTCGTTGTGGGCAGAAGGCGCAGTTTGGGCCCATGCGGCGCTTGCCAGCAAACCCAGACAAAGGGCCGCAGCAACCACAGTCACTCTACTTTTCATGGAGCACTCCTGGGAGACCGAGATTCTAGGCATTCTGCCGCTCCCGCGCAAGCGAAGTGGGACCACCCGCACCGGCTTGCATTTACAGGATCCGAACCCGGAGACTGGTGTCATGCGTGCCGTTGTCCAACGCGTGTCTCGCTCCCGCGTCGTTGTCGGAAAAGAGGTCACTGGCGAAATTACTGCCGGCCTGCTCGTGTTGCTCGGAGTAGCTGCCGGAGACACCGAAGCCGATGCCGACTACCTCGTCGACAAGATCGTCGGGCTGCGCATCTTCGAAGACGATCAGGGCAAGATGAACCGCAGCGTGACGGACGTTGGCGGCAGCCTGCTCGTCGTTTCGCAATTCACGTTGTTCGGCGACGTGCGCCGCGGAAAACGTCCGTCGTTCGACGCCGCTGCCCCACCGCAACGTGCCCGTGAGCTCTACGAGTACTTCGTCGGCCGCATCCGCGCCGCCGGCCTGCGCTGCGAAACCGGCCTGTTCCAGACCATGATGGAAGTGGAATTGGTGAATCAAGGGCCGGTAACGATTCTGCTGGATTCCGAGAAGCTCTTCTAGCGGCCATCGAAAACAAGAACCTTTACCGCTGATGAACACTGATGGACGCGGATCAACAACAAGACCGCCTGGATCAGAATCCGCGGGCATCCGCGTAAATCCGCGGCAGGGTTTCGTTTGGAGCTTTGCAAATTCAGATTGCTCAAGTACCATTCCTGCGCGATGAAACCCTGCCTGCTTCTTGTTCTTTTGGCCGCTGTTCCGATGCTGGCGCAGACACGCTCCGCCACTCAGCCACCTTCGAATGACGAAACCATACAACTCTTGCGAGCGTTGTCCGACTCGCCGGGCCCCTCGGGGTTCGAAGAGCCGGTGCGCAAGATCATGGTGGAGCGGATGAGACCCCTCGCGGAGAAGATCAGCTATGACGGTCTCGGGTCGGTCATTGCGGTCCAGGGAACAAGCGGCCCGCGGATCATGGTGGACGCCCACATGGACGAGCTAGGCGGGGTCATTCGCCGCGTTACTAATGACGGTTATCTCACCATGCAGATGCTGGGCGGCTGGCTCGACCAGGCGCTGGTGGACCAGCGCTGGACTATCATTGGGTCCAAAGGTCCGGTGCGCGCGATCACGGGAATTCGCGATATACATATCGTTCCGGCCGAAGAGCGCACCCGCGTCTATCCTCGAGAATCGATCTTTTTGGACGTAGGAGCCAAGAGTGCCGCCGAAGTCGCGCAGATGGGCCTGGCGCCGGGCGATCCCGTGGCCCCGGACGCGCCCTTTGCGGTGATGAACGGCACCCAGAACTATCTGGGGAAGGCCTGGGATGACCGCGTCGGATGCGCCGTAGTGATTGAAGCGATGCGCAAGCTGAGCAAGGCGCCGCATCCCAATCAGATCTTCTGGGTCGCGACGGTTCAGGAGGAGATCGGGTTGCGCGGCGCGCACAGCGCGGCCGACGTTGTGAAACCTGAGATCGGGATCGCCATCGAGGGAGGCGTTACCCGCGACGCACCCCGAGTCGGCGCGGAAGAAGCGCAAGAACTCCTTGGCGGTGGGCCGGCCATTTTTCTGTACGATTCCAGTGCCCTGCCCAACCTGAAACTGGTCAAGATGATCAAGCAGGTTGCCAAAGAGAAAAATATTCCCCTGCAAACCGATCTGATTCAAGGTTACGGCGACGACTCTGCTGAAATCCAGAAGAGCAACGGCGGCGTGCCTACTGCGAACCTGGTCGTGCCGGTGCGCTACACCCATTCACACAACGGGATCATGAACCGCAGCGATTTCGACTACATGGTGGATCTGGTGGTGGGCGTACTTCAAGGATTGGATGCCAAGGCAGTGGCCAACCTGCGCGACTTCACGCCGGAGCCGTGAGTTGTCGTTGAAATTCTTTGCTTGGGAGCCTTTGATCATCTGCTGAGTCCCACTATTTCGTCCGCTACCTTCAGCGCGTCCACTGCCGGCTTCACGTCATGCACGCGAACAATGTGCGCGCCTTGCAGGACTGACGCCGTCACGCTTGCCAAGCTGCCGTAGAGACGGTCTTGCGGCGAAGCGTCCAGGCCTTCGCGGGCCAGGGTGCGGCCGATGAACGACTTGCGCGAGGTTCCCGCAAGCAGCGGGAAGCCCAGTTCGTGCAATTCGCCCAGGCGCGCCAGCAGAGGATAGTTCTGTTCGAAGTTTTTGCCGAAGCCGAAGCCGGGATCCAGCATGATGTGGTCGCGGGCAATTCCCGCTGCGGCCGCGGCCCCAGACCAGGCCCGCAGATCGTTTTTCACATCCGCAACAATGTCTGGTGACGGCCGCATCGTGCGCCACTCATCGGGACGGCCTCGGGTGTGCATAAGAATCGCGCCACAGCCAAGATCGGCCAGCGTGGCGGGCATGATCTGGTCCCAGCGCAAGGCGCTCACGTCATTCACGATCTCCGCGCCGGCGGCGATGCCGGTCCGGGCGACCTGGGACTTATAGGTATCCACGGAAATGACAGTCCCCGGGCGTTCGCGCAGCACGTCTTCGATCACCGGCATGATGCGCCGCAATTCTTCGTCGGCAGAGATGCCGGCTTCGAAGACCTTTGTGCCGGGGCGTGTGGATTCGCCGCCTATATCGATGAGGTCGGCGCCGTCGTCAAGCATCTGCAGGGCGTGGCCCACGGCGTGGTCGCGGGTAAAGAACTTGCCGCCGTCGGAGAAAGAATCCGGCGTCACGTTCAGAATTCCCATGACCAGTGTGCGCGGACCCAACTCGAGTTCGCGGCTCCGCAAGCGCCACCGGAAAGACGGCCGGATCATGTCGCGATTGTATAATCTTCTCGAGTCCCATGCTGCCCCTGCGCCACCCGGCACGAGCGCTTGTCGCGCTGACACTTCTGATCTCTCTCGATCTCTTTGCAGCTTCGTCCCCGCAAGCGAAGACCTCGCCGCGCAAGAAGGCCCTCGCCGAGCAGATCAACGCCATCCTCAGCCAGCCCCATCTCGCCCGCGCGCACTGGGGCATTCACGTGGTGGAGCTGGAAAGCGGCAAGACGATCTATTCGCTGAATCCGGACGAGCTCTTTCTTCCTGCTTCCAACGCCAAGTTGTTTACCACGGCGGCGGCGCTGGCTGCGGCCGGTCCGGACTACCGATTCCTCACGACCGTCGAGACTGCGGGAAGAATCGACGACAACGGCCGGCTGTTGGGCGACCTGGTGATCGTCGGCCGCGGTGACCCGAACATCTCCGGCCGCGTCCTGCCGTACGCGCTCAAGACCGAGCGCGCGCCACTGCCCACTCAGGCGCTCGAAGAGATGGCTGACCAGGTGGCCGCCCGCGGTGTAAAGATCGTGGACGGAGACGTGATCGGCGACGATACCTTCTACTCGCCGGAACGCTATGCACCCGGCTGGGCGCAGGACGACCTGCAGTGGCTTGACGGAGCCCCCGTCTCCGCCCTGACCTTCAATGACAACGTGGTCTTTGTCGACATTCAGCCAGGCGTTCGCGTCGATGACAAAGCCCTGGTGACGCTGCAACCGGAAACCAGTTATTACGAGATTGATAACCGCATCGTAACCGCCGCCGCGGGAGTGGCGCGCAAAATAGGCATGCGCCGGGATCCGGGCTCGAAAACCATTGTGCTCTGGGGATGGATGCCCCTGGGCGATGCCGGAACCAAGGAAGCCCTGGCCATCGAAGATCCGGCGGAGTTCACAGCGCAGCTCTTTCGTTCCCTGCTGGAGCGGCGAGGCATCGTCATCACTGGGAAGACCCGGGTCCGCCACGGCGATGTTGCCGAGTTCTTCGACTTGGCGGCCTCGCCGGAAACCATGAGAACCCCAGGGAGCAAAAACCCGCGATGTTGTGCTCCGGCCCCGCGCCCTTCGCCGACACCGCATGCGCAGGCACCGGGCTGCTGCATGGCTTCGGAAGGGGACGGAACGGGGGTAACGGCTGCGGCTCGGCGGCCGGCTCCGGTATCGCTACCGCTGGTTCTGGCCCGGCACATCTCTCTGCCGTTCATCGAAGACCTGCGCGTGACCAACAAGACCAGCCAGAACCTCCATGCTGAACTGGCCCTGCGCTTGGCCGGGACGTTAGGCGGCTTGGGCGGGTCGTTCGAAGGCGGCGAAGCGGCGGTGAAGCAGTTCCTGCTGGGCGCCGGACTGAAGGAAGAAGAATTCGTATTGCTGGATGGCTCCGGTCTCTCCCGTCGTGACCTGGTTACGCCGGCGGCAGTGACGCGTCTTCTGATCTATGCCGCGCACCAGCCCTGGGGCGCAGCGTATGAGGAAACCTTGCCGGTGGGCGGCGTGGACGGTTCGCTTTCCGAACGTTTTCTGAACACTCCCGCCGCCGGATTGATTCACGCCAAGACCGGGACGCTGAGCCATGTGAGCGCGCTCTCCGGCTACGGGCAGACTCTTTCCGGCAAGCGCTTCGTGTTTTCCATCTTCTGCAACAATTACAACCTGCCGCCAGGCAAAGTGATACCGGCGATCGACGCGATCATGAGGCTTCTGGTGACGGAATGAGACTCCGCCAATTGAGGCCGCCCGCAGCGGGTTACTCCCCGCGCAGCGCTACCATAGGATCAACGCGTGAAGCCCGGCGTGCCGGGATGTACGCGGCGGCCAAGCCACACAGAAGCAGCAGAGCGGTCACTGCAAGGAAGCTTCGCGCGTCATGAGGACTCACCCCATAAAGGAACCCGGCGAGCACGCGGCTAGAGGAATAGGCCAGCCCCGCGCCCAATGCGGCCCCGGCCAGCAGCATTCTCCCTGCCTGCAGCAGCAACATTTCGATGATGTTCTTTCGTTGTGCGCCTAGGGCCAGCCGTACGCCGAGCTCCTGCGTGCGTTGCGTAACCAGATACGTGAGCAGCCCGTAGAGTCCGGCCAGGGCCACCAGCAGCGCCGATCCGGCGAACAACTCCAGCAGATGTGCGGCCAGAAGCTGGCTTCCTAGCGAGTCTTCCACCACCTGGTCCATGGTGTCGAAGGTGCTGGCTTGCAGATCGGGGCTTACCTCCTCCATCACGCGCCGCAGATCGGGAATGATTGCCGCTGGGTCTTTCGTGGTGCGCAGCGCCAATTCAATGTGGGCTTGCATAGTGGGTTGATAGAATCCGTCTCCCGCACGCAGTTGTGTGGCGCAAAAATCGATTTCCGGGAAGGAAGGCTTGTCGATGGAAGCCTGGTGGAAGTCGTCCATCACGCCCACGACGGTGGCGCTACGATCCTTAGCCAGCCCGACCGTGAAGCGGCCAATGATGTTGCCATCGGGCGCGTACCATTTGGCGAAGGCCCGGTTGACCACCGCCACCGGCGGCGAGTCGGCAGTATCCTGCTGATTGAAAAACCGTCCCTGGTACATGCGAAATCCCAAAACATCTTGCAGTTCCGGGCCGGCCGCCATGAGTTTGGCTTCAATTGACTCGACGGGCGCCGAGGGTAGTTGCGATCTACTCAAATTGAAAGTGATTCTCGCTTCAAAACGCCTCCGGAGCGGAACTACAGTCGTAAGACTCGCAGCCTGGACTCCATTCATGTGCTGGACCCGCTCCAAAAGAGGACGGTAGACGGCTCGGGTCACATCCACGCCGCGGAACTTGTAGGCGGGCACCTGCGGCTCAAGCAGCAACACATGGTCGGTGCGAAAACCCAGCGGAACCCGGCGCAGAGCGAACACCGTGCGCAGCAACAGCCCGCAACCCACCAGGAGCACCAAGGACAGCCCAATCTCCGCGACCACCATGGCCTGTTGCAGGCGATGGCGTCCGCGGCTCTGGCCGGCTTGGGGTGAACTTTGCCGGAGCGCGTGCTCAATCGGCGAGCGGGCCGCAAGCCACGCGGGAAAAAACCCGAACAACAGCGCGCTGAGAACACTCAGGCCGAGAAGAGCCGTGAGTGCAGCCGGATTCGGCGTCAGATGCTCCGGCAGGTTGAGCTTGGTTGTGAGCGACTTACTGAAGAAGTACAAAGCTGTCTGCGCCAGGGCCAATCCGGCGGTGGCGCCGGCCAGGCTGAGCAGCAGGCTTTCTGTGAACAACTGGCGCACAATCCTCCAGCGGCTGGCGCCCAAAGCGCCGCGCACGGCAATCTCGCGCTGCCGGGCCATGCCCCGGGCCAGCATCAGGCTGGCAACGTTGGCGCAGGCAATCAACCAGATGATTCCGACCGCAACCAAAAGCGCTTGCAGCGCCGGCCGCGCATCTTTCACCAAAGTGTCACGATAGATGGCGGCTTGGACGCGGGAAGGAGCCTTGTCAGCCGCCATCATCGTGTTGAGGCGCGCCAGATGCGCCTGAATTCCAGAGAGTTCCGCCTCAGCCCTGGGGATGGTTACGCCGTCGCCGAGCCGGGCGATGACGGAGTAACTGGGCGCGGAAAAATCCCGTCTCTGGAGATCTTGGGTGAGAGCGACAGGAATCCATATCTGCGGATGAGTGTCATCGGCAGGAAAGAGAAACGTCCTGGGCATGACGCCGACGATGGTGTAGGGCTCGTCATCCAGTTTTATCTGCTTGCCCACGATAGCCGGATCGGCGGCGAACAGACTTCTCCACACCGGCTCGCTCAGGATTGCTATCTTTTCCCGGCCGGACGTCTGCTCCTCAGGGCGGAAACCGCGTCCCAGGACCGGCGACACGCCGAGGACTTCAAAGAGATTGGCGCTGACCTCGATCACGGGAAGGTCCCGCCCGTCCCTGGGGGTTTCTGCAAACTTCCGGTTTCCCCCGTAATAAGCAAGCCCGGCCAGAGTCTGGTTGTGGCGCTGCCACTCTTCGACGTCGGCGAAAAAGAGCCATCCCGACTCGCCTTTTGCATCGGCGACATTGAGGCTGACCAGCTGGCCGGGCCGATGGTACGGCAGCCAGCGTAGAAGGGTGGCATCGACCACCGAAAACATGGCAGCGTTGGCGCCGATACCCAGGGCCAGAACTAGCAAGACAGTCACGGTGAAAGCCGGCGCGCACCACAATTGCCGGATAGCATAACGCAGGTCGGCGCGCAGGTCGTCCCAAGGACGAAGCCCGAGAGAAGAACGGCAGTTTTCCTTCTGAACGGCAATCGTGCCCAACTCCAGCCGGGCCCGGCGTAGAGCATCTTCTCGGGACATGCCAGCCCGCATCAGATCGGCGGCGTACGACTCAACGTGGAAACGCAACTCCCGCTCCAGCTCAGTTTCCATCTGCGGGCGGTGCACCACGGCCTTCCACCACGACCGAAGCCTGGACAGTACGCTCATGCTTCCTCCGGCTTCCGGCTCAGGACGGCGCCAATCACGTCCGCCATGCGGTTCCAGTTCTCGGTTTCCGCGAGCAGCTTCTTGCGGCCGGCCGCTGTCAGCCGGTAAAACTTGGCCTTGCGTTTGTTTTCTGACTCGCCCCACTCGCCGGCAATGAGCCCCTGGTGCTCCAGTCGGTAAAGCGCCGGATAGAGAGAGCCCTGCAGGATCTCCAGTTGATTGCCGGAGATTTGCTGGATACGCAGCAGTACGCCGTATCCGTGCAGGGGGCCGAGAGAGACAGCTTTCAGGATCAGCATGTCCAGCGTCCCTTGCAACAGTTCAAGTTGCTTGCCCACCTTGCCTCCTAGACGCCCTAGGAGGATAGCAAGGCTTTCCTAGAGCGTCAAGGAGAGAGGAAGAACTTTTCGTGGCCGCGCCGACACAACGCCTCCAGCGTGACACGGCCCAGTACCGGCACTCAGACTCCTGTTCCCCGGAAAATGGCGGTTTTCTCCCCTGGCGCGCCGATTGCAATCCGTCTGACCGGGCTGAAACAGTTCTTGATTTAGTGCGCCTGAACTGGTTTGATATGGCAGCCCCCGAAAAGCAAGCGATGACCAGGACCAGAGCCAAGCTGTGGTGTAGCTGCCAGGTGTGCGCCGTGGTATTGATCGCCTTGGGTCCAACGGGCGGAACTAGCGCGGGCGCGCACGCGCAGCCGGTACCGGCACTCCGGGAAAGCTTCCGGGACGGCGCCCCGGACTTCCTGCGCCTGGATTCGGCCGGGGACCGCCAGGCCTTCCGTGGCTGGTTCACCGCCATCGCCGAGTATCAAGCTCTTCGACCACCCCAGGAGCTACCGGCGGAAATCAGCGATTGTGCCGCGCTCTTGCGCTACGCCTATCGCAACGCGCTGCATCTGCACACCGCCGAATGGCTGGCGGAAAACAAGCTGGAAGCGCTGGCCTACTTGCCCTCGGTCAAGAAGTACGCTTATCCGCACACGCCGTTGGGGGCCGCGTTGTTCCGGATCCGCGTGGCCTCCGGCGACGACGATGCCGCGGCGACCTTCGCCGAGTTTGCCGACGCCAAGACCTTGTGGCGTCTCAACACCTCCTTTCTCTCGCGCGACGTGGGTTTGGCGCAGCCTGGCGACCTTCTCTTCTTTCGCCAGTTGCAGCAGAATTCGCCGTACCACTCCATGATCTTCGTCGGCCACAGCCAGCTCGATAAGAGCAGCTCGGAAGCCGACATTTTGGTCTATCACACCGGCCCCATCGGCAAGTCTCCGGGAGAGATGCGGCGAACCACCGTCGCCGAACTGATGCAACATCCTTCGCCGCGCTGGCGCCCGGCGCCCGGCAATACGAATTTTCTGGGAGTGTACAGATGGAACATCCTGCGAGAGGCGGAGTAATCATGCAGCGCGCCCGATTCCTGATCGCCGCATTTGTCGTCGCCCTGCTGTTTCCGGCCATGGCTGCTGCCGCCTCGCCCTACTTTTCTCTCAGCACCGACAAGACCTTTCTCCCCGGCGAGAAAGCCACGGTCCATCTCTACACCCGCGACGTCCCGGCCCTGGAATTTCGCCTCTACCGGGTGAACGACCCGGTCCTGTTCTTCGAACAACTAGGCGACGTTCACGGCTTCGGCGCCGGCCACTTCGGCCCCAAAGAGCAGATTGAAGAAGAAACCTGGATTGAGCGTTTCCACGACTGGAAGCACGACCTGTGGGTGGACATCCGCGATTTCTTCCGCGAACAGTTTTCCGCTCATTCCCGCGCCCAGATCCGTGAAGAACAAGGGCAAAAGCGCAAGAGTCATCTGGGCACAGCAGTCATGTTCGCCCAGGTTCCTCTGCTGAACAGCAAGCAGCTTGTGGCCCGATGGCGCCAGGAGGTCCCCAACCAGTTCTTCTCCGAGCGCCAGGACGTTCCGGTGGAGGCCTTGGACAAAGGCGTGTACGTGGTGGAAGCCACCGACGGCGCCTTGCGCGCCTATACGGTGCTGATGGTGAGCGAGCTGGCGCTAGTGACCAAGACCGCTCCCGGACAGCTATTGAGCTTTTCGGTGGAGCGCCGGGCCGGCAATCCCATCCCGGGAACGCAGGTAGAAGTTTGGGCGGCACACAAGAAGCTCGCCTCTACCCAGACGGACGCCCAGGGCCTCAGCCTGATTCCGCTGGACTCGGCCAGCCCCAGCCCCGGCTCCCAAGACATCCGTATCCTAGCCAAGCATGGCAACGATGTGGCCATGGTGGCTCCTTATTACCTGAACATCAGCAGCGATCCCAGCCAGGATTGGACCGGCTACATCTATACCGACCGTCCCGTCTATCGGCCAGGCCACCCCGTACACTTCAAAGGAATCCTGCGCACGCGAAGCGGCGAGAAGTATCGCGTCCCGGCGGGCCAGCAAGTGCAAATCGCTGTTCAGGACCCAACCGGCAAGCAGGTCTTCCAGTCCAGCGCCGCAGTGTCGCAGTTCGGCAGCGTTCATGGGGATTTCAACCTGGCAACCGACGCTGCGCTCGGTTACTACTCTATTTCCGTCAGCGCGGCGAGCGGCGGGCGCTACGGGATGAACGGCGGCTTCCAGGTTGAAGAGTACAAGAAGCCCGAATATGAAGTCCGGGTCACTCCGGACAAGCCGCGGATCCTGCAGGGAGAGAGCGCCACCGCTACCATCGAAGCCAAATACTACTTTGGCGAACCGGTAGCCGGAGCGCAGGTGAAGTACGTGGTCCACCGGTCGCAGTACTGGTCGCCGTTCTTCGAATATGAAGGCGCCGACGCGGATGAAGGTAACATGGGCGCCGAAGGCGATAACGCCGGCGGAGACGAACCCGATTACGGCGGGGAACAACTCTCCGAGCAGACCGGAAAACTTGATGCCAACGGACGGTTGAAGATCACCATTCCCACCACCCTGGACCCCCACAAGCAGGACCTGCGTTACCGCGTGGAAGCCCGGGTCACCGACGAAAGCCGCCGGGAGATCTCCGGATACAACTCGGTGATTGCCACCTACGGCAGTTTCCGCGTCGGAGTGAACGCGGAGAAGTACATGTATCAGCCGGGAGAGGCCATCAAGCTTACCGTCACCGCCAAAGATTACGACGGCAATCCCATACAGACTTCTTTCCACGTGGAAATCGGGCGCTATCGTTACCGCGAAGGCATGAAGGCGGTGGATTCGCGCGATGGTCAGACTGGAAAAGACGGCATCGGTACCGTGGAAGTGTCGTCGCGAGAGACGGGAAGCATGACCGTCAAGGTCACGGCCAGAACTCCCGAAGGCCGCGACATAGAAGATTCCACCTGGCTGTGGATTCCCGGAGCCGGACAGGAAAGCTGGCAAGAGAGCAAGCAGGTACAGATCATTGCCGACAAGAAGTCTTACAAGGTCGGCGACGTCGCGCACTTGATGATCATGACCAACGTCGCCGACGCGCAGGTCCTGGTGACCACCGAGGGCCGGACCATTCAGACCAAACAGGTGGTGAAGGCCAGCGGACGTTCGGTGATGGTGAACGTGCCCATCCAAGCCGAGAACCAGCCCAACGTCTTTGTGTCGGCCGTCTTTGTGCACGATAACACGCTCTACACCGGTGGCAAGAACCTGAAGGTGCCGGCCGATCAGCAGAGGCTGACCGTCTCGATTGATCCCTCGCAGCCGCAGTTCGAACCCGGCCAGGCGGCCACCTACAACATTAGTGCTCGCGATGCCGCCGGCAATCCCGTCGCCGGCGAGTTCAGCGTGGGGGTGGTGGATGAGGCGATCTACGCCATCGAGCCCGACAACCTTCAGGACATCCACGGCTTCTTCTACGGCAACATCGGCGACCGCGTGGAGACTGATTCGTCGTTGAGTTTCTATTTCACCGGCGAGGCCGGCACCAAGCCCATCATGCTGGCCAATGATTTTGGCGGCAAACATCCGCGGCTGGCGCAACTCAAGCCCTCAGAGCCGCTGGTGCAGCCCAAGGTCCGCAAGCTTTTCCCGGACACCGCGCTGTGGCTGGCCGAGGTCCGCACTGACCAGAACGGACACGCCCAGGCGCAGCTGACATTCCCGGATTCGCTCACGACCTGGCGCGCCACCATCCGCGGCGCCACCGTGGATACCAAGGTCGGAAGCGCCGTCAACCGCGTGATCGTGCGCAAGAACCTGATGGTGCGTCTGGCCGTGCCCCGGTTCTTCCGCCAGGGCGATGATGTGACCGTCTCCACCATCGTCCACAACTACCTGGCTGATACCAAGAACGCGCAGATGTCGCTCGACACCAAGGGTCTGACCCAACAGGAGACCGGCCCGCAGCAGGTGACCGTCGCCAGCAAGGCCGACGCTCGCGTGGACTGGCATGTGCATGCGCAGAATGTTCACGAGTCTGATCTGCTGGCCAAGGCGCTGACCAACGAAGAATCGGACGCCATGGAACTCACGCTGCCCGTGATTCCCTTCGGCGTGAAGCTTTCCGACAGCAAGTCGGGCGCGGTCGCCGACGTCTCCGGCCAGGCGCAAGCCACAGTCAATCTCCCCGGCGACCCCGCGACAGCGGCGCCGTCGCTGAGCGTGAGTATCAGTCCCTCGATCGCCGGCAGCATCTTCGGCGCCCTGGACTTCCTGACCTCGTATCCCTATGGCTGCACCGAGCAAACCATGTCCAGCTTCCTGCCGAACGTGGTGGTAGCTAAGGCCATGAAGGATCTGAACCTGCAATCCACCATCGACACGCCGGAACTACAAAAGAAGATCAGCGCCGGACTGGACCGCCTCTATGACTTCCAGCACGATGACGGCGGCTGGGGTTGGTGGAAAGAAGACCAAAGCTACGTTTTCATGACGGCCTACGTGGTCAGCGGACTCTCTCAGGCGAAGGCGGCCGGCTACCAGGTGAAACCCGAAGCTCTCGCCAACGGCCAGAACTTCTTGAAGAAGCAATTGCAGCAGTACCCGAACATGCGTCCTGATCTGCGCGCCTATGTGGTGTACGCGCTGGCGCTCGCCGGGAGCTCGGACGCCAAGATGCTGGACGAAGCTTACCGCCGTCGCAGTGACATGTCATCGCAGGGGCTCTCGATGCTGGGCCTGGCGCTGCATACCGCCGGTGATAATCGCGACCGCGAAGTCGCTACGCTGCTGGAAAAGCAGGTTAGAGCCGATGACGCGGAAGCCCACTGGCCCTCCGACTACGACTATTTGATGGAGTTCTATATCGACGACTCCGTGGAAAGCACGGCCTACGCGCTGCGCCTGCTCAGCCTGACCAAACCGGACAGCCCTCTCCTGCCCAAAGCGGCCGCGTGGCTGGTAAACCATCGCGACGGCGGATATTACTGGCTCAGCACCAAGCAGACGTCCATGGTGGTGTTCGGGCTGTTGGAGTACGTGAAGGTCACGCATGAATTCGACGCCGACTTCACCGCCGATGTGTATGTCAACGACAACAAGGTACTGTCGCGGCACTTCACCAAGGCGGACACCATGAAGAGCGAACTGCCGCACATCAATCTCACCTCCGACCAGCTTCGCCAGGGGGCCAACGCGATTCGTATTCAGAAGTCGGGAACCGGGCGGCTCTACTGGTCGGCCCGCGGCGAATACTACAGCGCGGAAAAGAAGTATTTCCAGAACAACAAGTTCTCGCTCAACATCACCCGCGACTACTACCGCATGGCGCCGCAGCAGGTCCAGGACCGCATCGTTTACGATCTCCAGCCGTTGCAGGGCGACGTCCACTCCGGCGACGTGATCGCCGTTCGGCTGAGCGTGAACGGCAGCGAGTGGCGATACCTGCTGATCGAGGATCCGATACCCGCTGGCGCCGAGTTCGTCCAGCGCGACGACCTGTATGAACTGAAGCAGAAGACCGATTGGTGGGGCTTCTGGTTCACGCGGCGCGAGTTCCATGACGATCGGGCCGCGTTCTTCCAGACTTATTTCAACGGCCACCAGGAGTACGTTTACCTGCTGAAGATCGTGAACCCAGGCAAGTTCCGTATCAGTCCGGCGTCGGTGCAGCCCATGTATCAGCCATCCGTCCTTGCCACCACGGATGCCGCAACCCTGGAGGTGAAGTGATGGCCCGCTGGAGCCCGCTCAAAGATGCTGTGGTGCTCGCCCTAAACAACTGGCGCCTCTGGCTCGTGCACTTCGGGGGCAACGCCGCCCTCTTTCTTGCCTTCGTGTGGTGGCTGCGCATTTCAGAAGCCCACTGGTGGAACCTGCTGTTCAGTTTTCTGCTGATTCTGGTGATCGTGGCCGCGGCCCTGTTGCTGCACGGCGGCACGCTCAACTACTTTCAAAGCGCGCATCAGGACAAAGCGTCCAAACTACCTCCAGCCTTCAAAACAGCCCTCAAGCACTTGCCCGCGATCTTTGTCTGGGCGCTGATCTTCTTCTTCGTGCGTCACTGGATCGGACGCCTGGACGATTACGAAATGACTGTCCCGGGCTATCTGCGATCCGAGTTTCCTGCGTGGCTGAGAAGGATGATCAGCGAATCCCGGTTGGACAGCATCTACAGCGGCTTGGTCTCGATCCTGCGCTGGGTGGTTCTACCGGGACTGCTCCTGCCGTTCGCTCTGTTCTGCGCCGATAAGGGCTTTCGCGGTCTTCTCGCCTTCGCCGCCTGGCGGCGCACCCTGCGCAAGCTGATCTACTGGCTGGCATTGGTAATTGCGGTGATCCTGGGCGTCTGGTGTGTCCAGGCCATCATGGGCTGGAAGCTGGATCCCAAGACCAGCACGCTCG
>CAZFRV010000176.1:0-6474 GCA_964521445.1 uncultured Acidobacteriaceae bacterium
CGGGGATATGCAGGTAGCCGGCAACGATCCCGCGGCTGGCGGTCAAGGCAGCTCCCAGCGCCAGGCTGAGCATCCAGGCTTTGCCCAGCAGTGATCGGTAGAGCGCGGCTTTGGCGCCCGCCGTCTGATTGCGGGCCACAAACTTCGCGCACACCAACTGGAAGGACAGCGTCACAGCCGAGGCCAGCATGAGCAAGGTCACGGAGGCGGTGACGTGGCCAAACTTCGAGGGGCCGAGCAACCGCGCCATCGCTACGTTGTAGGCAAAGTTCAACCCGCTGACCAGCGACGAACTCAGCAGCATGATGATGCTGCCGTTCAACACCGCGGCCTTGGCATCCTTGCGGCGCAGGTGCGCAGCCACAGCCAGCAGAAGATTCGGCTTCTCTGGAAGGGTCGCAATGGTGTCTTGTGGCGTCACGTTAGATGGTAGTTTCCTCAGGCTGCTGCCGGCGGGCTGGTGCGTTTCTCGTGGAGGAGCTGTTGCCGCATGGCGTTGGGCAGAAAGCCGCTAAAGCTGCGCACAGCGTCCGTGGAGGTTTCGTAGATCTCAAACAGGCGCTCGGTGCGCGTCAGCTCCAGCATGACGGCGGCTTGCGGGGAGAGGGACGCCAGTTTCAGGTCGCCATCTCTCTTGTGGGCTTCAGACATGCAGTACAGCAACATTTCTACGCCGGCTGCATCCAGCTGCTGCACCTGGGAAAGGTCGAACACCAATTGCGGACGGTCGGCGTCGAGAAATACCTGCACGTCCTGGAGGAACTCACGCGCTGCGCGCAGGTTCAGCCGCTTCGGCATTTTCTTGACCACCACCGGTTTGCTATTGGTTTCCATACCTTCTTGTCGCTACCGCCAGATTGGGCGCAAACTCGCCCGCAGTTTTTGTTTCAGAAACGGCTTCGTTCAACACCGGAGCAACCGCAGGTTCGCCTTCGGCGACCTCCGGATGCAAAGTCGAATCGGCCGGCTGGGAAATCGCCTGCCACAGTTTCCGCGGAAGATGCGCGGCTCTGCTCCAAAGCTTGCGTCCTCCGGTTGCCGAAACCAGGCCGAACAATGAAGCGTCCGATACCTCCACCGTCGCACCGCGGCGCAGGTTGGCGATCTGTCCCATGCCCGCCACGGAATGCGCCAGGTCCAGTCCGGCTCCGACGGAGGAATACGGGAGCAGGGTCGAGTTTTCCACCACCGTTCCGCAGTCCACTTCGGCATGATGCTCAATGGTGGTGCAGCGAGTCACAACGGCCCCAGAGCGGATTCGCGCCGAGCTTCCCACAAAAGCCGGAGCCACCAGGCGCGCGCCTTTCTCGATCGCGGCCTGCGGCGCAATCCAGATCCCGGGGCGGATTTCCTTCCCCGACGGGCGCGTCTCCGTCTTCAGGGTCAGCATGTCGATGGCGAACTGGCGCAGATCGCGCGAGTCAGCGAGCGCGTTGACGTAGCCTTCGTGCGGGAAAGGCGTCCAATCGCCGCGGCAACTGCCAAACCGGCTGCGGAATATGGAGGCAGCATCGTTGCGGCGAGAGCCGTAAACGCAGAACGCGTCGAGAGGCGAGCGGCCCTCGACGGCACGAGTCACGCGACGCCGTCCCTCGAGATGGCACTGCACCAACTTCTCAACATCCAGTTCGAGATAAGCGCCGAGGCGGATGAGCAGCACTACGTCGGTGCTGCCTTGTCCTAAATCGTTGAAGGCGTTCTCGCTGGCTCGCCAGAAGCGGTCAGCCGGCACCGTCTGGCGCTCGATTCCCGGCGACAGCGCGACTGAGGGCCCCGACAGTGCGGAGTCGCCTTCGATGATCGCTGTCACCCGTGAGACTCCCTGGCGTTGCAGGCGCTCGGCCAGGCGGTCGAGACCGCTCCGGCCGGCAACGTCGAGTAACGCCAGCGGTGCGGCCGGAAATGCCGATTGCGAGGCCCTTGCCGAGTTCGTCGAATTCACGAGGATCAGTGCGCGGATCTCCATGGTCACTTGGCCCTATCCAGAAGTTGAAGTGAGCCAGGTGTGGCGAAGAGGAAGAGGAGGAGAGAAGAAATGATTCTCGAACTACGGAGAGCGCCGACTTGATTGGCGCTTGCTGCTGTGTCGCCGAGATCCATGGAACCCAGGAACCCTTAGCCCTAAGAATTATGAAAATGCGTTGCGCCGTCGCGATCCGGAAAGTGCTGGTTGGCTGCGGACCCCACCGCGCGGAGTTTGATCCCGATGCTCGCAGTTTGCCAGCGCCGTTGTTCTGGCGGCAATGTTGAGGTAGATGTGCATTGAATGTCTTGTGTTGTAAGGTGCTGGTTCTGCGGGAACGCATTTACTGCTAGTATTTTTCTGTGGTGAAAGCGAATCTCTGGTACTGGCGCATGTCCTCCCCGGTTGGGCCTTTGCTGTTGGCGGCTTCAGCAAGAGGGCTGCAACAGCTCATGTTTGACCGCGGGCAACCGCTCACCGCCGGCAATGGCGCAGTTTTCACCGAATCGGCCGCGCAGCTTGAACCCTATGCCGACCAATTGCAGAAATATTTTCGCGGTTCACTGCGCGTTTTCACCTGCCCGCTGGATCTGCAGGGCACGGCCTTTCAACGAGCCTGCTGGCAAGCCCTGTGCGAAATCCCCTACGGCTCCACGTGTACCTACGGCGAGCTTGCCCGCAAAGTGGGACGTCCCGCCGCATTTCGCGCCGTGGGCCAGGCCAATCACAGGAACCCGGTGGCGATTATCGTTCCCTGTCATCGCGTGGTTGGCTCTGACGGCACGCTCACCGGTTACGGAGGCGGCCTGGAAATCAAGGAAAAACTCCTGCGTTTGGAAGGCGTCGCCCTGCAGCCCACGCTGGGCTTCGCGGGTTGAATGCAGGGCCGAGAACTTTCCCAACTCTGGCGGCCGTGAAAGGCCAGCAAGCGCGCCGGCCCGGCCTTTGCTCTCTGTGAAATTCATTGCCGGTTGTTTTGGCTGCCAGGCGAGGCGGCAGTCGCAGGCGGGGGGTTGGTCGCGGGAGCAGGAGTGTCGTGACGGGCCGCCGGCGCCGGTTTTCCATCCGATCCGTTGACGACAATATGGTTCGCAACTTTCATCCCGCGCGCATACGACTCAGCCAGCCTCCACGCGGCCAATCTTTCCCTACTGCTGCCGGCGTTTCCGGTAAGGTCGATCCCATCCGCTGAAGCGGCGACGATCACGCTGCACTTGCTCAAAGCGGGGTCTCTACTCAGCGCTTCCTGAATCTGTGACTGCAACTCAGAGTTGGCCGGCGGGACAGCGGTGGGAGTGGAAACATCGGTAGGCAACGGGCTGAAGGAAGCCGAGGCTGAGGTGGAGACGGACGCGGCTTCGGCTGCCGTCTGCTGCACGGGAGGAACTACATCGTGACCCGCTGCATTCTGACGCGCGGCATCAGGCTTAGGCGCACTCTCGCGCACTTGCGCGGCATCATCGGTTTTCGGCGCGCTCTCGGGTGCTTGAGCGGCGAGGCCCAGCGACGCCATCACTACCAGCAACAGTACGCTCTCAATTCTTCTCATGAAATCCTCGCGCTGGGCTTTCTCCCATTGGCTGACGGTCTTGAGACCGCATCCAATTGGACTTCGACGGTCCGTGGTGCATGTTTCCCGCCAGTTGCGGCCATGCAAGCGCCGGAACTGCGCGCCCGCTGCTCTCTTTAGATTCCTGAATTTGCCTCCGTGTCGCGCCAAGAGCGGGTTTTTGGACCGCACAGGTGAAGTTTCCGGTGCCCAAGTTGGGTATCCTTCTGCCAACCTGAACCTTCGGGTTCCCTATGATGGATAGAGGCGGTAAACTCGAAGCATGCACGGCCAGCCGTCCCATACGCACTCCCATTCCCATCACCATGGAAGCGCCCGGGCGTTGCGCTACTCGCTGGTAGCCACGTTCGTGTATGTCCTGGTGACGCTGGTGGCAGGACTGCGGGCGCACAGCCTGGCTCTGCTCTCCGAATCCGGGCACAACGTCACCGACCTGCTGGCGTTGCTTCTCTCCTGGGTTGCCGTCTTCATTCAGGGACGTCCACCCAACATGACCAAGACCTACGGCTATCATCGCGCCGGCGTGCTGGCGGCCTTCATCAACGCGCTGACTCTGGTGGCAATCTCCTTTTACATCCTCTATGAAGCCGTCCTCCGCCTGACGCATCCCGTGGAGGTTCAGGCCAGGATCATGATCTGGGTGGCGGCCGCGGGCCTGGTGATGAACGGAACCATCTCCTGGTTCCTGTTTCGCGAAGCCCACGACGTCAACATTCGCAGCGCCTTCATCCATCAACTCGGCGACACGCTCTCCACCGCCGCGGTGATCGCCGGCGGCTGGGGCATCCTGCTGACCGGGCGCCATTGGATTGACCCGGCGCTCTCTATCGGGATCGGCTGCCTGATTCTGTGGTCGTCGCTCGGCATCATTCGCGAGACCCTCAACATCCTCCTCGAAGGGGCTCCGGCGGGAATCTCCGTGCAGCAGATCGTCCTCAACATGTCCGCAATTCAGGGGGTTGAAGATGTCCACGATGTCCACGTGTGGAGCATCGGTTCAGATAACCATGCCCTCTCCTGCCACGTGCGTATCGCCGATATGCCGCTCTCGGAGAGCGAGGAGATTCTGCGCCGCGTCACCGAACTGCTGGCGGGCTTCCACATACACCACACCACCATCCAGTTCGAAAACGCTCTGTGCACCATTCACCCCGGGTGCGTGGTTCCCGTGGGGACAGTGGGACGTACGGATCGTTTCTCTGACCAGAGCTAACTCCAATCCCTACCCAGCGCCGAGGCTGGCGCCGCCTTCCCGGCATTTGTTGCGCCGTCACCGGGCCTTGCCGGGCTTCGACTGTCTTTCATAAATCTCTTCGACGGTCTTGAGCGTATCGATCTCCTCGGGCGGCTTGTCCGGACGCAGACGCACGATGCGCGGAAAGCGCAGCGCGAAGCCGCTCGAATGGCGATCCGAGCGCGTCATGTTGTTAAAGGCAACTTCGAGCACGATCTTGGGCTCGACCGTGCGCCGGAAGCCCTGGTCTTCCAAAGTGTGTTCCAGAAACCACGGAGTCATCTCTGCAATCTCGGCATCGGTCAGGCCGGAATAGGCTTTGCCGATGTCGAGAAGCTCGTCATTCTCGTCACGCACCGCGAAGGTGTAATCGCTGAGCACGCCGGCGCGCTTGCCGTGTCCCCATTCCACGGCGGTGACCACCACGTCGAGCGTGGCCAGCTCGCGCTTGAGTTTCAGCCAGGACTTGCCGCGTCGGCCTGGAGTATAGGCAGAGTCGAGGTCCTTGATCATTAAGCCCTCGTTGCCTCGCTCGCGCGCGACAAGGAAAGCTTGTTCGACCTCGGCGGCGTTGCCGGCCGGCAGAGAACTCGAGAGCATCACCCGCGACAAGCCCGCGTCGGCAGACGGAATTGGATCGAATGCCAGCCGCCTTTGCCGGTGCCCGGCAACGTTGGCATCCACCACGAAGCCGCCTTCGGGCGCCGAAGCAAAGACCTGCTCCAGGATTTTTTTGCGGGCTTCCAGCGGCCGGTCGATGATCAGCTCGCCGCCTGAGTAGAGGACGTCAAACGCCATGTAGATCACCGGAATCTCGCGGGCCAGCTCTTCGGAAACGCGTTTGCGGCCCAGCCGCTGTTGCAGCGCCGAAAAAGGCAGGGCGCGGCCGTCGCGCGCGTCCCACGCCAGGATTTCGCCGTCGAGAATCACCGGATCGGGAAAAGCGCCCAGCGCCGGGGGCAGCTCAGGGAACGATTCGCTGATCTCGTCGAGGGTGCGCGAGAAAATGCGCGCGCGGTCGTCAGCCTTGCCGCCGCAATGGGCTTGCGCGCGGACGCCGTCAAACTTGTCTTCGAGCGCGGCGCGGGAGAAATAGGAAAGAGCTTCTTCAGCGTCAACCACGGGGCTGGCCAGCATGAAGCCCAGCGGATGAAACAGCCGCATGCGCGCGCCGGCGAGCGAGTGCGCGGCCGCCAGCTCCAGCGTCTCGGCAATGCTTCCCCGCAGCATGTTGGCGCGCTGCACGGCGGCCAGCAACTCGTTGAAGGCCTGGGCAATCGCCTCTTCCACCAGGCTCTCGCGCAACCCGATGCGCAGGTCGCCGCCGATGATTTTGATTATGTACTTGGCTTCGAGCGCGGTGGCGCGGCCCAGGAGGTGTTGGAGCAGTCGCGCCTTCGGGGCGACGCCGGAAGTGCGAGCCATCTCGTCGAAGGCCGCAGCGACGTCGGCGACCCGAAGCGAGCTCTTACGCGGGGCTTTGGCTTCGAGCAACTCCCGCGCCGCCGAACCAAGGTCGCCGTACTTGCGGTAAGCGGCGGTCACGGCGATCTCGCTTTTCGCCGAGAGCTCGGCCAAACGAAAAACGCCGAGGACAGCCGCGAAGAAGGGGCGCGCTTCGTCCGAGGCCGGTCTGCCCGCGATCCTGGTACGCGGCGCGCGTCAGCATAACCTCAAGGGGATCGACGTCGACATCCCGCGGCATCG
>CAZFRV010000177.1:0-9227 GCA_964521445.1 uncultured Acidobacteriaceae bacterium
GCCCGCTCTGCCGGACCGGAAGGCTCTGGAGCGTCTCGCCCGCCAGTACTCGGCAGGCCTTGCCAAGTATCCCTACATCTACTCCTCGGCCGCAATCGTGACGGCGCAAAGCTTGCGGTCTTACTTCGTTTCCACGGAAGGCAGCCGGGTGATCACCGGAGGCGTATTGGTGAGGGTTGTCATTCAAGCTGAAACACGGGCTGACGACGGCATGGAACTGCTTCGCGTGGAAACCTTCCAGGCCCGCAGCCTCGACCGCCTGCCCAGCGACACTGAAGTCGCTGCCCGGGTTGAAAAGATGGCGGCAGACCTGAAGAGCTTGCGCAGTGCGCCCCTGGCTGAACCATTCGATGGTCCGGCGCTGCTCTCGGGAAAAGCCGCGGCTGTGTTTTTTCATGAAGTGCTTGGACACCGCATCGAAGGCCAGCGCCAGCGCGGCGAACGCGAAGGCCAGACCTTCACCAAGAAGATCAACCAGCAGGTGCTTCCGGAGTTTCTCAGCGTGGCCGATGATCCGACCCTGCAAAGTGTCAACGGGACCGAGCTCAGCGGCACGTACAAGTACGATGACGAAGGCATCAGCGCCTCCCGCGTGGATGTGATTCAGGATGGGATCCTCAAGAATTTCCTGATGGCGCGCATGCCCATCACGGGTTTCGAAAAATCCAATGGACACGGCCGGGGGCAAGCGGGCGCCATGCCTGTCGGCCGCCAGGGAAACCTGATCGTGACCTCAAGCCGCACGGTGAGCGACGCGGAACTGCGGCAGCAATTTATCGCGGAGATCAAGAAACAAGGCAAACCTTATGGGCTGTACTTCGAAGACATCCAGGGAGGATTTACGCTCACTCAGAGAACCATGCCCCAGGCCTTCCAGGTGCTGCCGGTGCTGGTGTGGCGAGTCTATCCGGACGGACGACCGGACGAACTGGTGCGTGGCGTCGACATCGTGGGCACGCCTTTGTCAGCCATGAATCGCATCCTGGTCACCGGACAAAAGACAGCGGTATTCAACGGCGTTTGCGTGGCTGAATCCGGCAGCGTGCCGGTTTCAGCGGCGGCCCCCGCCATGCTGTTCTCTGATATTGAAGTACAAAAGCGGGCGCATACTCTGCACCGGCCACCCATCCTGGCGCCTCCCGGATTTGAGCCGAACCCATCGTCCCAACCTGCCAGTGGCGAGGGCTCGCGATGACCGGCCAAATGCGCAGCTGCGGATTTTGGCGCAGCCTCACGATCCTGTTGCTCCTGGCGCCGGCGTCTTTCAGGACGGCTGCAGCTCAGTCCACTGTCAAGAGTGATCCTTTGCTCCAGGCGATGCTGGCGGAGATGGAACGGTCCAAAGCCCAGTTGAAGATGGACCAGCTGGCCGCACCGTTCTACATCGACTATCGGGTCATCGACGTGGACGAGTACGATGCCGATGCGGCCTTCGGTGCTCTCCTCACCGACGTCCGCATACGTCATCGGGCCCTCCGGGTCGTGGTTCGGCTCGGCGATTACAAACACGACAGCTATTTCGGAGCCGGCCAGGGGACCGCTCAGATCCTACCTGTTGACAACGAGGTCATCGGTCTTCGTCATCAGCTTTGGCTGGCTACCGACCAGGCTTACAAGACCGCGGCGGAAGCTCTCAGCGCCAAGCAGGCACTGCTCAAACAGTTCAACGTCGACCAGCAGTTGGATGACTTCGCCCACGCCGAGCCGGTGCAGTCGCTCGGCCCTCTAGCCACGCTTGAGATGGACACAGCCCGCTGGCAGAACCTGTTGCGCAGCGTCTCCGCACTCTACAAGACCGACCTCCAGACCGAGTCCATCGAATCGTCGCTCAAGTTCCAGGCCGTGAATCGCTACTTCGTTTCCTCCGAGGGGACCATCTTGCGAAGCGGCCAGAACTTGTACGAGTTGCATGTGGCAGCGAGCGCTCAGGCCTCGGACGGCATGCGCATTGATCGTTCGCATGGCGTTGAAGTGGACGACATCAAACAGCTTCCTTCCGATGAAGAATTCCGGGCCCGCACTGCAAAGATGATGGCGACATTAAAGGAGCTGCGGGCTGCGCCTGTCGTGGATGAGGACTATCACGGTCCTGTACTGTTCGCGGCCGACCCGGCTGCCGCGGTCTTCGCCAACCTGGTCGGAGAGAACGTC
Organism: uncultured Acidobacteriaceae bacterium; assembly: GCA_964521445.1. Lineage (GTDB taxonomy): Bacteria > Acidobacteriota > Terriglobia > Terriglobales > Acidobacteriaceae > Angelobacter. The sequence goes on from CAZFRV010000177.1 coordinate 2,152, forward strand.
CTGGGCATCAGACCTCGTCCCGGCCAATCTGGGCGGACCACGGGAGCTTTCGCCAACAGCTACAAAAGCCGGGTGCTTCCTGACTTCCTATCCGTTGTCGACGATCCGACGATTTCCGAAATTGCCGGGCAGCCTCTGCTTGGCTCCTATCAATTCGACGACGAAGGCGTCAGAGCCATGCGCGTTCCCGTGATCGACCAGGGAAAGCTTGTGAACTATCTTGTCGGGCGGGAACCGATTCTCGACTTTGCCACGTCCAACGGGCACGGCCGCGCCCGAGTGGCACCCACCGCTCCGGGACCGGGCTTGGGGAACCTGATTGTCACTTCCGCCGAACCTGTGCCACCCGACGATCTCAGGAAGAAACTCGTTGAACTCTGCCGGCAACGCCAGCTTCCCTATGGGTACTACGTGGAGGCCACCGATTGGCAACTTTCGCCGCGTCTTCTGTACCGGGTGTGGGTGAAAGATGGCCGCCAGGAACTCGTGCGCGGAGCAACCTTCGGCGACCTGGACGCCCGGGCTTTGCGCAACGATTTGATCGCCGCCGGGAATGACGTGTTTGTGGACAGCCGTGTCACAAATATTCCGCACAGCATCGTGAGCCCATCGATTCTGTTCGATGAACTGGAAATCAAGCGGGCGAACAAGAACAACGACAAGCTTCCCGAGTATTCGGCCCCGTCGCTGGCCAGTCCGCGGTAACCAGGCTGCCTTTCGCCGCCGGATCACGCCTTTCGTAAATCCAACAAGGCTTGGCGCAGTCGCTGCAAGAATCCTGCTTTCTCTTCGTGGGCGTTGATTTTTACCGGCGAACCGAAGGTTGCCGTGCAGAGCAGCGGGAGCGGAAGAACCGCGCCCTTGGGCAATACTTGATAGCAGTTGTCCAGCCATACCGGCACCAATTCGATGCCGGGTCTCTCGCGGGCTATGTAAAAGACTCCGGATTTAAAAGGCTGCAACTCGGCTCCGGTTCCTCGGGTCCCTTCCGGAAAGAGAATCAGCGAGTCACCGCCGTCCAGCGCTTCGAGCAGGGGCACGGTCTTGGTGGCTGCGGGATCCGGGCCGTCGCGGTCCACAAACACGCTGCGGAAGACGCGCTCCGCAAGATAGCGCCGCCAAGCCACCGGTTTCCAATAGTCGGCGGCAGCTACGGGCCGTGTCTTCTTGCGGAGGCGCTCCGGCAGCGCCGCCCAAAGCAGCACAGTGTCCAGATGACTGGTGTGGTTCGCGAAGTAGATTCTCCCGGCGTCGGACGGGGCGCACCCCAGCCAGCGCCCACGGATGCCGGTGATCCAGTGGGCCCCGCGCAGGATCATGTCGCCAAGAAAGGATTCCGCGCCGGCAGGCCCGGGGGCCTTGCGCCCGCCGGGTGGAAAGCAGGTGATTCTGAACTCCGACTCATGAACCATTAATTCCTCCGAATCAGCGCCCACTCTTCGAGCCGGGCGCGATGTGCTGCGCTGAGGACCACGCGGCGCCGCCGAGCGCGCAGCATGGCAATCGCAGAATCCACGGTCGGCGCCTTGTGGCTGGCGACCAGCCAGGCCGCCGCGGCCATCGCGCTACGCGAGTACCCCAAGGCACAGCAGACCAGAGTCGGACGTGAAGTCTTCAAGCCTTCGATGGCGTTGACGGCAGCATCCAGCTCCTCGGCTGCCGGCACCAGCAGGTCGAGCATGGGCACGTCGCGGCAGGCAATGTCACCGGCATGGAGAGGCAACTCCGGAGCCAAATGCACCACCGAAGCGATGCGCAATCGCTCGCGCTCGCGACGCGCGGGCACGCGGCCCAGCCATAGACCGGGAACAATTTCCTGGGCCGGGGGTTCGCTGCGCGTCCACCAGCGCGAGTTGAGCCAGGCAGCACCGAGATACGGAGCCAACAATATCCTTGAAGCCCAGCCGATGGCCCGGTCCCGCTGCCCAAGCAGTTGCGGCGATCCGATAACGTACGCGAGAGCAACGACCAGCATGCTGCCAGCCGGCCACAGCAGCAGCCACGCTACTCCTCCCAGCCAGCAAGCCGCAGTCCCGAGGCCCGCGCAGCCGGCGAGATAGAGCGATCCCAGGATCAGGCTGGTGCGTCGAGGCCCGGACACAAAAGATGCACGCATTCAAGCTCCGGCTCGTTGTGCGATGGAGACACTGAAGATGCCTTCGTCATCGATCCACTGTTCGAGTTTGCGGAAGCCGGCATTCTCCACCAGTTGGTCCATTTCCGCCTGCGTCCGCCGCCGCATGACCCACGGCCTGGCATCGAGGTGGCTGGAGAGGGTGCGAGCGATCATCTCCAACTGGGGATGAAAGGGCTGCCCGGTGTACACCAGGAAGCCGCCGGGAAGGATAGCCTCGGCCAGGCCGGCGAGCGATTCGCGGACCGGCTCGTTGTCGGGAAACAATTCATACAGCCCGGAAACAACTCCCAGCGTGGGACGCGGCTGGATGGCTGCGAGAGATTTTCGGTCGAAAGCGTCGCCGGCTTCAAATCGAACGACGCCTTCGAGTTTCTTTTGTTGGATGAGCAGCCAGCCGAGCCACGCGTTGGTCGCGCTGAAGTCCCGTAGCAGCACATGGTCCGCCTGGCCGGGATCGGGCTCCAGGGCCTCGAGCACATAGCGTCCGTGTCCGGCAGCGACATCGAGAATCCGCACCGGCAGTCCCCCGGCCCGCAACTCCGCCATCGAACGTCGTAGCGCGCGCACGACGTTGTCTTTGCGCACGCGAACGCCGCGCCAGCCAGGAGCGTTGAGATAAATCCGGTCGATCAGCTTGCCGCTGAAGGCGGTCCCGGAAGCTTGATTGCGATAAACATAGTCCAGCGTGCTGCCGGAATCGAACCCGGTCCGGAGACCGAGACGTATGCCGTCGGAGAAATGGCCGCCAAGCTTTACGGCCGCCTTGGCCAGCCAAAAGTGCAGCCTTTTTGGAGACAGCAGAGGCAGGGGCCGGCTCAACGCATCAAATTCATTCTTGGTGTAACCCCCTTTGTGTGCGTCGAGCAACGGCGCGGGACGCCGGGAGCGGGCGAAGGAGGTCACGATGAACTCCCGCACACTCTCCATCGCCAGGTAACGGTCTTTCTCGCCGAGAATGTCATGATAAAAGCCATGGAATACATGCTTCTCTTTGATAGACGATCCCAGCCGGTCGAAGAACTCAAGTTGTGGCTTGCGATGCACGACCCAGTCGGAGTCGGAAATGAGCAACTGCGTGGGAACTTGGATCGCCTGGGCATCGGCCACGACCCGATCGCTGGTGCTATAGAGCCCCAGCAGCACGCTCACGGAAATGGGCCGTGTGATCAAAGGATCGGCCTTATAGGAAGCGATGCGCTCGGGATCATGCGTCAAAGCCCGCGGCTTGACGTAAGACTTGACGTGAAATTCGCCGCGCAGCCGGTACATGAGCCACAGCGCGGTGCGGGCGAAGGGCACGTATAGTTTGACCTTGAAGGCCGGAGCGGACAAAACCATGCAACGGATTTTGGGAGCGTAATCGTGCGCCCAGGTTGCCGCGAGCACGCTGCCTACGCTTTGGCCGATCACGGCGATATTCTGCGCGGGAATGCCATAGCTGGTGGAGATATGGCGAATGAAACAGTCCAAGTCCTTAACAAAGGTTCCCAGACTGGGCGAGCTGCCCGGAGGCAAAGCAGAACGCCCGTGGCCCCGAGCGTCCCAGGCGAACACGGCGAAGTTGGGAAGGTCCAACTCTTCCACAACATGCGTCATGCGCCCTGAGTGCTCGTGGCCACGGTGAAGGAGCACGATTGCGTTCTGGTCACCTCCGCTCAGGGCGGGCCAGTAGCGATAGAACAACCTGGCTCCGTCATGAGTTTCGAAGAAGCGTTCGAACTCGGTGCGGGTTGCGGCCGCTGGAGCCGCGCACGTCTGCAAAGGGCGGGGTTCCACCTCAGCTAACCCGCCGCGGATACGGTTGATGGCAGTCACCGCCAGCAAGACCACCAGCACTTTCGGAAGAAGCGATAGCGCCCAAGGTCCCATGGGACCGCCGGCGCCGATCCACAGAGCGAGGACGCCGAAAACAAAAGCTCGGTCGCTCTTTCCCATGGGGCCGTCATAACGCCGGCTGGCGCCGATCATCGGGCCGATCATGCCCGAAAGTTCACAAATCACCGCCAGCAAGATCACCGCTCCGATCCAGAGAGGGTCAAACCCGGGAAAGTAGGCGAACGGCAGGTAGCAAAAGGCGTCGGAGACCGCATCGCCAAGTTCGTTGAGATAGGCTCCGAGGTTGGACTTCTGATCGAACTCGCGGGCCAGCATGCCGTCGATGGCGTTCAGCGCCATGCGTAGAAACAGAAAGGCCGGCAGGATCAGAAACAGACGGGGCGAGTCTACACGACTAGCCAGAAACAACCCGAGCGCGGCCGACAGCACGCAGGTCATCACCGTGACCTGGTTGGCGCGGAAGCCGGCTGACGCTATCGAACGAGCCAGCGGACGGACAAGGTTCTGGAACCTGGGCTTGAGTCCATAGATTCCGGTAGTTTGGAGTACAATGAGCGGGTTCATCATCCCGAAGATAGGCGTGGCCGGCCTGGAAAGTCCTTCGCAAGCCCTTACGAAGTTATGACAAAATTCTCCTTGCGGGCATGAAGCAACCAGAAAAACACTTGTACGAGTTCGGCCCGTTTCGGATCGAGCAGGGCGAACGCCTGCTGCGACGCGGGACGGAGGTCATTCCCCTGGCTCCCAAGGCCATCGAGACTCTGCTGGTGCTGGCCTCGAGCGGCGGCCGGGTCGTGGAAAAAGAGGAGTTGATCCAGCGCGTCTGGCCTGACACCTTTGTGGAAGAAGGCGGCTTGGCCCGCAACATCTCCCTTCTGCGCAGAGTGCTCGGCGAGGGCCCGGCCGACCACCAGTACATTGAAACCATTCCCCGCCGCGGGTATCGCTTCGTGGCGCCGGTTTCAGAAGCCAGCCAGGAACAGGCCCCAGCGGGATCTCTGGCCGTTCTGCCTTTGGCGAATCTTTCCAACGATCCCGCCCAGGATTTTTTTGCCGATGGCATGACCGACGAGCTCATCAGCTACCTGATGAAGCTGGAAGCGTTGCGCGTCTCCTCGCGCACGTCGGTCATGGCCTACAAAGGCGTGAGCAAGCCGCTACGCCAGATCGCGCAGGAACTGGACGCTCGCTGGGTAGTCGAAGGGACCGTCCTCCACTTTGCCGGCCGCGTTCGCAACACCGCCCGGTTGATCGAGGGAGTCACCGAGAAACACCTATGGGCGGAAACCTACGAGAAAGACATGCGCGACGTTTTGGCGTTGCAAAGCGCGGTGGCCGGCGACATCGCGCGGGCGATTCGGGTGAAGGTAAGCTCTCCGGAAAAAGCCAGGCTGGCTCAGTTTCGTCCCGTCAATCCTGAGGCCTACCAGGATTACCTTCGCGGCCGGTACTTCTGGAACAATCGCACCGCTGACGGCTTAAAGCGCGCCCGCGAATATTTTCGCCAGGCCATTGCCAAGGACCCGACTTATGCGCCGGCCCACAGCGGACTGGCGGACGCTTACGCCGTGCTGGGAAGCACCGGATATGACGTGATGCCGCCCCGCGAGGCCATGCCTCTGGCCAAGGCCGCTGCCGCGAACGCCCTGCAGATCGACGACGCACTGGCTGAGGCGCACGCCGCCCTGGGTTACGTCACGCTGGTTTACGATTGGGACTGGCGGGGCGCGGAGCGGGCCTTACGGCGCGCCATCGAACTCAACCCGGGTTACGCCTCAGCCCATCAGTGGCAAGGCGAATTACTCATGGGGCTGAACCGCCCGGAGGAAGCCACCCAAGCCTTCAGGCGCGCGCTGGATCTGGATCCGCTCTCCATCCCCTGCAACCTGGGTCTGGGCTGGTCGTATTACTTCAGCCACCAGTACGATCTCGCCATCGAGCAATATCGGAAAACACTGGAAATCGCTCCCAACGTCCCCATGGCCCTCTACGGGCTTGGCCTGTCCTACCATCACAAGCGGCTGCCTGAACAGGGATCCATCGAGTTTGAAAGAGCGCTTACGTTCTTCCGGGGCGAAGCCGCGGCGGTCATGCTGATGGGTGTGGCTCACGCGCTGGCCGGCAACTGCGAATCAGCCGTCAAAGACTTGGCGGAGCTTCACGAGCTTTCGCGACAGAAATACGTTCCTGCGGTTTATTCGGCCTTCATTTATGTCGCACTGAACGATCTGGACCACGCCTTCGATTACCTTCATAAGGCCTGCGATGAACGTTCCAGTTACATGATCTTCCTGAACGTGCAACCGTCATTCGAAAGCCTCCGCTCCGACCCGCGCTACCCGGATCTCATCCAACGAGTTGGCTTGCAGTAGCTCCAAAGCCTTGCTGATCTGTAACTTATAAGACAACATAGGTGTCTCTTTTGAAATATGAAGTTCTGAATTCCGCCCGTTCAAGCCCTGCACGGACGGTGATGTGTTTCCGAAATCATAATCAATGTTAAGAAACCTGAAGTGAGAATATGCAATATCTAAAAAAACAATGGCCGGAGTGGCCGTACTGAAGACATCTCTAATCCAAAATGAAAATGGCTATTGGAACTTACGGAGCAGGCCTATGGGAAGAAACTACTTCGCTTAACGTTTCTAAACCGTGAAATCCACGCGCCTACTGTTTTTGGAAACTCCACTATAAGAGATTTCTTTCTCTCTCGCGCAGGCTTTCCAGACTAGCGTTGCTCCGCGCTTGAGTCGTGCCACTTAAGCCACGTTTGGCCCGTCGCCTTCCGGAGAGACGATTGGGCGCTCTGCTTCGTCGCTCGGATGGAGCCGTCAGCGGGAAAGCGTACCGTTGCCCCTTCTTCAGAAGCGACGGGACAAGAGTCGAAAAAACTATCACACACCAACGCACGCTAAACAACAGATAGGACCAAGGGCAATGTGCTTCCTGGATGGCACGCGCAAAGTCCACCGAGTTCACCGGAGGCTTCGCGCGTTGACGCCATCCAGAGGCCCCATCAATGGGGAAATCACGAAGGCAGCGAATGAAGATTCGCTGGATATTCCCCAACTGAAAGGAAGCCGATGTCAAATATAGAGCAAAG
>CAZFRV010000178.1:0-12268 GCA_964521445.1 uncultured Acidobacteriaceae bacterium
ATGCCTTACGTACATTTACGGCTAAGACTGCAAGGTTCTGTAGGAGTGGGTTCTTGAACCGCTCGATGTCCCGATCTCCTCGGCCTCCCCGCTTCTTGTAGCGCAACGCGGAATTTTGATTTTCCTAATGACTAAAAGATCGGTGTTGTCGCACATTACGAAGCAGTTAATCCCCCTCCATTTGCCGCTACACCTGAAACGGGTATATGTTCCAGATGGTCCATGTTACTGTCGGCGTTGGTAGGACCGTGCGCAAAATCGACGAATTCTCAGATTTGCTGCTGTCGTCTCCGTGTTCTTCATGCCGCGCAACTTTTGTGATCTGCATCACATCTTCTTCGGGCCTCCTCGTATAGAAAAAAGAGGATTTGAGGTTGCACACCTGCGAGAATGCGTGCGGCCTCCCCGGAGGTGGCCTGATGTCCCCCAAAGGCCTTCTTACTAAAGCCCTCGCGGACCGCGGCATTCCTCGCCGCGAGTTTCTCAAGTTCTGTAGCGCGATGGCCGCTGTCCTTGCTCTTCCCGGCCGCTACGCGTTCGCCATAGCCGACGCGCTCGAAAAAGCTAAACGCCCGGTGCTGGTCTGGCTCGAGTTCCAGGACTGTGCCGGGAACACCGAATCATTGCTGCGCACCAGCCATCCCGATGTGGCCTCTGTCGTCCTGGAAACCCTCTCCTGGGAGTACCACGAAACCATCATGGCAGGCGCCGGCCATCAGGCCGAAGCCGCATTGCAGCGAGTGGTCCGCGAAGAGAAGGGCAAATACATATGCGTTGTTGAGGGCGCCATCCCGCTAGCCGAGGGCGGCATTTACTGCACGATCGCCGGGCGTACCGCGCTCGACATGGCTCGCGAAGTCTGCGGCAACGCTGCGGCGACGATCGCCGTAGGCGCGTGCGCCTGGGATGGAGGCCTGGTCGCGGCCAGCCCCAATCCTACTGGGGCAGTAGGCGTGCAGGAAGCGGTGCCGGGCATCAAGGTCGTGAACCTTGGCGGCTGCCCGCAAAACGCCGCGAATACCGCTGCGGTGATCGTGCACTATCTCACCTTCGGTGAACTGCCTGCGCTCGATCCCTATAACCGGCCCCTGTTCGCCTACGGTGCGCTGATCCACGACCAATGCGAGCGGCGCGCGCACTATGACGCGGGCCGCTATGTGGAGGCCTGGGGTGATGAAGGCCATCGCAAGGGCTGGTGCCTCTACAAGATGGGTTGCAAGGGGCCGCAGGCCACTTACAATTGTCCCGCGGTACGGTGGAACGGCCAGACCAGTTGGCCGGTCAAAGCTGGACACGGATGTATTGCCTGCGCTTCCTACCGCTTCTGGGATACCAAGTCACCCTTCTATGAGCGGTTGCCACAGGTGCCGGGATTCGGCGCGGACGTGACCGCCGGAGAGATCGGCGCCGTCTTTGTAACCGGCGTGGCTGCGGCTACCGCGGCGCACGGCATCATCAGCGCGGCGCGAATGGCCAAGGCGCACGCTGCACAGCCGGAAGAGACGAAGGCCAAAGGCCCAGCCAGCGGAAAGGAGTCCTGAGATGGCGCGAATCGTAGTCGATCCTGTAACCCGCATTGAAGGCCACCTGCGTTTGGAGGCGCAACTCGACGGCAATAAGGTCAGTGACGCCTGGAGCTCGGGCACGATGTTCCGGGGCATCGAATTGATCCTTCGCGGACGTGATCCGCGTGAAGCCTGGATCTGGACGCAACGCATTTGCGGCGTCTGCACCACGGTGCATGCGCTCGCTTCAGTCCGCGCTGTGGAGAATGCCCTGGGAATTGAAGTGCCGGACAACGCGCGTTTGATTCGTAACCTGATTGGCGGCTCGCAGCTTGTTCAGGATCACGTGATCCACTTCTATCATCTGCACGCGCTGGACTGGGTGGACGTCACCCTGGCGCTCAAGGCCGATCCGGCTAAGACCTCACAACTTGCCCAGTCCATCTCCGACTGGCCGAAGTCAAGCACGACGTACTTCAAGGGCGTTCAAGACCGGGTTAAGACCCTGGTTGCCAGCAAGCAGCTCAGCCTCTTCGCCAGCGGCTACTGGGGACATCCGGCGTACCAACTGCCCCCGGAAGCCAATCTGATGGCAGTTGCGCATTACATTGAAGCGCTTGACTTCCAGCGGGAGTTCATCCGCATTCACGCGGTCCTAGGCGGCAAGAACCCGCACCTGCAGACCTACCTGGTGGGCGGAATGGCCACGGCACTCGACCCGAACGAGCCGGACGCGCCCATCAATCCAGAGCGCATTACGTTACTCATGAAGCTCGTCGAGGACGCGCAGGAGTTCGTGGACAAGGTTTATATCCCGGACGTTCTGGCAGTCGCGCCTTTCTATCGCGATTGGTTCACGCGGGGCGAAGGACTGGGCAACTTCCTGGCCTACGGCGAGTATCCCTCGGGCAGCGTGAACAATCCCGCCAGTTTCTTCTTCCCGCGGGGCATCATCCTTAATCGCGACTTGTCGAAGGTCCATCCTATGGACCCGGCGAATGTCACCGAATACGTCACGCACTCGTGGTACGACTACCAAAACGGCGACGAAACCCCCCTGCATCCATCGCAGGGAGAGACGCGCCCGCACTACACCGGCCCAACGCCACCGTTCGAGCACCTCGAGGTCGACAAAAAGTACTCATGGCTGAAAGCGCCGCGTTATCAAGACAAGCCCATGGAGGTCGGCCCCCTGGCGCGCATGCTGGTGGCCTATGCCTCCGGGCACAAGGACGTGCAGACGGCAGTCAACGGTGTGCTTGCTAAGCTCAACGCACCGCCCACAGCACTGTTTTCTACGCTGGGCCGCATCGCTGCGCGGGCCATCGAGACGAAGATCATGGCAAGCCAACTAAAGGCGTGGGTCGCGGAAATTCAGAAGCACCTGGGAAGCGGCGACCTGCGCATTCATGCGGGTGAGAAATGGGATCCTGATACCTGGCCAAAGACGGCTCGTGGCTTCGGTTTCCACGAAGCACCGCGCGGAGCGCTAGGACACTGGGTAGAGATCGAAGACAAGAAAATCAAGAACTACCAGTGCGTGGTCCCCTCCACCTGGAACGCGGGTCCGCGTGACGCTCATGGCCAGCGCGGAGCATACGAGGCGGCGCTGTTGAACACGCCCGTGGCCGATCCGGAGCGTCCGGTGGAGATCCTGCGCACCATCCACTCCTTCGATCCCTGCCTGGCTTGTGCCGTGCATGTCGTGGACCTGGAAGGGCGCGTGCTGGCGAAACGCGAAATCGCATAGGAGGTAGATCGTGGCGGTCACATCGAGTCAATTTCCCGCTCTCTCCGGCAGCCCGCCCATCCAGCCCGTGGAACGCGTGTATGTCTGGGAGCTTCCGGTGCGGATCTCGCACTGGCTGATCTTCTTCTCCATTGCCGTTCTGTCCGTCACCGGCTGGTACATCCACTCGCCTTTCTTGATTTCTCGCGGCATGGGCGCTTTCACCATGGCCACCATGCGTTTTACGCATATAGTTGCCGGCTACATATTTCTGTCGGCGATCCTCTTGCGTGCTTACTGGTACTTTGCCGGGAATTACTGGGCAAGCTGGCGCTTCTATATTCCTACCGATAAACCGCGTTGGAAGACGATGGGAAACATGGCCAAGTACTATGTGTTCTTGCGGCGCGAGCCTGTTCGCGACGTCGGACACAATGCCCTGGCCGGCCTTACCTACACCTTTGTCTTCATGATCATGGTATGGGAGTGCTTCAGCGGCCTGGTGCTGTACAGCCAGGTTCGCGGCCCCGGACTGGCGAGGGCGCTTTTCGGCTGGGCCCCGCGCGTGGTGGACATCCAGTACATTCGGCTCTTTCACTTCTTGGGCATGTTCGCCTTGATCGCCTTTGCCATACATCACGTCTACAGCGCGGTGCTGGTGTCGATCGAGGAAGGCAACGGGCTGATTGAAAGCATGTTCTCCGGCTATAAGTTCGTGCTGGATTACGAACTCCAGGAACGGGACGTTCGCCGTCACATAGTTTTAAAAAAATCGCTACCCAGCCGGATTGGCCAATGGCTGACGAAGCGGAAGAAGAAGCGCTCATGACGGAGAACAAGCGTATTGTCGTTCTTGGATTGGGGAACCTGATCCGCTCCGACGACGGGGTGGGCGTGCACGCTGTGCGCCTGTTGAGGCAAGATCCCCGTGTTCCTGGCGGTGTAGAGGTGATCGAAGGTGGAACGACCGGTCTTAATCTGCTGCCCGCGATCGAAGACGCAACCCACCTGCTCGCCCTTGACGCGGTGAACACCGGCGCCGCAGGCGGGACACTAACACGTTTTGACCTGTCCCAACTCGGGCTCTTGCCGGGAAGTCCCAGCGTGCATCAGCTTGGCTTTGCCGATCTAATGGAGGCCCTGCGCTGGCTGGACAAGGCCTCCAAACAGGTAGTCCTGCTGGGCGTGCAGCCTTCTGAGACCGGATGGGGTGACACGCTGAGTCGAGGGGTTCAAGCTGCTCTTCCATCATTACTGCAGGCTGCACTCGAGGAGCTGCAGCGATGGACGCTCCAGACAGCGCCGCCGGATAAGTACCAGGAAAGCGGAGAAAAACAATGTGCCTAGCTGTTCCCGGAAAGATTCTGAACGCGCAGCTTGATAACGGCGTCCGCGTCGGACGGGTGGAGTTCGGCGGGATTGTGCGCAGCGCCTGCCTTGATTTTGTGCCCGAGGCCCAGCCTGGCGACTACGTTATGGTCCACGTGGGCTTCGCTATCAGCCGGGTTGATGCCGCCGAGGCGGAGCGCACTTACAGGGTACTCGAGGAAATGGGCTTGCTGGAAGCCGAGCTTGCGACCCTGCGCCAGGGCGAGGTGGAGGCGCGATGAAATACCTGGATGAATATCGCGACGAGCACATCGTGCGCGCCCTGGCCGCCCGCATCCATGATCAAGTTACCCGGCCCTGGGTGCTCATGGAGATCTGCGGAGGCCAGACGCACACCATCATGCGTTACGGTATCGACGAACTCCTGCCGAAAGAGGTTGAACTGGTCCACGGTCCCGGCTGCCCGGTATGTGTAACACCGGTAGAGACGGTCGACAAGGCAATCAACCTTGCCCTGCGTCCAGATACCATCCTGGTCTCATACGGCGACATGCTGCGCGTGCCCGGCTCCGAAGCTGATCTGTTTCGCGCCAAGGCTGCGGGAGGCGATGTCCGCCTCGCGTACTCGCCTATGGAAGCAGTAAAGATTGCGCGGACAAACCCAGGCAAGAATGTCGTTTTTCTTGCCATCGGCTTTGAGACCACCGCTCCCGCCAATGCCATGGCCGTTTACCAGGCGAAGCGGGAAGATCTTAAGAACTTCTTCCTGCTTGCATCGCACGTGCTAGTGCCGCCGGCGATCCGCCTGCTGCTCACCTCACCGCACAATCGGGTGCAGGGCTTTATCGCGCCCGGCCACGTCTGCACCATCATGGGCTATCGCGAATATGAACAGCTCAGCGCCGACTTCCGTGTGCCCATCGTAGTCGGGGGTTTCGAACCGGTGGACCTGCTCGAGGCCATCCGCATGCTGGTGAGTCAGCTCGAAGCCGGCGAAGCCCGCGTCGAAAACGAATACATCCGCTCCGTCAGCGCCGAAGGCAACGTAGCCGCGCAAACCATCATGCAAGAGGTGTTCACCGTGGCTGATCAGAAGTGGCGCGGGATCGGCGTGATTCCCATGAGTGGCCTGAAGCTGAGCGAGGCATACGCGGCGTTCGACGCGGATCGCGTCTTCGGCACCGATCAGATCAGCCGTGAAGAGCCGAAAGAGTGCATCAGCGCGCTCGTCCTGCAGGGCCTGAAAAAGCCGTTCGAGTGCAGCGCCTTTGCCACCCGCTGTACGCCAGAGTATCCCCTGGGAGCTCCCATGGTTTCAGCGGAAGGGGCGTGCGCCGCCTTCTACCAGTATCGGCGCCACAGCATCACAGCGCATGCAGGAGAACCCGCATGAGCATCTTCACCTGTCCCCTGCCGCTCACTACCACGGAAACCGTCCTGCTTGGCCACGGCAGCGGCGGCAAGCTCAGCGCCGATCTGCTGCGCAGTATTTTCCTGCCCGCACTCACGAACCCGGTGCTGGAACGCATGGACGACCAGGCAGTGGTGGAGGTGGCGGGCATCCGAGTGGCCTTCACCACGGACTCCTTCGTCGTGAACCCGTTGTTCTTTCCCGGCGGCGACATCGGCTCGCTCGCCGTGCACGGCACCGTGAACGACCTGGCCATGGGTGGAGCGCGGCCGCTGTTCCTCAGTGCGGCCTTCATCATTGAAGAAGGCCTGCCGATGGAGACCCTGCGGCGCGTGGTTGCCTCCATGCAGTCTGCTGCCGTGGCGGCCGGAGTCCAAGTCGTAACCGGCGATACCAAAGTCGTGGAAAAAGGCGGCGCTGATGGCCTGTTCATCAACACCAGCGGCATCGGCGTGCTGCCCGACGGGCGGTCGCTTTCTGCGGATCAGGCCCGGCCGGGCGACTGCGTCATCATCAGCGGCAGCATCGGCGACCACGGCATCGCCGTGATGGCACAACGCGAAGGGCTGGAGTTTGAGACCACGATCGCCAGCGACAGTGCACCGCTGAATACCCTGGTGGAATCCATGCTGTCGGCCACAACGGACATCCGCTGCATGCGTGACCCCACTCGTGGCGGCGTTTCCAGCACGTGTAATGAGATTGCCGCGCGCTCCGGCGTTGGTATTGAGTTGATCGAGCGCAATCTGCCTGTGAAGGAAGAAGTCCGAGGAGCTTGCGAAATGCTGGGGCTGGACCCTCTTTACGTGGCTAATGAAGGCAAGCTGGTGGCGATTGTGGCGCCCGAAGTTGCGGAGGACCTGGTAGCTGTGATGCGCGGGCATCCACTGGGGTGCGAAGCTCAGATCATCGGCCGGGTCACGCACGACAATCGCGGATTGGTCATTATGCGTACCAACGTCGGCACCGCGCGCATTGTGGACATGCTGTCGGGCGATCAGCTTCCCAGGATCTGTTAAACATGCACGAGTTATCTATTGCCATGTCGATTCTCGAAGCGGCCCAGCGTGAGACGGCGTTGCGCCAAGGGGCAGAACTGCGCAAAATCGCGGTGCGTGTAGGTGAGCTGGCCGCCGTGGATCCAGAGGCACTCCGCTTCAGCTTTGAGATGATCACCAAAGAGACCGACTTCGATCAGGTTGAGCTGAAACTCGATACCATCGCTCGCACCAATCGTTGTACCGATTGCGGAGCCGAATTCATGGTAACCAACGGTCAATTCGTTTGTCCCCGGTGCGGAAGTTTGGAAACGACCTTTCTGCGCGGCGATGAGCTGGAGATCGCGTATCTGGAACTGGAGGAAGCATGAGCGTGCAAAAGGTGCAGGTCGAACAAAAAGTGCTGAATGAGAACCAGCGCATCGCCGCGGAGCTGCGCGAAGGTTTTCTGGAGAGCGAAACGCTGGTGCTCAACCTGATCAGCTCGCCGGGCTCCGGGAAAACCAGTTTGCTGGAGCGCACACTGGGGTCTCTACCCCGGGAGTTCGGTGTGGCCGTCCTCACCGGCGACATCCAGACCGAGAACGATGCCCGGCGCCTCTTGAAATACGGCTTCCCTGTCAAACAAATCACCACCGGCGGCACCTGCCATCTGGACGCGCGCATGATTCAGCGCGCCATTAGCGACTGGGACCTGGAGAAAATTGACTTACTCTTCATCGAAAACGTCGGCAACCTGGTTTGCCCTTCGAGCTACGATTTGGGTGAGGCCGCCAAGATCGTGCTTCTGAGCGTCACGGAAGGCGCGGACAAACCACTCAAGTATCCCTCGATCTTCTTCAAGTCGGAACTGCTGGTCCTGAACAAAGTAGATCTATTGCCCTATGTTTCTTTCTCCGTGGAGGAAGCAGTGGCCAACGCCCAGAAGACGCATCCCGGCATGGAAATCATTTTGACTTCATGCACCAACGAAGAGGGTCTGGACGAATGGATGCGGTGGCTGAAGCGGCGCATGGCTGCGACCAAACACGCAGTCGCAGCAGAGGTATGAATGGAGATACGCCAGCGGATCGACGTTGCCGGCATCGTGCAGGGCGTGGGCTTCCGACCATTCATCTACCGTCTTGCCCTCGAGTGCAAACTGGCTGGTACGGTAGTCAACACCGCCGCCGGCGTCACCATCGAGGTCCAGGGACCGGCCGAGGAGGTGCAACGCTTTCAGAAGCTGCTGCCACGAGAAGCCCCGCCGCTTTCGCGCATCACCGGCATCGAGTCGCATTCGCTGGCCCTGAATGGTGACACGGAGTTCCGCATCCTGCACAGTGAAAAACTGGAAGCTGCGCACACGCTGATCTCACCGGAGATCGCCACGTGCGAAGATTGCCTGCGCGAGCTGCTGGATCCTTTGAACCGCCGCTACGGGTATCCTTTCACCAATTGCACGAATTGCGGACCTCGTTTCACCATTGTTCGGGAAATTCCCTACGACCGCGCACACACCTCGATGAGCGTTTTTGCGATGTGTCCGCAGTGCCGGCAGGAATACGATGACCCGTTGAACCGGCGCTTCCATGCTCAGCCGAACGCCTGTTGGGTCTGCGGCCCGCAGCTTCAGCTCCTGGATAGCCAAGGCAACATCCTCCTCTGCGATGATCCGATCGCAGCGGCAGTGGAACAGCTCGAGGCGGGGCGGATTCTCGCTGTCAAAGGGTTGGGCGGGTTCCATCTCGCCGTTGACGCTATGAACGAAGCTGCCGTGCGCCTGCTGCGCGAGCGCAAGCACCGTGTAGGCAAGCCATTCGCCCTCATGGTCCGCGACCTTGAGGCGGCGCGCCACATCTGCGGGGTCGGGGCTGAAGAAGAAAAAGTTCTGTCCTCGCCGCAACGGCCGATTCTTCTGCTCGAAGCTCTGCCGGGCAACGGCATCGCATCCGAGGTCGCCCCGGGTAATCGCTATTTGGGGCTCTTTCTGCCGTACACTCCTGTTCATCATCTGCTCTTTTCCGCGGGATCTTTTGACTACCTGGTGATGACCAGCGGCAACCTGTCCGAAGAGCCGATCGCCATCGACAACCTGGAGGCAGTAGAACGCCTGGGACGCCTCGCCGACTATCTCTTGGTCCACAATCGCGACATTCTCTGCCGCTGCGACGACACTGTCGCGCGCTGGGGCAATGGAAAACTACAACAGGTGCGGCGCTCGCGTGGGTTTGTTCCTGTCCCGGTGTTTCTGGAGGAGCCGGTTACCAGCGTCCTCGCCGTGGGAGGCGAACTCAAGAACACCATCTGCCTTACTCGCCAAGATCAGGCCTTTTTGAGCCAGCACATTGGCGACCTGCAAAATCTCGAGGCTTACAGGTTCTTTGAGGAGGCCATCGCACACCTTCAGCAGATTCTTGAAATTAGTCCGTCAGCGATCGCCTATGATTTGCATCCCGACTATCTTTCCACCCAGTGGGCGCTTGCTCATGACGACTTGCCGCGCGTGGGGGTGCAGCATCATCATGCCCACATCGTAAGCTGCATGGCTGAGAACCGCATTCATGGCCCAGTGATGGGAATCGCGCTCGACGGCACCGGCTACGGGACAGATGGAGCAATCTGGGGTGGAGAGGTACTGGTATGCGACGCTGTCAACTTCCAACGTGCGGCCCATCTTAGCTATGTGCCTATGCCCGGCGGCGCTGCCGCCATCCGCGAGCCTTGGCGGATGGCGCTGAGTTACTTATGGCAGGAATTTGGAGATGAAGCGCTTCATCTCGGGCTGCCCTTCATGCGCGGGATCGATAAACGTAGCGCGCAATTCGTCCTGCGCATGCTGGAGAACGGCGTGAACACCCCGCTGACTTCAAGCTGTGGACGCCTCTTCGACGGAGTGGCGGCGATTGCCAATGTGTGCTCCAGTATCAGTTACGAGGCCCAGGCTGCTATTGAACTGGAGACGTGCCTTGATCGCGATGCCTCTGTCCAGCCTTATAAAATGCATTTGGTTGACCGTCGTGATCACTTTGAGATTGGATATTCTCCTCTCATCCACGAAATCCTTCGCGACGTTCTTGATTCGGTCCCACCCGGCATCATCAGCCGCAAGTTTCACGATGGTCTGGCTGACATCCTGGTGCGGACGGCAATCGCGGCCCGCGAGCGCTGCCATCTCGATAGAATCTGTCTCTCCGGAGGTACTTTCCAGAATGCCTGGCTCGCCGATCGGATTGAGCATCTGTTGCGCGACCAGGAATTTGAAGTCTTTACCCATGCTGAGGTCCCCTGCGGAGATGGTGGGCTCAGTCTGGGCCAAGCCGTAATTGCCGCAGCCACACTCGAAACAACCAAACGGACACACGAAACTTCCCTGTTGATATCTGCGGAGCGGAGCTGAACCCTTATTGCCGCCCTCGGAATCGCTCTTGCCTCCAGTGCCGCTCTCGGGCTGCGCCACGGATTTGATCACGATCACATCGCCGCCATCTCTGATATCACCAGTGTGGAACTCAAGCTGACGCGCTCGACGCGGTTGGGAGTGCTTTACGCCCTGGGACATGCCGTGACGGTTGCTCTCCTCGGCAGCGCGGTCATTGTTGGCCGCTTCTCACTGTCTTCAGGTCTGGCCAGTGGGCAGAACGTTTCATCGGATGCACCCTGATCGTACTTGCCATTTGTGTTTTCTTCAGCATGTTTTCTAACAGCACATGCCTGGGAGGCGTGGGCAAGCGCTTGTTGGGATTGGCAATGTTCGTCATTGGACTACCGGTGATGAACTCCCTGATGAGCGCTTCGGCAACCGGCCTCTATGGCGCCAGCACCCGTCGGCCCCGGCTTAATCTTTGGGTATCAGGTCTGACCGCCGCCTACAGCCTCGGCATCGGAGTGATCTTTCTTTTCGGCGCCTCTCCTGCCCTCCCCGCGCTGGCCGGAAATTAGCATATCCGGTGGAATAGCAAGTGAACTGTCTATTTGATGAGCGTTGAGACATGGCTACGATCCTGTCTGGAGCAAAGAGAGCGTGCAGGATTCCGTTCCAGAACTTATGTGGTTTTGGAACGAAGAGTAAGCCTGTCAACGAAGGCGAACAATCAATGACTTACGGCTCACGCTTTGGTCAGGTTTGTGGAAACAGAGGGCCGCATTGCTCCCTTGAGGCCTCGTGTGAAAAAACTGCCTTCGATACCGTCTCCCAGCGCGGCCTCCGGATTCGGACCATCCTCGACGACGAGGGAACTCCGATTGGCGCGCAGCAGAAGCTAATGCGTGACTCAGACGTCAGAACGGCCATGAACCATTACGGTTCTGGATACGAAAAAACCAAACGCCGCGCCAACGCGCTGGTGGCCGGCAGGCTGCTGCGTGAAAGTATGAAAGTAGCATCGAGAATAACGATTCAATACTAGAGGAAATAGAACAGGAGAACGAAAATCCGTTCCCTCGCAGATCTGACCAATTGATGTAAGTGATTGAGAAGGTTGGTTGCGGGGGGTGGATTTGAACCACCGACCTTTGGGTTATGAGTTCAAAGGGAAACTGATCTGGAAGAACTTACAAGCGCACGGATGACACCTAAGCACCTGTAAGATCCTGCAAGAAACACCCCGTAGTCCCCCGTTTAGTCCCTCGTTTTCTGTGCGACCGCGTCGCGTTGGGTGCCCGATGGTCCAGACACCAGCACAGATGAACTCCCTAATTGTTCATGAAGCGCCCGAGAGTCGAGGCCGCCCGATCATGCCTGGTTCGCGCCGCGGGTCGTGGAAATTATCCGGCCGCTCTTGCTGGTCATCGCGGTGCATTTCGCGAACACCACCGCGGCGGAACTCAAGGGCGCCACTGTTCGATGGCGGCGTTCGATGCCGGCGTCGCCGGTGAAAGACAGAGTAGAATACGTAATTTGGCCAGCGACTCTTGCTTGCCTATAGATGTTCGTCATGCTCGAAGTTCTACCGCTCAGACGGCCGATTCGTGACGAGCTAAGGAAGTGTCTTCTGAGAGGCCCGCGCGGTTTGCTTATCAGTCAAGGAAGGCAACCTGTATGGGAAAAATCGTGGCGCTGCACGGCATCGGCCAGCAGTATAAGGGCGATGCGATCATTCATCGGGAGTGGTGGCCGGCTTGTCAGAGCGGATTGCATTTGGCGGCACGCGAACTCGCTGACGAGCGCGAGTTCATCTGCCCATTTTATGGCCACCTGTTTCGCCCTGCATGAAAGCTTGCCTTTTCAGATCAGTGGCTAGTCAGCGATATTTGAGCGGAGGAAGACCAGTTGCTCGAGATGGTGTGGATGGCGGCGGCAGAGGCGGAGCCTGGC
>CAZFRV010000179.1:0-11850 GCA_964521445.1 uncultured Acidobacteriaceae bacterium
CTCCGCGGAGAGGTGGCCGAGTGGTTGATGGCTCCGGTCTTGAAAACCGGCATACCCGAAAGGGTATCGGGGGTTCGAATCCCTCCCTCTCCGCCAGTATATTTCTCGTTTGGATTCCTTGATTTGTCGCTAACCCCTTCCTGTTGAACCATTCATTTTCTGATGTCGCTTCCGGGGTGTCTCACAGCCTCGCCTTAGTGATCAGCCGTTCCGTCCGACCACTGCCGCACTGGAACCAGGAACGTAGTCAGGTGTTCCCAGGTGTCGTTAAACGCGATGATAGGAGAGCCAGGCAGACCCGCTCCCCATGCCGCGGGGTCGGCTTGTGAAACGAAAAACATGAGGTGCGGGTGCCAGTGTCCGTCACGATCGCTTAAGTAGCCCTGCTTTGACAGCATGTAGCACATCGCCCCGGGTTCCATCGCCGGCAATTCCTTTTTGTCGATTGCGGTGGCGATTGTCTCAACCATTTGAGCTTTGGTGCTTCCAGCCAGTATCAAGTCCGTCTTCTTGATCGTGCGTGGAAGGTAGGACCGCGCGGCTGGCGCATTGAAGCAGATCGGAGCACGCAGCTTGGGATTCCAAAAGTTCGGATCATCGATCGGAGCAGTCCAGGAACGTTCCACCATGCATACAAAACCATTCTTTCCTTGAATTGCAGTTTCGTAACCGTGGTGTCCAAGAACCAAGACCTCAGCATCGTGCGAAATGGACTCCGGCGCCGCACTCCGCGCCAGCGCGATTTCAGAACTTCGGTCCTCCATCAGGTATTGGTCAAGAGGAGCCATTCTCGGATAAAGTGCTTTATTATCCTGGGCCATCACATGCGGCGCCGTGCCAAGCATAACAAACAGTGCGATACTCTTGACCGCGATTCCGCCGATCCTCTTTTGCTTTTCCCGCACGATGTCCCTCCGAAGTCGAAATCTAGTGAATATATTGATATCAACATACATTGCCACGTCTCTCTTGGCAAGTTATGTTGATATCAATATTATCTTTATATGCCCATGGTTACGAACCCAACGTTCGAGACAACGACGATGGTCCGGGACGCGTGTCTGTGCCTTCATGTGCAACGTACGGCCAGGGCACTGGCGCGGCGCTTTGATGATGCGCTGCGCCCAATCCGGCTGACCAACGGCCAATTCTCGCTGATGACGTCCCTGAACCGTCCAAAACCGCCAGACATGGGGGCAGTAGCGTCGCTACTCGGAATGAACCGGACCACGTTGACAGCCGCTCTCAAACCATTGCATCGCCGGCGTCTGCTTAAGATCACGGTGGACCCGGCGGACCGCCGCAGCCGTCTCATGACCCTGACGCCCAGGGGGCGAAGGCTGCTTGCACGTGCCGTTCCCATTTGGAGGAGGACCCACGGTGCAGTTGAGACTCTCCTTCCCGATGGCGACCCCGATCGCTTCCGGAAGAATCTGCGCGCAGTCTCCTGATCATCGAGTCAATAGGCTGGCAATAATCTCGTGATGCTCAGTTGGTCGATTTGCTTCTAGCGAAGTACGCGGTTATCGTCGCGCACCAATTCCAAGGTCCGGCGGGCGATTTGTTCGAGCGGTAGCACACAGTCCACGGCTTGCCGGGCGATCGCTTCGCGGGGCATTCCGAAGACCACGCAACTGGCTTCATCTTGTGCGATGGTTGCTGCTCCTGCCGATTTCATCTCCAAGAGTCCGCTGGCGCCGTCGTCACCCATGCCCGTCATAACCACGCCCACCGCGTTCGAGCCGGCGGAAGACGCCACCGAGCGGAACAATACGTCAACGCTGGGACGATGGCGTGATACCAACGGCCCGTCGATCACCTTGACGGCGTAACCGCGACCCCGGCTTTCCACGATGGTATGAAAATTCCCTGGAGCAATGAGTGCCTGACCTTTCCGCAAAAGGTCGCCATCCTGGGCTTCCTTCACATGGATCAGGCAATCGTGGTCCAGTCGTTGCGCAAAAGCCGCCGTGAAGCCTTCGGGCATGTGCTGCACCACGACGATGGGCGGACAGTCGGCCGGCATGGCCGTCAATACAACGCGGAGGGCTTCCGTGCCGCCTGTGGAGGCGCCTATGGCCACAAGAGCTCGGGCGGGCGCCGCAAACGCGGATTTGGTTCCCGTGGGAAGCGCCGGATCGGGAGCTGAGCATGCCGGGGGCGTCCTGGCCGGCGGAACGGGCCCGATCCGCGCTTCTGCGGCGCTCCAAACGATGTCGAGCAGCCGTACCGCTGACTCGTGCAGGAAGTCCCGCACGCCCAGCTTTGGCTTATTGATGACTTCAACGGCGCCTTGTTCCAGCGCGCGGAGAGCCAACTCCGTTCCCTTGGCGGCAAGACCGGAACATACGACCATCGGAACAGGGGATTCCGCCATGATCTTGCACACAAAGCTCAAACCATCCATGTGCGGCATTTCCAGGTCGGTGATGATGACATCGGGAGGGTCTCTCTGTATTTTTGGAAAGGCGATCAACGGGTCGGAGGCGACGGTTACTCTGATTTTCCTGTCCGTGGTAAGGATCGCCTGCATCACCTGGCGGACCATGGCGGAATCGTCCACCACCAGCACGTGCAGCTGCTTGGCATGCCGGTCCTGCCCGTCCGGTTGGATGGATCGTGTCATGCTCGGCGAGGCCGTCTGGCCTGGAATTCGCCGGCCATCCCATCGTAACTCTCGGCCTTACAGTAGATGGTGGGCGCAAGACTGCGCACGCTGGGGGTCAGGCCGCTGAGGTTCTCGGCGTGACCAATCAAGAACAATCCGTCCGGGGAAAGACACTTGGCCAGGTTGTTTACCGCCTGACGCTTGGAATTGTTGTCGAAATAGATCAGTACATTGCGGCAAAGAATCAAGTCAAACGGCACACCAATAGGATATGGTCCCTGGCTCAGGTTGATCCGCCCGAACTGCACCATCTGCTGAATCTCGCGCGAGACTTTCATTCGGCCTTCTTGCCGGGCGATGCCCTTCAGCATGAACTGATGAAGCAGCGAGTCCGGTATATCACGGGATCTGGCCATGCTGTAGATCCCCTCGCGCGCCTTTGCCAGCATGTGGGTGGAAATGTCGGTGGCCAGGATCTGCACATCCCAACCCTCGCTGGCGGGAAGATCGTTCGCCAGCAACATGGCCAGGGAATACGGCTCCTCACCGGACGAACAACCGGCGCTCCAGAGGCGGATTGTTTTCGATCGCAGTTGCTGCTCCGCCCTTCGCCGCCAGCGAGGCACGATCTCCCGGGCCAGGAATTCGAAATGCTTGGGCTCACGGAAGAAGTGGGTCTCGTTGGTGGTGATGGCGTCAATCATCAGCAGCCGCTCGAGGTACTGTTCGGGATCGGTAACGAAGCGAAGATATTCGGCCAAGGTGGCAATCCGGACGGCGCGAAGCCGCCGGGCGAGTCGCCCGCATAACAGTGCTTTCTTTGAATTCCCAAGCCAGATGCCGCTCTCGCCGTAGATCAACTGCTGAAAGCTTTCGAACACCGGCTGCGTGACGGTAAGAAGTGTCGTCCCCCAAGAGGTCCTGGCGGAGTGAACCGTCCCGTCAAGAGACTCGTTCTCGCAGGTAGGTGAGCCCAAGCTAGACTCCGGAACCGCGGTGGACCTGAGGTCGGCGCGAAGGATCGGCTGGGCCGTCTTCCGCTCGTGCGGCGGCATCTGCCGACTCGACCACGGCCAGCAATTCATCGGTCGAGAGCACCTTATCTATGTTCAGAATCAGACAAAACTTCTGGCCCATGCGCCCCATCCCCAGGAGGTACTCGAGCTTCACCCGCGTGCCAAACGGTGGCGGATTTTCAATTTCGTCCCCCGACAAGTCAAGGACCTGGCTGACCGAATCAGCGAGCACGCCCAAGGTCAGCATTTCACCCTCGGACATGACTTCCGTGATGATGATGCACGAGAACTTAGTGATCCTGCTGGCGGGCAATGCGAATTTCACGGCAAGATCGACCACCGGCACCACGGTGCCACGCAGATTGGTGACGCCGCGAATCCAGCCCGGAGTATTCGGGACGGCAGTGACGGTGCCGTACTCGACGATCTCCTTCACTTTCAAAATGGCGATGCCGTACTCTTCTCCTGCCGTAACAAACGTGAGGTATTGTCCCGTTTGGGCCGGGCTCTGATGTGCCTGTTGAACCGCCTCCATAAGCGCCTCCTTGATTGGCGGTCAGAACCGCGTGAACTCGTGATCTTCTGCGCCCGATCCGTTCGTGTGCGATGCGGGCATGAACTGGCCCAGCGTGCTTTTTCCATTCGGAACAAGGGGTTCCTTCTTGGAGCCCGCAGCGGGATCGTTCTGTCGTATGCCGCTTACACGGAAGAAATTCATCAACTGCTGGAGTTCTTCCGATTGCGACGCCAGTTCCTCGGCCGTGCTGGAAAGCTCTTCGGCGGAGGAAGCGTTGCGCTGCGTGACGTTATCCACCTGGCTCATCGCCTTGTTGATCTGGTTGACCGTAGAGGCTTGCTCGCCGGACGCTGCTGCCACGTCCTGTACCAACTCGGATGTTTTCTTGATCGTGGGCACCAGTTCCGACAAGAGCTGCCCGGAACGCTCGGCGATGCGCACGCTGTCCGAAGCCAGACCGCCGATCTCTTGCGCAGCCGCCTGGCTGCGTTCGGCCAGCTTCCGGACCTCGGCCGCGACCACGGCAAACCCCCGGCCTTGATCTCCCGCGCGCGCCGCCTCAATCGCGGCGTTGAGCGCAAGAAGGTTGGTCTGATAAGCGATGTCTTCGATCACCGAGATCTTTCGCGTGATTTGCTTCATGGCCTCCACGGTGCCTTTGACCGCGGCGCCACTTTCTTCCGCCGACCCGGCGCCTCCCAGAGCCATATGTTCCATCTTGCGGCTGTTCTCGGCGTTCTGGGTAATGGAGGCGTTCATTTGCTCGAGACTCGAGCTCATCTCCTCCACCGACGCGGCTTGTTCGCTCGTGCCTTGCGACAGGCTTTGCGACGAGGTGGATACCTGTGCGGCGGCCGAAGCAACCGCGGCGGAACCTTCGCGCACATCCCGGATGATGCTGGACAGGGTATTGCTCATATCGTGCATGGCTTGCTGCAATTTACCCGTCTCGGAGCGTCCGGTCACCGCGATTTCTCTCGTCAGGTCGCCGGCGGCAATGCGTTCTGCGTGTTCCACTACCTGGGCGATCGGCTTGGTAATGCTTCTGGTCACGGCAACAGCGCCGCCGGCCGCCACAACCAGAGTAACGACCAGCAGGATCAGTCCGAGACGGCGTCCGAGGCTGTAGGCCGCCGCGCTGTCCCGCATGGTTTTCTGCTCGGCTTCCGACTGAAGGTCAATGAACTTGATCCATGTAGCTCGATAGACAGTCAGGGCGGGAACGACTTCCTGCATCAGCGCATCCATTGCCTGGTCATGCTTCTTATCGGCCAGCAGCTTCTTGGCCCTCTGTCTTGCGCTCACATAGGCGTTGCGGCGCTCCGTAACCAGCGCAAAGAGATCTCTCTCTTCCTGAGAGCTGATGCTCTTTTCGATCTCTTTGACCTCTTGGCCGATCTGGCTGCTGATCTTTTCGTTCTCCTCGTTCAGCTTCTTTTCCTGCTCCGGGTCCGTGGTCTCGAAGAGCTGCATGGTGATCCGGGCGTTGTCGGTGGAATTGCCGATCGTGTTGTGAGTCAGCCGGATAATGTTGAACCGGCTCTGAAGCGATTCCGTGGTCCTGTCATTCAAGCGGCCGAGCCAGCCCAGGCCAAGCACGCCCAGGACAATCAGCCACATCAGAATGGCTCCGAACAAGACTCCCAAGCGTGTGCCAATCTTCCAATCGTGCCAAGTTCTCATAACTTCTCCTTCACTTCTCTCAGCCACGTTGTGGCTGTAAATTGGTTTGCGTCATCTCACCCAGAAGACCCGGTACGTCAATGATGAGGCCCACCCGGCCATCGCCCAGGATGGTGGAGCCGGCGAAAGCCGAAACACCGTGAAACACCTTGCCCAGAGGCTTGACCACGGCTTGCATGCTGCCGAGCAATTGGTCCACGGCGATTCCGGCGCGGAACTCCCCTACTTTCACAATCACAATATTTTCCCGCTGAGGTATTTCGCCGCCGGTCCCGAAGGCCTCACGCAGTCGCACGTAGGGGATGGCGTTGCCGCGGAGACTGAAGATTCCACTGCTGTGGCCGGTCCGCTCCGGTGACGAAATTTCCGCGCATTCCGTCACGTGGTCCAGAGGAATCACGAAGATATCGTCGCCCGCCTTCACCGAGAATCCCTCGATGATCGCGAGCGTCAACGGCAGACGGATGGTGAGCGCCGTGCCCTTCCCCTCCTGGCTGCTGATGTCCACGGTTCCGCGCAACTTTTCGATATTGCGCCGCACCACGTCCAAACCGACGCCGCGGCCAGAAAGACCGGTGACTGCGTCCGCTGTCGAAAAGCCAGCGCTAAAGATAAGGCGGTAGATTTCCTGGTCTGAAACGCGTTCTGCACGGGGTAAAAGGTCCATCCGTTTGGCCTTTTCCAGGATTTTCTTGCGGTCGATCCCGGCCCCGTCATCTTCTACGGTGACGATAACGCTGCCGCTGCTGTGCGCGGCCGAGAGTTTAATCACCCCGCAAGGAGCCTTGCCCCGGCTCCGACGGACTTCCGGGGCCTCGATTCCATGGTCCACCGCATTGCGGATCATGTGCAGCAGAGGATCCTTGAGATGCTCGAAAACGGTCGTGTCAACTTCTACGTCCATGCCCGAAGCTTCCAGGCGCGCGGTCTTTCCGACACCGCCGGCCAGATCACGCACCGATCGCGCCAACTGGCGGAACATCGGTCCGATGGGAACCATCCGCACGCGCATCATTTCTTCCTGCAGGCTCATGAAGAGGCGTTCGGTCTCGTGATGCACCTCTAGAATTTGCCGGGCCTCGGCGACCTTCAACTCTTCCAGCATGCGCCGCAAACGACCCTGAGCGATCACGATTTCGAGAGTGAAGTTCAGCATGCGATCGAGCCTGGCGACGTCGGCTCGCAGCGTTTGCATGGGGATGTTGGAGGGGCCCTCACTTCTGATTGCGGTTGCGCCGGAAGCCGGAATTGCGGGGTTTGGCGCAGCCGGACGTTGCGCCCACTTTTGTACCTGCTCCGCAATTTTCTCCGCCAGTACCTGCTGTTGTGGGCTGAGTTCGTCCATGCCGCCAACAGCAGCCGGGACCATGATCCGGAGTTCGTCCACGGCATGCAACAGCAGGGAGACGACTTGTTTGCCGGGCGGTACATTCCGCTCGCGAAGCACATCGAGCAGGTCTTCGACAAGATGCGCGAATCCGGTCAAGGCGCGGAGGTCCAAGGCAAATGCGTTGCCCTTGAGGGTGTGGGCGAGCCGGAAGACATCCTGCAAGAGTTCCGTACCTGAGGCGCTCGACTCCAGATCAAGCAGCGACTGCTCCATCAGGTCCAGGCCTTCCTGGCTCTCCACCAGGAACGATGCCAGGACGGCATTGCGATCAAAATCCATTCGCTCCACTTACCCTCCAAAACCCGTTGCTTGCCCAAACATGCCCATTGCTAGGGTAGGTTCTGATAATTCTTGACCTCGGTAACGCCATCCACGGTGTTGAAAGTCAACTTGCGCCCGTGCTTGCCCGATACTTCCTTGGCCGTAATGGGAATGCCCGCGTCGCGCAGGAACTGCTCGGCCATTTGAACGTTTCTCGTGCCGAGCGCTGTGAGAGGATCGGCTGCGTAGGCGCTGGTGCCTCCAAAGATCTTGGCTTGGAGGTTCTTCACCTCACATCCCAGGGCCAGGAGTTCGTTCAGCAGCGCCGCGTTCGCGACGTTGCCGTACCGCAACCGGTTGGGACCGTCGGCGGCGCCTTCCGGGAGGAGATAGTGATTCATGCCCCCGATTTTCCTGCGGCTGTCCCAAAGGCACACGGCGGCGCACGATCCCAGGATGGTCGAGATGGTGATTGCTTCCCGGCTTACGAAGATCTGTCCCGGGTACAGGAAATGCCGCCGCTCGGTCGCGGTCGAATCGTTCTCCCCATGGCGCTTCATGTCTTCAGGAGAGAGAACGGCGGGGTTGAATTTTACGTCACTTTTCATAGATATTCTGCCTTGTCAGACGCTGGCCCTGCCAGCCTCTGACCGAATAGAGTCTTGCCGGCTTCTCCGGAAAGAAATCGAAGGAGTTGGACATCGGATTCGTCGAGGCTCGTCTTCTGCGGCAGCAGGCTCCGGATGGCAAGAACCGCGACCGTCTGGCTTCCCCAACGAATCGGAACAAACGCACTGAACGCATCGATGACATCGCTCTCCTGTTCGCTTTCGAAGGGGCCCGCAAGGTAAGACTCGCCTTCGAGCACGCGTTGCAGCACCGGATGCTTCGATGCCACGAGAGTCCTGTGCCGGGTGGCGTCAATTCCAAACGACCAGTGGAGGCTCAGAGTTGTCCGTCCCTTCTCTACGCTGAAGAGCGCAATCTCTTCCGACCCGAGAAGATTGGTGACAATGTCGCGAATGGCTTCCAGGGCATCCTCCCGATTCGTGGTCTCCTGCAGCCTTCTTTGGGCTACTTCCAGTTGACAATCTCGCAGGCCGTTTTGCGCTGTGCAATTTGTTTTCAAGCGTCTTCCTCGATTCCGCGATCCGTCTTTACCAGTCACAGTAGAGGTCAGGGCACTACTCACCGAGATAGCTGCGCAGCAATTCCAGTAATTCCGAACTGTTGATCGGTTTGGTGATGTAGTCGTTGCAACCGCTCGCGAAACCGGCTTCGGTGTAGGACTCTTCCCGTCGAGTGGTGACCAAAATGATCGGAATCTCACGAGTGTCCGCCTGCTCCCGCATCTTCTTGCAGGTCTCGAATCCGTTCATTTGCGGCATGACCACGTCCATCAACACCAAATCGGGTTTTTCTTCCTTTGCCTTGGCCAGCGCTTCGACTCCATCCATGGCTGTGACACACTGGTAGCGTGTGCGGTTTTCAAGGATGGAACGTTCCATCATCAACGCCGTCTTGGAGTCGTCCACGAGCAAGATCTTCTTGGCGGCCATTTCTTCTCCTTTGCAAGTCTCTGAGTTTCAGGTGCATTCCACGGGCGCAAAATGGTTCATGCCATGCGTAACTATCGGGAACAGCATGCGTACCCGGGGCCATGAGCGCTTGCTCCATGCCCGTGCATGAATGCATCTGTCTCAGTTCAACCCGAGCCCGAGGCATTTCCACGCCGCCGGGCAGCGGAACTACAAGAGGTTGAGATCGGAATTCAGCTTCCTACGGCCGCAGCCCTCCCTCGTCAATATCCAAGCGATCGCACCACTCGGAAAACGCGTAGAAGGCTTTTCGTAGTCTTGTTCGAAGATTCCTGGGCTCACGTTCTGAATCTTCGGACCCGGCGGGCACAAGTGTTCCGGTATCCGTCTCCTCAATTTCTACCAATGCTTCGGGTTGGTTCATGGGGGGAGCATAGTATTTTGACGGGCACTCCGTGAGATAACGAAAGTAATGGCGGAGAATTACCGGGCGATTACGGTATCGCTGCCCCAAAAAGCACGGCAAAATCAACATGATTCCGCTTGATTACTTTCTTTCCATAAAGCGTGAATTCGTTATGTCCGGCGGACAGGGGCAAGGCAGAGGGGCGACACAGGAGGCCTCTTTAGTCTGCGGTTGTCGGATGTATGTTGTTGAAAAATGACCTACTTACGAATGTGTCGGGACGGTGCGTTTGGGGAACACAACGGGGAGGAGAGCTAAGGAAGCTCTACCTCCAGAGCATAGATGTCCGAATCTCTTTGAATCAGAGAGGCTAGGGGTGAATTGTCGGGCGTTAGGCCGGTCATGCTGTAACCGAGCACGTCGGCGCGCAGGATTTGCCGCGCCGACGTGATCTGTTCTACCTTGCGATCACTCACCCGGACCCGAAAGATGGGCTGTTCTTCGCCCTGCTGGGAGTGCTGATAGTAGACATAACGCGAGTCGGAAGACCAGCGTATTCCCCAACCATAGGCGGCGCCATCCGCGAGTACGGACCATTTCTGTCGTTCAAAATCGTAGAGCATCAACCGGTTGTTCGTCTCGTCGGTGGCGGTGGAGTATTTGCCGTCGTGCGACCAGTGCACGCCATCGTAGTCCGTGGTGCCGGGCAGCTCGCGCACCTGTCGCGTGTTCATGTCCAGGATGTAGATCGCTGAATGGCGTGTTCCCTCCTGATTCTTAGTCCACCGTTGGAAGATGATGAACTGGCCGTGAGGAGAGTAACTCGGCTGACCGTCGGTATCGTTGCTTGCCGTCAATTGTTCCGGTGTGCCGCCATCGGGTGACACCGCGTACAATCTCGCGGCCTGTCCGGGAAGGGTGGCTCCAAAAACGATCCGCTTGCCGTCCGGTGACCACGTGGAGTGATAGGCCACCATGGGAAGAAACGTCAGCTGGAGTTTTTCCGTGCCGTCGGGGCGGCTCCGCCAGAGGGTGCCGTCAGTATCGCTGCGGTAGGTCACCCACTTGCCGTCCCTGGAGAAGCTAAGCAGCCGCGCAGGGATACCGCCCATATACGGCACAAAAGTCTTTTGTGCGCTATCGTAGCGGACCAGCTCCCGCCGCTCTTGATAGATGGTGAAGAATATCTTCTTTCCGTCGGGGCTGAACTGAGGCGTGCCGATGCGGTCAGGGCTGGAGTACAACTGGATGGGAGTACTCGAACCCCAACGAAACCAAGCTGCGTTTTCGCGGATCGCCCACAGGCCCTCTACGCCGTCATGCGCGGCACGAAACACGAAATACCGGCCGTTGGGCGTCCAGTCTCCAGCCGATTCTCCTTCGCCCCACTGCGGCGCCGCCGTCTTCCAGCCGAAAGACATAGGATGGAGATTGCTGCCGTCAGCGGATGATTCCCACAAATGGGTGCCAGCGGAGCCGGAATCGCGCACCGTGAAGCGCAGGCGTTTGCCGTCAGGCGCTGGACGCAATGAGATCACATACCCCGGCGCGGTGAGCAGCTTGACCGGCTGCTCTCCGTCTTCGCCGACGGTGAGTATCTGCGCATCGTGTCCGTAGATAATCCTCTGTCCATCCGGCGACCATACTGTAGCTGCCGACGCCAGCAGGTCGCCGACGCGCCTGGCCGAACCGCCTCCGGTGGGCACGATCCAGAGCGGCTCGTCGAAATGCGCCCCTTGAGTTGCAACCAGCAGCCTGGATCTGTCTGGGTCAATGTCATCGAGCATGAGGCTGGGAATCGTGGTCGAGACAAGCTCGGGTTCGCCCCCGGCCACCGGCACCTGGGCTAACGCTTCTATTCCTCCTCTTCTTTCCGTGAAGTAGAGCCGCTGGCCATCGGTAAGGATCTTGCCGTATGGTTCAACTCTCCCCGTGTGAGTGATCTGACGGACGCTCAATACCTTGGGCGCGGGCGAGTATGACAGCAGGAGGACCGCCGCTCCCAAGAGAAGAGCTACAGCCACCGCCAAAGCGACGAGAAGTATCCGGCGATGCTGGGTTGCCGAAGCCGGAGACCGGTCTGTCAGGCCCTCTTCCTCCTCGATCACCAGCCGCGAACGCGAGTGCTTTTCCAGCACAATCTCTTCGTCCGGTTTGGCCGGTATGGTTCGGACCCCGTGGACAAAACGGTATCCGCGTCCCGGCACGGTAACGATGTAAGAAGGCTCCTGGGCCCGCCCCCCCAGAGCTTTTCTGAGCTGGAAGATATGCTGGCCGAGGTTCGATTCTTCGACGAACGTATCCGGCCACAACAGGCTCATCAACTCGTCTTTCAAGACAACCTGTCCGCTGCGCTGCGCCAGCACCAGAAGCAGTTCAAAGGCCTTAGGAGAGAGCGGGATAGGCTCCCGGCCGCGCCATAGGAGGCGCT
>CAZFRV010000180.1:0-12021 GCA_964521445.1 uncultured Acidobacteriaceae bacterium
TACGGGCTGCCGGAGTGCATTGAGAAGGTGATTGATCGCTCGGGGTGGCGCGCGCGTCGCAGCCAGCTGCCGCCCGGCCGCGGCATGGGCATGGCGTGCAGCCACTATGTGGGCGGCGCAGCCAACAGCATTATCCGCTCGGACATGCCGCACTCGACCGTCAACATCAAGATCGACCGCGACGGCGGCGTGGTGGTCTACACCGGCGCTTCGGACATCGGCCAGGGATCGGACACGATGGTGGCGCAGATTGTTGCTGAAGTCCTGGGCATCGGGCTGGGACGCATCCGGGTGATTGCCGCCGACACCGACCTCACGCCCATCGACATCGGTTCCTACTCCAGCCGTGTGACCTTCATGAACGGCAACGCCTCATTGCGCGCGGCTGAAGATGTGAAGAAAAAGATTGTGGCGGCCGCGGCGCGCAAGATGGAGTGTCCGCCGGAAGATGTGCTGATGCGCGATGATCGCGTGTGGAAGCGCGGTGCGGTCCTGACAACCAGCAATGGCGCGGGAGCGACGCAGACGGCGAAGGCCGACGCTCCAGGCGGAAGCGTACGAGAAGTTTCCGGCCGGGTGGAAGGGCAGACGCTGCGCGGATCGCTGCAGCAGAAGCGCAAGGAAGAAGGTCTGAAAGACCAGATGAGTTTTGAGGAAGCGGTGGTCTCGGCCATCGACTTTACCGGCGCGCTGAGCGGCACGGGATCATACGCGCCACCGAAAGAGGCGCGTGGCGGAGCATTCAAAGGCGCGGGCGTCGGGCCTTCGCCGGCGTATTCCTACTCTGCCCAGGTGGCCGAAGTCAGCGTGGACGAGGAGACCGGCGAGGTTAAGGTCCATAAGGTCTGGGCGGCACACGATTGCGGACGAGCGCTGAACCCCGTGTCGGTCGAAGGCCAGGTGATCGGTTCGGTGTGGATGGGGCTGGGGCAGGCGATGCAGGAAGAGATGGTGTGGAAAGACGGCCTGCTGATGAATCCGGGCATGCTGGAGTACAAATCGCCTTCGGCCACGGAGTCGCCCGAGGTGGAGTGCATCATCGTGGAGTCGGTTGATCCGGAAGGGCCATTTGGCGCGAAGGAAGCGAGCGAAGGCTCGTTGGCGGCGACCATTCCGGCCATCGCCAACGCAATTTATGACGCGGTGGGAGTTCGTCTGCGTGAAGCGCCGTTTACACCGGAGCGTGTGCTTGCTGCGTTGCGCATGAAGCATTCGGAAAAGAAAGCGCTGGAGATAACGCGCGGCTCCGATCCGTCCGCGCCAACCACGTTCCGCGAACACGGCGGATCGCTGTGGTTCAAAGGCAAAGGGCCGCAGAGGCATGAGGATGATCCTTCGAGAAGGTTTTCTGAAATCCCGAGCGAAGCGAGGGAACCCTATCGCCGCGAGGAGTTTTAGGACCGGAAATGCAAAAAATTTGGGAGCACTGTTCGTTTGGGAGTTGGGGAAAGGTAAGAACTAGTAAAGCATAGAAGGGAATAGTGATCCCTCACCCGCAAAAACGCGGGTTCGGGACTTCGGAAAGAGCTACGCTCGGGACTTCGGAAAACAATGAGTCTTCCTTCCTTC
This sequence comes from uncultured Acidobacteriaceae bacterium, assembly GCA_964521445.1. Lineage (GTDB taxonomy): Bacteria > Acidobacteriota > Terriglobia > Terriglobales > Acidobacteriaceae > Angelobacter. The sequence continues at coordinate 1,570 of CAZFRV010000180.1, forward strand.
AAACTTCTGCGTCCGCGTTCGCTGCGCCAGGCTGTCGACTATCTGGCGCGGCATGGCAATGATCTGCTGATCCTGGCGGGCGGCACCGATCTTCTGCCTTCGATGAAGCAGAAGCTCTTCACGCCCGCGTATGTCATGGACATTCGCGGCATCGAGGAGCTTCGCGGCATACACGTTCGGCCGGGCGCGGGCATGGAGATTGGCGCGCTCACGCCGCTTTCGGCGATCGAGGACTCGGAGTTCATCCGGCGCAACTACCGCGTGCTGCATGAGGCCGCGATGACGGTGGCTTCGCCTATCCTGCGCAATATGGGCACGCTGGGCGGCAACATCTGTTTGGACACGCGCTGCGTTTGGTACAACCAGTCATTGCAGTGGCGCAGGTCGTGCGGGTTTTGCATCAAGAAAGATGGCGATCTCTGCCACGTGGCGCCGGGAGGCAAGTTCTGTTGGGCGGCATTCTCCGGCGACACGCCGCCGGCTCTGCTTTGCCTGGGCGCCGAACTGGAGATCGTGGGGCCGGGCGGGCTGCGGCGCGTGGCGTTGAAGGATTTTTATACCAAGGCCGGCGACGCGCGCATGAAACTGGAGCGCAATGAAATGCTGACGCGCGTCTTCCTGCCGGAAGAGTCTTCGGGTTGGAAGGGAAGCTATTTGAAACTGCGCATACGGGGATCGATTGATTATCCTCTGGCCGGCGTGGCGGTGGCGCTCAAGAAGAATGGAGGCCCTGTAGAGGCCGCGCGCATGGCGATCACGGCCGTCAATCCGGCGCCGCTGCTGGTCACGGGAGCGGAGAACGCTCTGGTGGGCAAACAAATTGATGAGCATGTGGCGACGGTAGCCGGCGAACTGGCGGCCAAGATGGCCAAGCCGCTGACGACTTCAGCGCTCACGCCCGAGTACCGGCGGGAGATTGTTAAGGTGTATGCGAAGAGGGCGGTGCTGGCCGCTGGCAGCAATTAGTACTTAGTAATTAGTATTTAGCTTGATTCTAATGCGGTGTGCACCCGGAGGACCGCGGCATGTTTTTTGCTAAATACTAAGTACTAATTACTAAATACTGACCCACGCATGCTCATCACCGACTGCCACATCCACATCCAGCCGTATGAAATGTTCAAGGCCGGCCCACTGGAGGTCATGAAGAAGGCCCGCGGGCGCTTTGACGACATTCTTGAATACTGCCGTTCGCCCAAGGCGTTGCTGAAATACCTGGATTCAGTCGGGGTGGAGCGCGCGGTTCTGATCAACTACGTCGCGCCGGAAGTCATGGGGCTGACCACCGGGGTCAACCAATGGGTGGCGAACTACTGCAAAGAGCACCCCAAGCGGTTGTTGTCATGCGGCAGCGTCCATCCGCGGCACAGCCCGAACGTGCAGGCGGATATGGATGAGATCGCACGCCTGGGCATCCGCCTGATCAAGATTCACCCGCCGCATCAGCTTTTGTATGCCAACGATTACACCAACGGGGTGAGCGAGCTGGCCACCATCTACCGCGCGGCTGAAACCCATGGAATTCCGGTGATGGTGCATACCGGGACGTCGATTTTCCCCGCCGCCCGCAACAAGTTCGGCGATCCCATCTACCTGGACGACGTCGCCGTGGATTTCCCCAAGCTGAAGATCCTGATGGCCCACGGTGGCCGTCCCATCTGGATGCAGACCGCTTTCTTCCTGCTGCGGCGCCACCGCAACATGCACCTGGACATCAGCGGCATCCCGCCCAAACTCCTGCTGAAGTATTTTCCACGGCTCGATGAGATCGCCCGCAAGACATTGTTCGGCACCGACTGGCCGAGCCCCGGCATTCCTGAAATCGAGCAGAACCTGGGCCAGTTCCGCGCGCTGCCATTGCCCGAAGAGATCAAAGAACAGATCCTGAGCAAGACAGCGCTGGAGATTTGGCCGGAGTGAATCGGATATGATTCTGCTGCGCAAGTTTTGTTTGCTGCCCGTATTCATGACGTTGTGCGCCGGCATGGATGTTCAGAACGAGCCGTTCCCCGCGCAACCGGCGCCGCAGCTTTATGTCACGACTAACTATGGGCTGATGGCTAAGATTCCGAATGGGCTGACTTATTGCCGCCTGCCGGACGGTTGGACGGGGTCCGATCACGGGACCGTCCTTTTTCTCGACCCGCCCTCAGTCTGCATTCCATCGCATTCCTATCCGTCGTCGGATCGCCCGACACCGGAGTTCGTTCCGGCCATCTCTCTTTACTACGAACACAACGTCGCTGACATCGAACGTGCTAATGGTGATAGCTCGCCGCCGCGGACCTCGGCTGAATACGTGAAGCAAAGTTGCGAGAAGCCGTATGCGAGAATACCAGCGGGATTGACCCTGTTGGGAAGACCGGGCGTCGGGTGTCGGCGCGATGATGGTGATCGAGTGGAGATTGCGTTGGCGGCGCTCTTCTGGTCCGGGAGGGAAGGCGTGATTGTAACTCTTTCGACCACGCGCGATCGCCTGTCTCGCGACTCGCACACGCTTGCCAGAGTGGCCTCCGGGCTTAGTGTCTGCAAGCCCGAGTGGGACAAAAGTACACGCCGGGTGCCCGCCTGCCCCGATGCGCCGTGGTGGTAGGCTTCGTCTCACACCGAGACTGGGGATTCTAGGATGGCGGCAGAAACTCCCGCAGCGGACACTCTTCACACCTGGGCGTACTGCGGCAATACTGATTGCCCACGCGGACGATGAGGGCGTGCAATTCGTTGTAATGTTGTGCAAGCTCGCCGCGGGATGCGCTGCTCATGCGGGACACAGGGTGTCGTGGCTCGTCGCCATGCCGGTCAAGGCTCAGTTGCCCGGGCGCCGCGCCACTGACCGCGTCTTCCAACAGTGTGCGAATGCCTTCATACTTGGCCTCGGCGGCAATGATCCCGTGGCGTTCGAGAATGCGGCGGGTGTAGGCGTCTACAACAAAGACGTGATGGTTCCCCCCGTACAGCAGGATGGAGTCGGCCGTCTCGGGGCCCACGCCGTTGAGCTGCAGCAGTTCGGCGCGAAGCTTCTCCGTGGGCTGAGCGAACATGCGGTCGAGTGAGCCGGCGTGGTTCTTGTTGAGGAAGCGGACGAAGGTCTTAAGCCTCTTGGCTTTCTGACGGAAATATCCCGAAGGCCGGACCAGCGTCTGCAGCCGCCGCAAGGGAGCCTCACGAAGGCCCTTGATGCTGAGCACACCGGCGCGGCGTAGGTTGGCGATGGCCTTTTCCACGTTGCCCCAGTTGGTGTTCTGAGTCAGGTATGCGCCGACGATGACTTCCAGCCGGGATTCAGCCGGCCACCAGTTCTGGGGGCCCCAATGAGTGTAGAGAGCAGCGTAGTAACGGATGATTTCGAGAGATCGGGTGATCGGGTGATCTCGTGATCGGGTGATCTGGGCCATCGTAAAAAGACTCGCCACCTAGAATGGCCGCGTCAGAGAATTTATGCCGTAACTGCCAGCCGGATTGATTATCGCAGAAAAGGTTTTCAGATCACCCGATCACGCGCGATCACCGGATCACCCGATCGACAGATCACCCGATCTACACCTGGCTGATGTACTGTGCTTCCATGTCGCAAGCCTCGCGGCAGGGGCTGCAGTAATAGTGGCCGTCTTCGCAGAGGCGGGCGTCGTAAGGGCTCTGGCACAGGCAGCAGTAGCGGACGCACTCGCAACGTTTCTCCGTGAGGTCGCAAACCGCGCAGATGAACTCCTTGGGCATAGACGCAGATTAGCGCGATTTTTCCGCCCCGGCAATGACACTATAGTAATGTACCCCGCGGAACAGTCATGGGGGCTTTGGGAGCGAGGAACAGCCCGCGAATTGACCCCTGCAAAACGCGGATGATAACCTACATGGTTCCTCGCGCCTCGACGGCGGATTCTGTCTCTCGATATCCGGTTTCGAAAGGAAAAAGCAGCGTGTCCTCAACGGCGGAAGGCCAGACCCTCAGGAAAACCTCGCTCAACGCGCTGCATCGGCGGCTGGGAGCGAAGATGGTCGATTTTGGCGGCTGGGATATGCCTGTGGAATATCCGGCCAGCGGCGGCCTGATGAAAGAACACCTGGCGGTCCGGACCGGAGTCGGCGTGTTCGACGTCTCCCACATGGGCGATATCCTGCTGCGCGGCCCGCAGGCGCTCGACGCCGTGCAGTGGATCAGCATGAACGATGCTTCCAAGCTTCAGGAAGGCCAGGCCCATTATTCCGCGCTGCTCTATCCCGAAGGCACCTTCGTGGACGACGTGATCGTGCACAAGCTGGGGCAGAACGACTACCTTCTGGTCATCAACGCCGGCACACGGGAGAAGGACTACGGCTGGGTGCGTAAGAATGTCTCGCGCTTCCGCGGCCATGCCGACGACGTGGGCGATTACTATACCCAGATCGCCGTCCAGGGCCCGAAAGCCGAAGCCACGTTGCAGAAGCTCACAAGCGTCCCTCTGGCGCCGATCAAGAACTACTGGTTCACGCACGGCACGGTCTGCGGCTTGCCCAACACCCTGATTGCGCGCACCGGCTACACTGCGGAAGATGGCTTTGAGATCTATGTCCCCTCTGACGTGCCTACCAGCGAACGCGTCTGGAATGAAGTGATGGAAGCCGGTAAGGAGTTCGGCATCCTGCCTTGCGGGCTGGGTGCGCGCAACACCTTGCGACTGGAAGGCCGCATGGCGCTCTATGGCCACGAGATTTCCGATTCCATCAACGTCTGGGAGGCCGGCCTGGACCGCTTCTGCAAGATGGACAAGGCCGACTTCATCGGCCGCGCCGCGCTCGAAAAAGCTAAAGCAGCGGGACTGAAGCGCACGCTGGTGGGGCTGGAAGCCGTGGATCGCGGGATTCCCCGCGACGGCTACAAAGTGTTTGACGCCGCCGGCCAGGAGATCGGCTACGTCACCAGCGGATCATACGCACCATTTTTGAAGAAAAGCATTGCGCTGGCCTATGTGCCGCCGTCGCAATCGGAACTCGGTCATGAAGTGTTCGTGGAGATTCGCGATCAAAAGGTAAAGTGTAAAGTAGTGCCAACACCGTTCTACAAGCGCCCTAAGAAGGCGTAATCGGGTGGGGCCCTAGAAAAAGAGAAAATAAAGAGAGTCAGAATGGCATATCCCAAGGACTACAAGTACACGAAAGAGCACGAATGGATCCAGGTCAACGGCAACACCGGCGCGGTCGGCATCACGGACCACGCGCAGGAGTCGCTGGGTGACATTGTCTTTGTCGAGCTGCCCAAGGTGGGCACGCAGTTGCAGGCGGGCAAGAGCTTCGGCACCGTGGAGTCGGTGAAGGCGGTTTCGGAGCTGTACGCGCCGGCCTCGGGCAAGGTGACGGCTGTGAACGACGCCTTGAACCAGTCACCAGAGGACATCAATAAGGATGCTCACTCCGCCTGGATGATCAAGATTGAGCTCACGAATCCCGCCGAGGCGAATGGTCTTCTTTCGGCGGACGATTACGAGAAATATGTGGCGGAAGAAAAGTAAACCTACCACGGAGACACGAAGAAAGTTGGTAATTGAGTAAGTTGCTAATTGTGTAATTGAAGGTACGCACGGGTGTGAGCTCGTTCTGCAATTGCCCAATTACGAAATTACTCAATTACCAGATTCACCTTATGCGCTATCTTCCTAAATCGCCCGCCGACCGCCAGCAGATGCTGCGTGACATCGGATGCAAGTCGATCGACGATCTCTTCGCGCCCATTCCCGCCGAATACCGGCTCAACCGCGACCTGAAGACGCCGCGGCAGATGGCCGAGTCTGAGGTCATTGACTATTTCCACCAGCGCGCAGAGACCAACGCTGCAGGATATGCCGTTTTCCTGGGGGCTGGCGCCTATCATCACTACCGGCCGGTGGTGATCGATTCGCTGATCTCGCGCGGCGAATTCTTCACTGCCTACACGCCCTATCAGGCGGAGATCGCACAGGGAACGCTTCAGGCCATCTTCGAATTCCAGACCATGATTTGCGAGCTGACCGGCATGGAGGTGGCCAACGCTTCCATGTATGACGGTTCCACGGGCGCGGCCGAGGCGCTGCTGATGGCGTGCCGGGCGACCGGACGCAAGTCGGCGGTGGTGGCCAGAAGCGTGCATCCGGAGTACCGCGAAGTCATACGGACCTACACCCAGCATCAGGGGCTGCCGATTGCCGAGTGCGGCTATCTGGAAAACGGCCGCGTGGATACCGCCGAGCTGGAGAAGAAGATCAACGACGACACGGCTTGCGTGCTCATCCAGTCGCCGAACTTCTTTGGGACCATCGAGGACGTGGCTGCCGTGGCCGATCTGGCGCACAAGAAGGGGGCTCTGCTGGCGGTGTCGATTGCCGAAGCTTTGTCGCTGGGAATCGTCAGGCCGCCTGTGGAAGCCGACATTGTTTCCATGGAGTCGCAGTCTTTCGGCGTGCCCCTGGGCTTCGGCGGACCGTACGCGGGCGTGCTGGCGACCAAGGAAAAATTCGTCCGCCAGATGCCGGGACGCTTGGTCGGCGAAGCGCGCGACAAAGACGGCAAACGCGGCTTCGTGCTTACGCTCTCCACGCGTGAACAACATATCCGCCGTGAGAAGGCAACGTCAAACATTTGTACGAACCAGGCGTTGATTGCCACCATGGCCACGATTTACATGACCATTTACGGTCGCGAAGGACTGAAAGAACTGGCGACACAGAACCTGGCCAAAGCCGCGTATGCAGCGGGCGAGTTCGCTAAAAAAGGGAAGATCCTGTTTCAGGGGGCGCCGCGCTTCAACGAATTTGTGGTCCAGACCAAAGAAGATCCATACAAAATCAATGATCGTCTGCTCAACCAAAAGATGATTGGTGGGTTCCCGCTCAGCCGGTTTTATCCCGAACTGGGAAACGCCGCGCTGTGGTGCTGCACCGAGTTGAACACCAAAGAGCAGATCGACCGAGCGGCGAAGGCGGTGGCTCAATGAGCGATCAGGACATCAAGAAAGCCACGCGCCACGTCAACCAGAATGAAGGGCTGATCTTTGAGCGGTCATCGCCGGGCAAGAAAGGCTACCGTCTGCCGCTGCTCGACGTTCCCGCCGTCGATCCTCACCAAGCACTTGGCGAAGCGGTGCGGCATGACCTGGGCAACATGCCTGAGGTGAGCGAGATGGAGATCATCCGCCACTTTACCCGCATCTCCACCTGGAATTACGCCATCGATCTGGGCATGTACCCGCTGGGCTCATGCACCATGAAGTACAACGCGCGAGTGAATGAAGTGGTGGCGCGGCTGGACGGACTGGCTGAAGCTCACCCCTATCAGCCGGAAAGAATCTCGCAGGGTGCTCTACGCATTATGAAGACGCTTGCCGATTGCCTGCTGGACATCACCGGTATGGACGCCATCACGCTCCAGCCCGCGGCCGGCGCGCACGGCGAGATGACCGGCATCTTGTTGATGCATGCGTATCTGCGAGCCCAAGGAAATCCCCGCAAGAAGGTCTTGATTCCGGATTCGGCCCACGGCACCAACCCGGCCACAGCCGCCATTTGCGGCTATGCCGTCGAGAATCTGAAATCGAACTCCCACGGCATGGTGGACATCAGCGCGCTGTCCAGCCAGATGAACGAAGACATTGCCGGGCTCATGCTCACCAATCCCAACACGCTGGGCATCTTCGAGCAGGAGATTCATAAGATCGCTGAGATTCTGCACCAGAAGGGCGGCCTGCTCTACATGGACGGCGCCAACATGAACGCGCTGGTGGGCAAAACGCGGCCAGGAGACTTTGGCGTGGACGTGATGCACCTCAACCTGCACAAGACTTTTTCCACGCCGCATGGCGGCGGCGGTCCCGGGTCCGGCCCGGTAGCCTGCAAGAAGGCGCTGGAAGCATTTCTTCCCAAGCCAGTGATCGTGGAAAAGTCCGATGGCACGCTGGGCTTCGACTACAACCGTCCGCAATCGGTGGGCCGGGTGCGCATGTACTATGGCAACTTCGGCATGCACGTGCGCGCGCTGGCCTACATCATGGCCAACGGATATGACGGCCTGCGTCAGACCACGGAAGACGCTGTGCTCAACGCCAACTACATCCGCAAGAAACTGGAAGAGGACTACGAGCTTCCGTACAAGAGTCCATCGATGCACGAAGTCGTGTTCAGCGACCGCATTCAGGCGCAAAAGGGCGTGAAGACCGGCGACATCGCCAAACGTCTGATTGACTACGGCTTCCATCCTTATACCGTCTCGTTTCCCCTGGTTGTACCGGGTGCGCTGATGATTGAGCCCACGGAGAGCGAGTCCCTGGAAGAGCTGAATCTGTTCATCGACGCCATGAAGGCCATCGCTCGCGAAGCGGAAGAAGACCCGGAACTGATCCGAAGCGCGCCCCATAGCACACGCGTCTCGCGCCTCGATGAAACTGCGGCGGCGCGCAAACCGGTACTGCGGTGGAAACCGGCGCAAGCCAAGAGCGCCGGCGAGTGAGCGGGTTTCCCATCAAGGCCAATGCTTTGCCCACCACAAAACCCCCTATCTTTAGGCCGCACTTAGCTTCCTTTGCTATGAAACTCGGGTAAAACAGTTAAGAAAAGTTAAACAGCGCCGAAGGTAACTGTTCCGGGGTCGAAAGGTTCAGGTACACTCTTCAATACCATGTCATCTTGCAAGTTTTTCTTGTCCGCTCTTTTTCTGGTCGTGGTTGCGGCCCCATTGGGATGGGCGCAAGCGGCTCCCAAAGGCAATTCTGACCCGGTGCTGATGCGCACGTTGCAGCAAGAACTGGATCGGGCCATGTCGTCGCTCGCCAAGGCGGATCCCGCGCCCTACTTCATCAGTTATTCGGCGAATGAAGAAAGCAGCGCCGTGATTGTCGGCAGCCAGGGAGCTATCCTCGCCGACGCCAACCGCCACGAGCGTTCCGTCGATATCTCGGTCCGCGTGGGCGACCACGATCTCGATAACACCCACGGCGAGAACCGCTTTAATGCCATAACCACGGCTTCGCTTCCGCTAGACGACAAGGCCGACGCTATCGCGCGCGTACTTTGGCTGAATACTGACCACATGTACAAGAAGGCCGCGCAGACCTATCTGGAAGTCAAGACGCGGACCAAAGTGCGGGCGCAGGAGGAAGATTCGTCGCCGGACTTCACCGCGGAGAAGCCTGAAGTCCACGTGGGCAAGACCACTCTGCCTGCAGACTTCGATCATCAAGCCTGGGAGGAGCGCGTACGCCATTACTCCGCGATCTTTGCCAAGTATCCGGGCATCGAGCATTCCACCATCATGTTGGTGGTGCAGAACTCAACGCATTATTTTGTCTCCAGCGAGGGCGCACGCGTGGTGGATTCGCGCCCCTTGGTTCGCATACTGGCGCTGGGCAGCACGCTCGCGGACGATGGAATGGAGCTTGCGCGCTCGGAAACCTTTGACGCTCCTACCTTCGACAAGCTGGCTTCCGATCAAACCATCATCGCAAATATCGAGAAGATCGCAGGGGACTTGCAGAAGCTGAAGAAGGCGCCGGTGGTGGAGCCCTTCAGCGGTCCGGCCCTGCTCTCTGGACGCGCGGCAGCGGTGTTCTTCCACGAAGTCGTTGGGCATCGGCTGGAAGGCCAGCGGCAGCGCGGTGACAACGAAGGGCAAACGTTTACCAAGATGGTCGGGCAGCCGGTGCTGCCTTCTTTCCTGAGCGTGGAGGACGATCCTACTCTGGCGACTCTGGGTGGCGTGGAGCTGAGCGGCAATTACAGCTATGACCAGGAAGGCGAGAAGGGCGAGAAGGTCGAGCTGATTACCGATGGCGTGTTGAAGCAGTTCCTGATGTCGCGTATGCCGGTCAAAGGCTTCGATCACTCCAACGGCCACGGCCGGGCGCAAGACGGCCTGATGCCGGTTGGCCGCCAGGGCAATCTCATCGTGCGCTCCAGCAACAGCGTCCCCGATTCAGAGCTGCGGCAGAAGCTGATCGATGAAGTCAAGAAGCAGGGGAAGCCGTTTGGACTTTATTTCGAAGATATCGCCGGTGGTTTTACCTTGACCCTGCGCAGCATGCCCCAGGCCTTCCAGGTGATGCCGCTGATGGTATGGAAAGTGTACCCCGATGGACGACCGGATGAATTGGTACGCGGCGTGGACATCATAGGCACCCCGTTGAACGCGCTGAAACGGATCATCCTGACCGGAGACAAGATGGCGGTCTTCAACGGCGAGTGCGGCGCCGAATCCGGCGCGGTGCCGGTGTCCGCGGCTGCTCCGGCCATGCTTTTTTCCGAAATCGAAGTGCAGAAAGTGGCGCAAGGACATGAGCGTCCGCCGGTCCTGCCCCCGCCGGGCACGGATAAGACCGATGTCGCCGCGAACCAGTCCAACGCCAAGCAGGAGAACCGCTAATGCGCCGCTTTGTTTCACTCGTCATCGCTTTGCTGATTTCTCTCTCCGTGGTTTCGGCGGCCGACGATCACGCAACCGCGCCGGCTCCTCCAG
>CAZFRV010000181.1:0-7088 GCA_964521445.1 uncultured Acidobacteriaceae bacterium
CGCATACACCGTCCGTACTCCTACATCATGCCGGAAGGCGATTTTCCCCGCGAAGTGGAGGTCTGGGACCACGCGGGCAAGTTGGAGTGCAAAGTCGCCAGCCAGCCGTTGGCCGATCACGTGCCGACGGAAGGTGTGCTGACCGGCCCCCGCGACGTTGAGTGGGTGGCCACGCTGCCGGCGACACTGGTTTGGGCCGAAGCACTCGACGGTGGCGACCCCAAAACCAAAGCCCCTTACCGCGACCATCTGCTGATGCTCGCCGCGCCTTTCAAAGGAAAACCTGTGGAGCTGGTCAAGCTGGAGCAACGCTTCACGCCCGGCGGTTTTGGGGGCGGAGGCGGCGGGTTCGGCGGCAGAACCGGGATCGAGTGGGGTGAGAATGGAATCGGCCTGGTACGCGACTTCGATCGCGACCGCCGCTGGACGCGCACCTTTCTGGGTCAATGTCAACCAGCCGGGACAGGCGCCAAAGCTGATCTGGGAGCGTTCGATTCGTGAGCGCTATAAAGACCCGGGCACACCCATGCTACGCACTCTGCCCAACGGCAAGCGCATCATGCGCCAGCAAGGCGACAGCATCTTCCTAACCGGCGCCGGCGTTTCCCCGAAAGGCGAGTTCCCTTTCCTGGATCGCTATGATCTGAAGACCGGCAAATCGGAACGCATCTTCCAATGCGGCGATAAGAGTTTTGAGTCGGTGGTGGCTCTGGCTTCCGACGATGGCGCCAGCTTCATCACGCGCTATGAGACTCCGACCGATCCGCCCAATTATTTTGTCCGCACCGCAGGAAGCGCGGACAAACGGGCCCTGACCAGCTTTCCTGATCCGGCGCCGCAGTTGCGCAACATCACCAAGCAGCTAGTCACCTACAAGCGCGCCGACGGCGTCCAGCTTTCCTTCACCCTTTATCTGCCGGCTAATTACAAACAGGGCGAGCGACTGCCGACCATCGTGTGGGCGTACCCGCTGGAATTCAATGACGCAGCCACCGCCGGACAGGTCTCCGGCTCGCCGTATCACTTCACCACCATCACCGGTATCAGCAACATTCACCTTCTGCTGCTGACGCAGGGATACGCCACCTGGATAGCGCTACCATGCCCGTGGTCGGCGATCCGGAAACCATGAACAACACTTACGTGGAGCAGATCGTTGCCAGCGCCAAGGCGGCGATCGATAAGGCAGCGGAGACGGGCGTGACCGATCCCAACCGCGTAGGCGTGGGCGGACACAGCTATGGCGCCTTCATGACCGCCAATCTGCTGGCCCACTCCGATCTGTTCCGTGCCGGCGTAGCCCGCAGCGGCGCCTACAATCGCACCTTGACTCCCTTCGGCTTCCAGAGCGAGCGGCGCACCATCTGGGAGGCCCCGGAGATGTACATCAAGGTCTCCCCATTCATGTTCGCTGACAAGCTCCGCCATCCCATCCTGCTGACGCACGGGATGGCCGACGACAACTCCGGCACCTTTCCTATCCAGAGCGAAGGCATGTACCAGGCCATCAAGGGCAACGGCGGGATTGTCCGTTACGTGCAGCTTCCCTATGAGGCCCACAGCTACCTGGCCCGCGAATCCATGGAGCATGTGCTCTGGGAGATGACCAACTGGTTCGACAAGTGGGTCAAGAACGCTCCGCCGGCCAGCGAAGCCAAGACGGCGGCGACTGGGGACGGGCGGTAAGCTCCAAGGATGAACGGCGACATTGAGCCATCCCGCCTCGACAGAGCCTAAAAAAATATTCTTTCTCGAGGTGTAACGCTTGCCAGTTCTCGTTCACTACATATCAGGATGAATGGACAATAGGAGCCAGGCCGGGGGCGAGGCCGACTGGGGGTGCGTTCACCGGCTTGGTTCCTAAATTTCGTCCTTTTGCCTCTTCAGAAAAGAGCGCGGTGCAAGGTCGCCGCGCTCTAATTTTTTGTTCGGACGTGGCAGATCCTGCCGAAACGCTCCCAGGCGGTGCAACCCTAAGAACCGAAAACCTTTCTCTTTAAAAGATGAAGAATCGGGCAGACCCGCCCCACGCCACGGTCATTTAGTTGTAGGCTTAATAGGATGGCCGGGACGGGGTGTTCCCTGCCGGCGTAAGAATCCAAAGGAGCTGAAGGAAAATGTCGGTTCCCGTGGCGCAGCCTCCGCAAGCCGTCGATTCCGGCGCGAACGAGCTCCTCGTCGGCAACATCGACCAGGTCAGCATCAACACCATCCGCACTCTCTCCATGGATGCCGTCCAGCAGGCAAATTCCGGACATCCCGGAACCCCGATGGCTCTGGCGCCGGTGGCTTACTGCCTGTGGCAACGCTTTCTGCGTTTCGATCCGGAAGATCCGATTTGGCCCAACCGCGACCGTTTTGTGCTCTCCAACGGCCACGCGTCCATGTTGCTCTATTCTCTGCTGCATCTGACCGGCGTGAGAGCCGTTGATCCCAACTATGAGACCCTTGGTCAGCTCTCGGTAACGCTGGACGACATCAAGCGTTTTCGCCAATTGGGGAGCAAATGCCCCGGCCATCCCGAGTACCACCTGGTTTCCGGTGTGGAAACCACCACCGGCCCCCTGGGACAGGGCGTGAGTAACAGCGTGGGCATGGCGATTGCCGAGCGATGGCTGGCGGCGTACTTCAACCGGCCCGGCTGCGAGCTGTTCAATTACAACGTCTATGCCATTTGCGGAGACGGGGACATGATGGAAGGCGTCTCCAGCGAGTCTGCATCCCTGGCCGGCCATCTTCAGCTCTCCAACTTGTGTTGGATTTACGACAACAACCACATCACCATCGAAGGCAGCACCCAACTGGCCTTTACCGAGGATATTGCCGCCCGCTTCATGGGCTATGGCTGGAACGTGACTCGCGTGGGCGATGCCAACGACCTCGATCTGATTACCCGCGCGCTGAACGTGTTCCTGAAGACGACCGATCGGCCCACATTGATCATTGTCGACAGTCATATTGCCTACGGTGCTCCGAACAAGCAGGACACGAAAGAAGCCCACGGCGAACCGCTCGGCGAAGATGAAATCCGGCTGGCTAAGCGTCGTTACGGCTGGCCGGAAGACGCCAAGTTCCTGGTGCCGAACGGGGTCAGAGAGAACTTCGCTAGCGGCATCGGCAAGCGTGGAGCGGAATTGCGAAAAGCCTGGGAAGCTGCCTTCGGCGCATATAAGAAAGATCATCCCGATCTGGCGGACCATCTTGATCGCATGCAGCGCCGCGAACTCCCCGAAGGCTGGGACAAGAACTTGCGCACCTTCCCGACGGACGCCAAAGGCTTGGCCACCCGTGATTCGTCGGCCAAAGTCCTCAACGTGCTGGCGCAGAACGTCCCCTGGCTGATCGGTGGCGCGGCAGACTTGGCGCCTTCCACCAAGACCCGGCTTACCTTCGATGGCGCCGGCGACTTCGAACCCGGTCACTACAACGGCCGCAACTTTCACTTCGGCATTCGCGAACATGCCATGTGCTCGATTCTGAACGGCATGTCCCTGAGCAAGATCCGCGCCTACGGGTCGGGATTCCTGATCTTCAGCGACTATTCGCGCCCGCCCATGCGCTTGGCCGCACTGATGGAGATTCCCGTCATCTACATTTTCACGCACGACTCCATCGGCCTGGGTGAAGACGGACCGACGCACCAACCGGTGGAACAACTGGCCGCCATGCGGGCGTTGCCGGGATTCATGGTGCTGCGTCCCGCAGACGCCAACGAAGTCACCGAGGCCTGGAAGGTGATCATGCAGCTTCGCCACGAGCCGGCGGCCTTGGTGTTGACACGACAAGCCATCCCCACCTTCGACCGCAGCAAGTACGCGTCCGCGGCAGGCGTCGCCAAAGGCGCCTATGTGCTCGCGGACGCTCCCGGAGGCAATCCCGAACTGATTCTGATGGCCACCGGCAGCGAGGTTTCACTGTGTGTTTCCGTGTATGAACAACTAACCGCGAAAGGGCGCAGGGTGCGCGTGGTCAGCATGCCCTCCTGGGAGCTCTTTGAAAAACAAACCACTGAATACCGCGACAGCGTATTGCCGCCGGCAGTTACGGCTCGCATCTCGGTGGAGCAAGCGTCAACCCTGGGTTGGGCGCATTACGTGGGGCCGGCGGGTAAGATTATCGGCATGAGAACTTTCGGCGCCTCGGCGCCGCTCAAGGAACTTGAAAAGAAATTTGGCTTTACCCCAGACGCGGTGATTGCCGCCGCGCGAGAGCTGCTGCAGACGAAGAAGAGCTAGACCATGCGCATCACGATAGGATCCGATCACGCCGGCTTCGAACTGAAGCAGGTCTTGATCGACTCCCTGCGCCAAGACGGACACGAAGTAAAAGACGTCGGCACCAACAGCACGGCGCCGGTGGATTATCCTGATTTCGCCGAGGCCGTGGCCTTGAGCCTGTTGCGCGGGGAATGCAAACGCGGCATCCTGATCTGTGGGAGCGGCGTGGGCGCAGCCGTGGCCGCAAACAAAATACCCGGCATCCGCGCCGGCCAATGTCATGACACCTATTCCGCCCACCAAGGAGTGGAGCATGACGACGTCAACGTACTGGTGTTGGGCGCGCGCGTGATCGGGGTGGAATTAGCCAAGGAGTTGTGCGCCGCGTTCCTCAAGGCAACGTTCACCGCCGAGGAACGCCACCAGCGGCGGCTGGCCAAAACTCTCAGTATTGAACAACGGTATGCGGCCACGGCAGCCGCCAGGAAGAAGGAGCCATGAACCCAGTTTCCACGCCTGAAAAGACCGGTCAGCTCAAGACCGCGTCCGAGAACCCTCTGTTACAGTTGCAAAAATATGGGCAGTCGGTGTGGTTGGATTTCATCCGCCGCAATCTCATCACCAGCGGCGAATTGAAACGACTGATCGATGACGACGGCCTCCGGGGCATCACCTCCAATCCCTCTATCTTCGAGAAAGCCATCACTGGGAGCACCGACTATTCGGACTTTCTGGCGCAACTCCACGCGCAGAACCTGGGGGCTACAGAGATTTTCGAGCACATCGCCGTCCGCGACATCCAGGACTCGGCTGATCTCCTGCGTCCCGTATACGAGTCGACGAACCGTCGCGACGGCTACGTGAGCATGGAGGTTTCGCCAACGCTGGCCCGCAATACCCAGGGCACCATCGCCGAGGCACGCCGCCTGTGGAGGACATTGGCGCGCGAAAACGTGATGATCAAGGTCCCCGGCACTCCCGAGGGCGTACCCGCCGTCCGCCAGCTGACCAGCGAGGGCATCAACGTCAACATCACCTTACTGTTCGGCCAGGAGGCTCATGTCCAAGTCGCGCAGGCTTTCATGGATGGACTTGAAGCGCTGAAGGCTTCGGGCAAGGACATCAGCCGTATCGCCAGCGTGGCCAGCTTCTTCGTCAGCCGGATTGATTCGCTGGTGGATTCGATCATCTCGGCGCGGCTGAAGAATGCAAGCAGTCCGCAGGAAGCCAAGCTGCTGAACAGCTTGCTGGGAAAGGTGGCCGTGGCCAACGCCAAGCAGGCCTATCGGAAATATGAGGAGCTGGTTTCCAGCTCTCGTTGGAAGGCCTTGGCCGCCCAAGGCGCCCAGACGCAGCGTCTGCTTTGGGCCAGTACCAGCACCAAGAATCCCAGCTACAGCGACGTTCTGTACGTTGAGAACCTGATCGGCCCGGATACCGTCAACACCATACCGCCGGCCACCATGGACGCCTTCCGCGACCACGGCCACGTGGATCGCACCATCGACAAAGATCTGCCCGCCGCCGACAAGACCATGGCTGATTTGGCCAAGGCCGGAATCTCCATGCAAGAGGTCACCGAAAAGCTGCTGGACGACGGTATCGAGCTATTCAAGGACGCGTTTCAGAAGTTGCTTTCTGCCGTCGAGTTGAAGAAGACCGATCCCAGCCACGCCAAACCGAAAGTCCACTGCCAATACTGCGATTTTCCCGCGCCCATCAGGCAGGCGGTTGACGCCACGCTCGAAGACTGGCAGAAAAACGACAAGGTGAATCGCCTATGGAAGGGAGATAAATCGCTCTGGACCAATGACGACGAGGACAAATGGCTGGGATGGCTGCACGTGGCCGAAGATCAGGCCGCCCACTTGCAGAATCTCGCCGAGGCTGCTGCCGATGCCATGCGCGCCGGGTTCCAGCATGCCCTGCTACTGGGAATGGGCGGGTCCAGTCTCTGCCCTGAAGTATTGAAGACCACGTTTGGAAAACAACTCGGTCACCCGGAATTGCACGTCCTGGATTCGACCGACCCGGCGCAAATCAAGACCATTCAAGACCAGATCGATGTCGCCAAGACGCTGTTCATCGTCGCCAGCAAGTCGGGCAGCACCCTGGAACCGAATATCTTCAAGCAATACTTCTTCAATGTCGCGCAACAAGCTGCCGCCAAAGAGAGTGTAGGTCGTCAGTTTGTCGCCATTACCGACCCTGGATCGAAGATGCAGCAAGTCGCCGAGGCCGACCGCTTCAGCCGTATCTTCTTCGGCGTCCCCAGTATCGGTGGACGCTATTCCGCTCTCTCCAACTTCGGTATGGTTCCGGCCGCGGTCATGGGGCTTGACGTCCGCCGGCTGCTCGATCGTACCGAAGAGATGATCCAAGCCTGCGCGGCCACGGTTCCTGCGTCCGAGAATCCCGGCGTGATTCTGGGAGCCATTCTGGGTACGATGGCCAACCTGGGACGCAATAAGGTCACGCTGCTTACTTCACCGGGAATCCGTGATCTCGGCGCATGGCTTGAGCAATTGCTCGCGGAAAGCACCGGCAAACAAGGCAAAGGTCTCATTCCCGTGGATCGCGAGAAACTCGGCGCCCCGAATGTTTACGGAGATGATCGCGTTTTCATCTATCTGCGTCTGCAAAATGGCGTTGACCAGACACAGGACCAACAGGTTGATGCGCTGCGCCAAGCTGGGCAGCCGGTGGTGAGGATCGACATCGCCGACGTCTACGACATTGGCCAGGAATTCTTCCGCTGGGAGATTGCCACCGCTGTGGCCGGCTCCATCATCGGTATCAACGCCTTCAACCAGCCTGACGTGGAAGCCAGCAAGGTTGTTACCCGTGACATCACGGCAGCGTATGAAAAGA
>CAZFRV010000182.1:0-5599 GCA_964521445.1 uncultured Acidobacteriaceae bacterium
TGAGGGTGGACATCCCGCGGCCACAGGAATACGGGCCGCGCGATGCCTCGGTGACCACCGGCAGCATCGAGTCTTCCGCCTTTGAGGTCTCCAAAGGCGGTCTCTTTCGTTCCTTCCGCCAGCATGGTCCGGGAAAATATCGCCTGCATGCCTACGTCATCGCGGGTGAGATTATTCTGCGCGGCGGGATTTGATTCGTCGTCGCCGCTTATAATCTCCGCGATGAGCGAATCTCCCCAGAGACTGAAAATCGAGGATATCTCTCCGCCCCGGGAGGTCGCTGCGCTTTACCTGGGCATCCAGTCAGTGAATGTCTTCGTTCACGACATCGAAAAGAGCCTGCGTTTCTATGTGGACCTGCTGGGGTTTCAAATCATCGCGGACGTGGTGATCCAACCGGGCCAGCGCCGGGTCGGGATTGCGCCGCCAGATGGCACCGCGGTGCTCACCCTCATCGCGCCCGAACCGGAGTCTGAAGACTGCAAGCTCATTGGGCAGCGCACGCATGTGGTCTTTGTCACGGAAGACGTGGCCGGCAAGTACAGCGAGTGGAGAAAACGCGGAGTGCGTTTTCGCCACACGCCGCGCTTGCGGCGGATCAAATACCGGCAGCAGGCCGCGGTCCGTCTGGCCGAGGCCAACCGGTTGCCCGGCGGGCCGGCGCCGGTTTGGGGCGGAGTCTTTACGGTCTTTGAGGATCCCGACCACAACTCCTTCGCCTTGATCTCCATCGACGAGATCAGCCGGGCCATCGAGGCGCAACGCCGCGCCGCCGCCGATAAGCAGGAAGCCGAGCGGCGCGCCGCTCACGAACTGGAGATCGCCAAAGAGGTGCAACTCAGGCTCTTCCCGCAAACTCTGCCTTCGCTTCAGAGTCTCGAATACGCAGGCGTTTGCATCCAGGCCCGCCAGGTGGGCGGCGATTACTACGATTTCCTCAGCCTTGGCTCGGGCCGCCTGGGGCTGGTGCTGGGTGATATTTCCGGGAAGGGAATCGCCGCGGCCCTGTTGATGGCCAACCTGCAGGCGAACCTGCGCACTCAGTACGCCGTGGCTCTGGACGAACCCGAGCGCTTTCTGCGGTCTGTCAACGATCTCTTTTTCGAGAACACCGCCGAGAATGCCTACGCCAGCCTCTTCTTCGGCGAATACGACGACCAGAAGCGGCGTCTGCGTTACGCCAACTGCGGCCATCTATCCGCTCTGTTGCTGCGTTGCGATGGCGTTCTGGAACGGCTGGATTCCACCTGCACCGTGCTCGGCCTCTTCAAGGACTGGACATGTGCGATGGCGGAGTGCCCGCTTTTCGCCGGAGATACGTTGGTGATTTATACCGACGGCGTTACCGAGTCCTTCAACGGCGCGGGCGAAGAATTCGGGGAAGAGCGATTGATCGACGTTGTGCGCAGGCGCCGCGAAATGCCGCCGCAGGCTTTGCTCGACGCGATCGTCGATGAGGTCAAGCGGTTCAGCCCGCACGAGCAGCACGACGATGTCACGCTGATCGTGGCCAAGGGAAAAGAACAGTAGCTTATTGCGCCCATTTTCTGCGTGCCCTACAAGAACCAAGGTCCTTGCCAGAGATCCTTGTCTCCGCCAAGTAGGTAATGCAGGGCCATGCCAAACGGGAAGATCCATGGCGTTTATTTTTAAAAAATACTTGAACATGTTCAAGTCATAGGATATGATCCGAACATGATTCCAGTACTCAAAGGACTGATTGCCCGGCGCGTGCTCTTGAACTTCCGCGCCGATCCCCAAGTTGTTCAGAAGGTGCTCCCCAAGCCTTTTGTGGCGGGCACGTTTCAGGGATCAGCGATTGTGGGTGTGTGTCTGATCCGTCTGGAGCAACTTCGTCCCAAAGGGGTGCCGGCGCGGATAGGTATGGCTTCGGAGAATATGGCGCATCGCGTGGCCGTGCTCTATCCGGCAAACGGCAAAATGAAGCCGGGTGTTTTCATCTGGCGGCGCGGAACTGACCAGAGGCTGGTGCAGATGTTCGGGGGCCGGTTGTTCCCGGGGGTTCATCACGGGGCGAGGTTTCGTGTGCGAGAAGACGGAGATGGCATCGACATGGACGTAACCACCGACACCGGCGAGGCCGATGTCAGCTTCTGCGCAAGCGATCTCCGGACATGGCAGTCCACTTCAGCGTTTCGGAACCTGGATGAAGCGTCAGAGTTCTTTCAGCAGGGCGGTTGCGGCTTTTCCTGCTCCCTGAAGGGAGATTCTGTTGAAGGCATCGAGCTCAAGACCTTGCACTGGTCGATGAAGCCGCTGGCAATTCAGCTGAAGAAGGCGGCTTTTTACTTTAACTCCACCCACTTTCCTAAGGGGTCGGTTGAATTTGACTGTGGTCTGATCATGCGCGCCGTTCCGCACGAGTGGCATGAGATACCGGATGTACCCGAGCTGGAGGCGCGGGTTAAGCGCCGTACCATGTGAAGCTCGGGTGAAGAGGAAATGGTTCTCGCCGCAAGACAGGCGTGGCGGTACGCTCCTTGCCGGTTCAACCCGCCCAGTTTGCCTCGTAACAACACGCCGGCGCGCCATCCCACTGGCATGCGATCTCGCGGGTGGTTGCCTCGATCGAGAAGAGTCCGAGTAACCCGTTGATCACACCCACGAAGTAGTCACACGGAAGGGGAGACCCTTTGCGATACACCAGCGCTCGCGTTGGCTCAACCAACGCCCCAGGTGACACGCCGCCATAAGTCGTATTCGATCGGTAGGCATCTTCGAGAATCCCAAAGGCGTCGCGCACGGTTTTTCCCTCAAAGAGGACCGGGAATGTCCGCTTGTACGTGGGCATCACGCGGTAGCCTA
This sequence comes from uncultured Acidobacteriaceae bacterium, assembly GCA_964521445.1. Lineage (GTDB taxonomy): Bacteria > Acidobacteriota > Terriglobia > Terriglobales > Acidobacteriaceae > Angelobacter. Next base: position 2,827 of record CAZFRV010000182.1, read on the forward strand.
AGCGTTCCGCCGGCAACCCGGCCCGGATTGCGCGGTCGAACATCACGATTGCGTCACGCGCCGAACACCATTCGTCGGGCTGATAAGTTGGATTTCCGATCTCGGCCTCAATGTTCTTGCGGAGCTGCGAGCCGCCAATAAACTCAATCACCACCAGGAAGGCGAGGTTGCTGCGGCCTTTTAGCTTACCGTGGAATCTTTCCAGGAATTGCTGGTGCGCAGCATTCTTCGCATACGCAATCTGTTTTGGAAGCGTCTCCACCGGCATGGTTCGGTACCGATACGCATTATTATCTCGGGAACCGAGGCGCTCAAGATTACCCTGGTTACCGCATCGAGCTGGTTTTGTTTCCTGTCGTTACCGTCTGCAGAAGTCGTGCCGCTTACCCTCTCACAATCTTTTCCGGCCGACGGAACATTTCCATCTCTTCCTGCACCCGGCTCGCGCGGCGCTTGTGTCCGTTCGCGTAGGAAGCCTTGATGAAAGCGCTGAACAGCGGATGCGGTTCCAGAGGCTTGGATTTGAACTCGGGATGGAACTGGCAGCCCAGAAAATACGGATGGTCGGGGATCTCCACGATCTCGACATAAGTTCCGTCAGGCGTACTGCCGGTGATGCGCAGGCCGCCGCCGGTCAGGACTGCCTCATACTCGCGGTTGAACTCATAGCGATGGCGATGCCGCTCGCTGATCTCCAGCGCGCCATAGGCTTTGGCGGCCTGGCTGTTCGGTTCCAGCTTGCAGGTCCACGCGCCCAGGCGCATGGTGCCACCCAGCTCGTCAATGCCGCGGAGTTCGCGGAGCTTGTAGATGATGCGGTGCGGCGTGGCCGGATTGAACTCACTCGAGTCGGCGTCCGCCAGTCCGCAGACGTTGCGGGCGTACTCGATGCAGGCGGTTTGCATGCCCAGGCAGATGCCGAAGTACGGGACCTTCTTCTCGCGCGCATAGCGGATGGCGTTCAGCATGCCCTCGATACCGCGCTTGCCGAAGCCGCCCGGCACCAGGATGCCGTCATAGCCTTCCAGTTGCGATTCGTAATCGCGGCTGCCGTCTTTGCTCTCCAGCCCTTCCGCTTCCACCCAGGTCAGGTCCAGCTTCAGGTTGTGGGCCACAGCCCCGTGCACCAGCGCTTCTTTGAGTGACTTGTAGGAGTCTTCGTACTCTACATACTTGCCCACAATCGCGATCCGGACTTCATCCTTGGGGTTGTAGATCTTGTGCATCAGCTCTTCCCAGCGAGTCATCGCCGGAGGGTTTGCTTCCACGCGCAGATAACGCAGCAGCAGAGCGTCCACACCTTCACGGGCGAAGACCAGCGGCACTTCGTAGATAGAAGCCACGTCCTTGGCGGTGATCACGGCTTCTTCTTCTACGTTGCAGAAGAGGGCGATCTTGCTCTTGAGATCGCGAGAGAGGAATCGGTCGGTGCGGCACAGCAGGATGTCGGGCTGGATTCCGATGCTGAGCAGCTCCTTTACCGAGTGCTGCGTAGGCTTGGTCTTGAGCTCGCCGGCGGCGCCGATCCACGGCACCAGCGTCACGTGAACGAACAGAGTATTATCGCGGCCCAGTTCCTGGCGCATCTGGCGGATGGCTTCCAGAAACGGCAACGACTCGATGTCGCCCACCGTGCCGCCAATCTCCACGATGGCGATGTCCACTTCCTGAGCGACCTTCTTCATCGCGGCTTTGATTTCGTTGGTGACGTGGGGAATGACTTGCACGGTCTTGCCCAGGTAATCGCCGCGGCGCTCCTTGGTGATGATCTGCTCGTAGATGCGGCCGGTGGTCCAGTTGTTATCGCGGGAGAGCTTGGCGTGGGTGAAACGCTCGTAGTGGCCCAGGTCCAGGTCGGTCTCGGCCCCGTCGTCGGTGACAAAGACCTCACCGTGCTGGAACGGCGACATGGTGCCGGGGTCGACGTTGAGATACGGGTCAAACTTCATCAGGTTGACCTTGAGCCCGCGGCTCTCGAGCAGACAGCCCATAGAAGCCGCTGCCAGGCCCTTGCCCAGGGAAGACACAACACCGCCGGTTACGAAAATATATTTCGCCGCCATTCGCTCCTCGCGAGGTCCGCTCTAGCTGGAACTTTGGTTGATTTGGATTTTGGGGGTTCGCTTCCCCGGCTCGAAAACGGCTTGCGCCATTGGCCGTGGAAGCTACAGGGGTGCACGACCAATTATACGAGAGGACATGCTTTTCCACCAGCGGTTAAAATGTGTGCGCCAAAAGGGATAAAGCAACTGCAGTTGGGGAGACGCGCATGAAAACCCTGGGCATTGTCGGCGGCATCGGACCGGAATCGACCATTGAGTATTACCGCGCGGTCATCGCCGGCTACCGTGAGCGGATCAAAGATGGAAGTTATCCTTCCATCGTCATCAACAGCATCAATCTGACGAAGCTGCTTGACTTGGTTTCAGCCAATCAGTTGGCTGCCGTGGCTGACTATCTGGTTGGCGAAGTGGAACGCCTCGCCCGGGCGGGCGCCGACTGTGCCCTGTTTGCCTCCAACACGCCGCACATCGTCTTCGATGAAGTACAGCGCAGGTCGTCGATCCCGCTGATCAGCATTGTCGAGGCCACCTGCGAGGCGGTCAAAGCCCTCGGGCTGAAAACTGTCGGCCTGTTCGGCACGCGTTTCACCATGCAGGCCCGCTTCTACCCGGACGCTTTTGCGCGGGAAGGGATCACCGTGGCCGTGCCTGCGCCTCAAGAGCAGGACTTCATCCACGAGAAGTACATGGGTGAGTTGCTGCGCAATATC
>CAZFRV010000183.1:0-10217 GCA_964521445.1 uncultured Acidobacteriaceae bacterium
AAAAGTTTTCACAGCCACTTTGACCCCACGGCCTTTGAAGAGGGTCTTTTCGAAAACTTTGCCGCTGAATTCAACAATGGACCCGTCGGGGCGAATCGTGCGAGCCTTCAAATCGGTCATCTCCACCAGCACATTCACCACCGGAACTTCCACGTCCGCATAGCTCTGGCCTTTGGCGTTCAGCACCTTGATACGCGCATAGACGAATTCCGACTGGGTGTTGTCGTCGATGTCGTTGCGGTAGTAGAGCATGACCGCGGGCGCTCCCGGACTGCCCGGCACTTCCTTGAACGCGAGGTCCTGCGGCGTCACGGGAAGCCAATCTTCCGTGCCCGCAAAACACAAGAGGGACGATCCTAGACAAACCGAAAAAAGAAGGTAGCGTATCCATCGCATAGGCTTCATCTCCAATGACAGAGCCCAACACAGTCGGGCCAAAGTTTCGATCTCTGATAAAACGGTTTCTGCAGCAAATCGGGCGGTCTTCAAGACCGCCATACTTCTCGAATCCTGGTTGATTTGTCCCGCGCGAACGACGCCAGCATCCACAGAGAAAAGATCCGGCTAGTGGCTTCCTAGCGCACGGATACTGCCTCCTTGCAACACGGCCTGCTGCTCGTCGCCCGATTGGACCTTGTTGAAAAACCCTCTTACTTCCGCATATTGTTCGGGGCGAAAAAAAATGCCGTTCACTTTCAGCGCACGCTGCGTCAGCAACTCGTTGCCGTCAAATTGACTCACACTTTGATATTCGGCATAACCGATATTGGTGCGTTGCGGCGCGGGCACACTCTCTAAGGAGAAACCCGCAGGAACTCGAATACTCACCTTGTCGTCTTCCTCGAAGGCGAAGGGAAAATATACCGGAAACTTGCGCTCCTGTTGCTTGAACGCGTCCCTGCGCTTGGTTTGGAAGAGGTACCCGGGCACCAGCAAGTGTTTGCCCGCGACGGACGCGTAGCCGGGCACACTAATCGTAAATCGAGCCTCCAGAGGATCGTCACTGCTGTCCCAGTCCGGCTCTGCCTTGAGCTTGACGTGGGCGCCGGGCGGCAGCCACTCCTTGACCTCGTCTTCCAGGCTCTTCTTTTTTCCGCCGTCGTCCGTCTCCAGCGAGTCCAGGCGCCGCTCCATCGCTTCGGAACCTTTGAACTGGACCGTAAGGTCCCCTTGGAGGGTACCCTCGACCTCCAAGGATAAGTCCGCTGACCGGCTGATCACTGCCGTGAGATAGAGCGCCATGGGCACGTCCACAAAGGCGCCTCCCTTGCTGTCCAGTTTCAAGGCCTTGGTAGAGGTCCGCACCCAGCGCAGTAAGCCGAACGGACAGAAACGGGTTCCGGGATCGAGGTAAAGATTATCGCCGTGGAGTCTTACCAGCGCGATTTCGGTGTCCAGCTGATCAGAATACAGAAGGTTGCGATCGAAAATCCGCTCACCGCGGTTGCCGGATCTGAGAATGAATGCTTCAAACCCGGCTGCGCGTGCCAGGGCCACAAAAAGCCGAGTGATTTCAAACTGGTTCCCGTAACCTCGGCTCAATACATCGATCACGCTCCGGTTGGGTTTAAGGCTCTCTTTCTTGTCCTCTTCTGCTGTGCGCTCGCGTTCATAGGTCAGGTTTCTGATCTGCTGCGCCCGCGAATAAAGCTTTCGCAATTTCTTGTCGGCAGCCGTCTCGCTCCCGATCGCTTCAGCTGCCGCAACCTTGATTTCTTTATAATCGCCGATGAAGTGTTCAGCTTCATCGTTCCAGCGCAAGCCGGTGTCATGCCAGAACTTCTCGGGGCTCGACATCTCACGGCCGCCGTAGGCCATGGTTACATGATAGATATACGCTCCCCGAGGAGGCATGTAGGGTTCATCCTCAAAAGCCGGGACATCCTCCAATCGCAGCTCAAAACCTTCTCCCTTCCTCTGTACCTTTGCGTTCTTGGGCAGGTTTGGAAACAGAGAAAGCTCCACCGCGCCGTCCACACCGCGAATCGGGCCGGTATAAGACCGAATCTGAAAATCCTCTTTCACGGTGTACAGGTCGTGCTGCGCGATCCACTCGTGCGCCGGCAAGACGCCGGCCGGATAGTTAAGTTTGTACCTGTATTCCAGGATGCTTCCTAGTGTCACATCTGGCAGAGTCAAGGTCTTAGCCAGATACTTAAAACCTTTGCCCCTGGCTATCACCTTGTCGAACGCCTTGCCCGTAAAGTCGATGATCTTGCCGTCAGGATGAATGGTTCGGGCCTTGAGATCGGACAGCGTGAAATCTTCAGGGAGGCGAATTTCCACGTCCGCATACTTGTTTCCTTTCTCGTTCAGGATTTTGATCCGGTGGTAGATGTATTCACCCTCGTTGTTCGCGTCATTGTCATCGATGTATTGCGAATAATAGAGCTGGATCGCCGGAGCGCCGGGATTGCCCGGGACTTCTCGGACCGCCAAATCCTGAGGGGTGATAGGAAGCCAAGCCTCCTTCTGCCCAAACAAAGCAACCGGCAGTATCACGCAAGCGGCTAACGCGAAACCCCGGAGTACGAACATGAAAATCAACCCTCGTCTGTTGAAACGGGCAGTGAGAACGTTCACGGCTGGCGTGGTATTCGAGGGGAATGTTATACGAAAACCGGTTCTCTGGCCAGAGTTCGTGGTTCTAGTTGAGGTGGGGAAATCGCCTTAGATTCCGATCCAAGAACCGCGGATTCAATGGAAAAGATCGGGGCAATCAGTGTGGGGTGGCGGTGCTGGCGGCCGGCTGCTCTTGCAGTACCGCTTGGCCACCATCTCCCGCTAAAACGATGCTGAAGAAGTTCTTTAGCTCAAAGTACTTCTCGGGCGGGAAGGAGGGGTCGTCAAGATGCATGGACCGGCTGGTCACAAGGTTCTGCCCGTCCAATGAGCTGTATATTTCGTAGCCGGCATAAGAAAGTCCGACTTTTCGCCGGTAGGGAGCCACTTCCATTGAGTAGCCGGCGGGCAACTGGATTGTAACCTGGTCGGTCTCGGTGAAGGGATAGGGGAAAACGATTGGGTAGATGCGGAAATCGCGAGTAAACATCCCCTTTTGCGGCGTGGGCAGGAAGAAGGCCGGGGTCACCATGCGCTTTCCTGCCACCGAAGCCAGATTCGGGATCTCCACCGCGAACTTGGCTACCAGGGGCTCGTCGGTCGCTTCCCACCCCTCGGAAGAAATCATCTTGACCACGGCGCCATTGGGCAGCCAGGCCTGGATCTCATCTTCAAAATTCTTGCGCCGGCCTCCTTCGTCGGTGTCCAGGGCTTCTATCCGATGCTCCATGGCCTCCTGGGCCCTCAGTTCCACGGTAATCTCGCCTTTGGCTGAGCCGTCCGGAGCGAGTTCCACACGGACGGTGCGGCGCAGCAGTGAAGGTCCCGGGGCAGGGGTGGTCACGAAGCCGCCGCCAGTTTTGTAATTCAGCGCGGGAACGCCGGCATACCTCCAGCGCAGCATTCCATAGGGACAGAATCTGGTTCCAGGATCAAGCACCACGTCTTTGTCGTTGAGGTGGACCAAGACCGCAGACCCGGGCAATTGTCCCAGCCAGAGCACAATCTTCTTGAACGACCGTTCACGGCGATCGCTGACGCCAAGCAGCGACGCCTCAAACCCTGCGGCGCGGGCCAAGGCCACGAACAAGGCATCGATTTCCCACCGCTCGCCATAACCGTGCTGCAGCACGTCCTGGGCGCTCGAGTTGTGCTTCAGGTTCTCGCCTTTCTCTTCCTCTTTGCTGCGCAATCGCTCGAAGGACAAGTTCCGCACCTGCTGCACTCGGGCATAAAGGAGGCGCAGCTTTTTCTCCGGATCGGTCTCGCTGCCGATCGCTTGCACCGCCGCGTCTCGGATCGATCCGGAGTTGCCGCTGAACTTTGCCTGGTATTCCGCGATCAGCCGCTGCCACTCCTCCCAGAACTTATCGGGCGAAACTGCTTCGCGGCCGCCGTAGTAGAACAGCACCGCCGGCTTGTAATCGTCTTCCGGCGGCATGTACTCCTCGCCGTCAAAGGCAGCCACGTTCTCCAGTTCCAACTCCATCAGGTTTCCTTGTTTCTTCTGCGGCACATCTGTGCTCACCTGATTGAGATAAGAGTAGGCGACCTCGGTCTTGTGAGAAACGCCGCCCCACTCCGTCGGCATGTTGACCAATCCCTGGTAAGCCCGAAAACGCAGGCGCTCCTTCAGCGTGTAAAGGTCGCTCTGGATGGGCCACTGGGAAATCGTCTTCACCATGCCGTGCGGTAGGTTGATCAAAACGCTGTACTCCACAATGCTGCCGGCGGTTACATCCGGAAAAGTGAACGTAGCTGCCTTGAACTTGACGCTGCGGTTCTTGAATAGAGTCTTTTCGAAAGGCTTGCCGGTGAAGTCGGCAATGCTGCCGTCAGGATGAATCGTCCGGGCCTTGATTGCCTTCAGAGATTGCCTTGGTTCCAATGAGATCTCTCGATCTGCGTATTGCTTGCCGGAGTCCGCCAGAATCTTGATTCGGCGATACTCGGAGATGAAGTCTTCATTGTCATCCCGGTAGTAACTGAGATAGAGCTGGATGGCAGGCGCTCCGGGATGCCCGGGTACAGCCTTGATCGCCAGGTCCTGAGGCGTCACCGGCAACCAAGGTTCCACCGACTGCACGGCCAGAGCACACGGAGAGGCCATTACGAGGACCGCGGTGAGCAACAAGCAGGCACGGAGACGCATTAGTTCATCCCCCAGACGGGTGGTAGAAAAACTAGTTAGTTGAACCGCAGGCAATATATACCAGCAACCCATTGCGAGCCAATGGCCATGCGGCTGCGGCCCTGATCCATCTAGTGTGCGGCGTCCAATTGTTTCAGTCTCTGTTCGGCGCCGGTCTTGATGCTATCGCGGAGTTCCTGCGGAAGGACCGTATCTGAGGGCAAAAGCTCCAGCGCCTTGAGTGTGTTTTGGCGGGCCAGGTCTTTCTGGCCGTCGACAAGGTAGACCTCGGCCAGCACGTCATGCGCTTGGGGCGAATCGGGATACGCGGTGGCGTCCAGCTTCAGGATCTCCAATGCTTGCTTGATCTCTCCAGCTTGAAACTGTTCATAAGCAAAGCTCTCCACTACCTCCTCCGAAACAAAGGGCGCCTTAGGGTCTTTCTGGCGGGATTCGGAGAGCATTTGCGCGAGCTTGGCTGGCCCACCGGGCTGATCAAGCAAATTCCAGGTTTGGATTTCGCTGGGAAGGTGAACCTCATCCTTGGAAACAGGCGCCCGGCCTGGGGTTTTGATCAGCGTGGTCACGTACCAATCCACAATTGCTGCCGGCAAATTCGGGTGGACGGAGAAGATTTCGGCGCCGTGATGTCCAGTCTGATAGTGAGCAAATCTCTTGCTGGGACTTGCAGTGATGAGGTAGAGAAGCTCGGTGATCGTAACAATGCCCGGGTATTGGTCGTCATCGGCCACGGAGAAGAATACGGGCAGCTTCGTTTGCCGCAGAAACTGCCGGCTCTTCAACTCGGCGGGTCCGGCGAGCAGAACGAGTGACTTCACCTCAGGATGCCGGATTGCCGTTTGCACCGAGTTGTTCACGCCACAGCTCGCTCCGCCCAGACCCATCGCATCCGCCTTTACCCCCGGTTGCGATTTCAGGTATTGGTAAGCGACATCAATGTCCCCGGGCCACTTCTGCATCTCTTCCGGAGGTTCGATCGGCCCGGGGCTCTTGGGAGGATTGTGCGGTGCACCGCCGCTTTCGCCAAAACCGCGAAGATCAAACGTAAGAACGTTGATTCCGGCCGCGGCCAGCTGCTGGGCCAGTCCGTCCCATATCTTGCGTTCATGATCGCACTGGTGCAAGAGCAGGACTCCGGGCCCAGGCTTGCCTGCAGAAAAATAAGATGCTTTGAGCCTTGTGCCGTCGGCGGCCGTCAGATCCACGATTCGCGCAGCCAGCGGTTCCTTGGCCACGCAAGTCTGAACCGCCAAGAGAATGACGACAAGGAATGGGGAGAAATTAAGGTTCTTCATGCGTCTCAAGTACTCCTTGCTGCCGTCACTCATGAACCTATCTTCTCTAACGCCTGCTCCACATCCGCCTGCAAGTCCTCGACCGATTCTAATCCCACATAGAGCCGCACCAGTCGGTGTCCGTAAGCGGGGCGCTTGGGCGATTGAAGCTCGTAGGCCACAGCCAGGCTGGTAACGCCTCCCCAACTATAGCCGATCTCGAACAGCTGCAGTTCGTCCACAAACTTCTGCACCTGCTCGCGGCTGAAGCGCTGCTGGAACACGATGGAAAACAAGCCCGTGGAGCCGGTGAAGTCGCGCTTCCAGAACGCGTGTCCGGGGCACGAATCGAACGCCGGGTGCAGCACCAGCTCGATTTCCGGGCGGTCGCGCAGCCATCGTGCAAGTTTCAGTGCGGATTGTTCGATGGCCTTGACGCGCACGGCCATGGTCTTCATGCCCCGCAGGGCGAGGCTACAGTCGTCGGGCGAGGCAGCGCAGCCGAGCACGGAGTGGGCCTCGCCCATACGCTCGAAGACACCGGCCTCGCGGGCGGTGACTGAGCCGAGAAGAAGATCACTGTGGCCGCCAATGTACTTGGTCAGGGCCTGCATGGTCACGTCCGCGCCGTGGGAAAAAGCGTCAAAGTAAACGCCGGCAGCCCAGGTGTTGTCCACCACCACCAGGGCGCCATGGCGGTGCGCGGCCTCGGCGATGGCGGGCACATCCTGCACCTCCATGGTGATCGAGCCGGGACTTTCGCACCACACCAAACGCGTATTGGGACGAAACGCCCCAGTGATTCCCGCGCCCGCTTCCGGCGGATAGTAGCCGACTTCCACACCAAAGCGGCGCAGAAGGTCATTGGCGCACTTGCGGTTGGGCGCGTAGATGCTCTCCGGCAGCAGGACGTGGTCGCCGCTCTTGAGCAGCGCCAGGTGGATCAACGATATGGCCGCCTGCCCGCTTGGCGTGACGATGGTGCGATAGCCTTTCTCCAGCTCGCACACCTTGGCGGCAAGCTCCAGCGTGGTGGGCGTGCCGTAAAGGCCGTAGGTGTAGCCCACCTCGTGCTGTTTCCACTGATCGGTGGCCGCGGCAGCACGAGGAAACAGAACCGTCGAGCCGCGGTACACCGGAGTCGCCAGCGAGTGAAACCCTTCCGGAACGCGCGCTTCGGAGTGAATGAGCCGGGTTTGCCAGTCTTTGTTCGTGATCTTAGACATGAGGGAAATTGTAAACAGATTCGAGAAACGAAACCGAAAACCTTACCGCGGATTTACGATGATCGCGGATAAGCCACGAGCAAAAGGCCAATGTGCACAGTGTTTGCGAAACCCGAAACACTAACCCAGTGGGATAAGCCGAGACAACAAGTCCACGCCCGGGTTGGTGGCTTGCAAGACGCAGAGAATCGCGGACCAGCGCTTTAGCCAACGGTTGATCCGCGTTCATCAGCGAAGATCCGCGGTAAGGGGTTCGCTTGAGCCAAGCAAGAAGACCTAGCGGTCGCGGATTTCGGGTGCCTGGCGTTTAGCGCTTTTCCTGGGCCTGGAAGCCAGCCTGGGCGCTGCTGACCGAAACCGAATCCGATTCTCTTTGCAGGATATCGAAGGCCTGAGACATAGTGATGGAATCGGGCATGCGGCGGAAGTCGGTATAGATTTCCTTCTGTTTGCGGCTGATGGTCTTGAAGAGCACGGCGCGGCCGATCATATTGACCTCTTCGGAACCCTGTTCCCAATGGCCGTCGCCGAGGTCTTGCATCATGACCTTGAACGTGCCGCCCTTGTACAGGCGTCCCAGGATGCCCCAGCCGAAATTGACATCCTCAAAGAGGGTCCCTTCAACTCCCGCCAGACGGTTCTGGGCGCGGTTGATGTACAGCGTACCGTTCAGCGAACGAAAGATCTTCTGCTCCATCGTCGGAGGGTCATACTTCGGATTGGGGACGAACGTAAGCCGCAACACGCCGTTTTCTTCACCGTTGTATTTGAAAATGAAGGCTTTGGGAATGGCGCGAAGCATCTTGCCGACTTTTTCATCATCCTCTTTATTGCGCTTGGCGATTCGGGCGCGCTCCTCCGGATCCGAGACCTGCTTGCGCATTCTCTCTATGTCTTTCTCGCGCTGGTCGGCGGTGAGCGGATGCCCCCACAGCAACAATGTGCGCGCCAGCGAGCCTTCTGAAGTCTCAATCACGTCGCGATCGGTGTTGTTCTTTTCGTCTTCACGGTGGTAGTGGTAGCGCCAGTGAACGTGGTCGGTGGCCTGCGCAGCCAGTTCGTGTTCGATGGCCTGGGTGACGTACTCGTTCGCATCCTGCGGCAGCGGCGGTAACGCCGGCGCGAGCGGTGAACCCGAAGTCTGCTGGGACTGCGATGGCGAAGTCTGGGCGTGGGGACTTTGGAACTGACTTTCTGGTCCCGGCGTGGGCAAAGGCAGGCTTTGCGGCCAGGCAACAGCCGCACTCGCGCATAACAGTATTACTGCTTTACAGAAGGGCCCGTGATTCATAGCTCGATTGATTCTGTTGCTTCGTCTGGATGGCATAGCCAGGGCAACTGTTCTCTTCTATTTTACCAAAGCTGGCCGGCCCCAGCAGAGCCTCGCCGCCACCCTGTGGAAAGAACAAGAAGGCGGCTTTTTGGGCCGCCCGCTTGCTTTCTCGACCTTCCGGAAAGGCAGTCCCGTGGGTACGGAAAGCCGCGACTGGGAGCGAGAACCGTTGTTCCCCTGGGTGCCGGTCACCGCTCCCGCCGAGAACTTTCCCGCCCGGCCGAGAATTAACGAAAGAGCAAACATGCGGCCAAATGAAGATTACCCCCAATTCTGATCTTGCTGCGCAAGCTTAAGAAAAATAAGGGTGTTGCTGGAAAGCGTCCGAGTTATTCAAAGCGGAGATATGTGAACCGGGAAAAGCCAGAAAAGGTGAGCACCTGAATGCCTCCTGTCGGCACAACATTGCCTTGGGACGCACTCCTACAGTAACTGTTCTAGCAACAAATGTAGAGGTAAACTAGCCGGCAAATATCAAGACTCAACCTTGTGCGCGAGCGCAAAAGTCGGGCGCGTTGGGTTTTGTCACCCGGAAAAAGCCTCGGTACATGGTATTGACGATTCCCCGGCGCCGATGTTGTCCGGGGCAAGCGGCCGGCGGTGAAGCACGATCGTATTGTGCAGTCCTGGAAGAAGAAGGAAACGGGAAGTCCTGACGGATATCGAAGTGCAACCGAAGAAAGAAAAGGAAAAGGGTGCCACATGTGGAAAGCACGTCCTGAAGACAATCGAACGACATTGAATCCCTCACCCACTGCACAACCGGCTTCTACGCCAGTTGCCGCGAGCGCGCCGGCCATGACTGCGCCGCCCAAGGAAACCCCAAAGCCCGCCGAGACGCACCGCGCCGACGTTGGCCACATCGGAAAGTCGGTGGTGATTCGCGGCGAACTCACCGGAAACGAAGACCTCTATCTGGATGGCGAGGTCGAAGGCAACATCAACTTGCGCGACCACAAGCTGGTGATCGGGCCGAACGGAAAGATCAAAGCCAACATCACCGCCCGCGACGTTGTCGTCCACGGTCGCGTGGAAGGCAACATTACCACCAGCGAGCGCGTGGAACTGAAGCGCGCCTGCACCTTGATCGGCGACGTGGCGACTCAACGCATCGCCATCGAAGACGGGGCCTTCTTCAAGGGCGCCATTGATGTCAAAGAGTCCAAAGAGGCCAAGCCGGAAGTGCGTAAGCCGGTGGCTTCGGCGGGCGTGGTGAGTCCCAGTTCCAGTGCGACCGGATCGGGCCCGACCTTCACCGCCAGCGCCGGCAACCAGGGCTCCTTTTTGGAACCGAAATAGAGTAGAGTAGGGGCGTGAGCTCCGGTCACAACTTCATGCGATGGTTCCGTGGAGCAGCTCCTCCATCGGCCAAGCCGGCGGAGAGAACACCGGCTGCGCCACGGACCGCGCGGCGCTGTATTGGGCTGGGCGAATTCATGAAGGACTTGCGCGGCAGCGAAAGCCAGAAGCTGTGCGTGTTGGATTTAGGGCCGACTTCGCCGTCCAATATCACCTTCCTCACCGATCGCCACATGCGCGTCTATAACGAAGACATCCTGCGGTGCGCCAAGGACCCGGCCGTCATTCAGCGCCAGGATGACGGATCAGAGCGCATCGATTTGGGCAAGTTCTTTGCTGAAAACCTCGCGTATCCAGACGGTCATTTCGAC
>CAZFRV010000184.1:0-9632 GCA_964521445.1 uncultured Acidobacteriaceae bacterium
CTGAAGATGCTGGCCACTTCGATTACCTTTGGTTCCGGCGCCGTTTGCGGCTTGTTTGCGCCAACGCTGGTGATCGGAGCGATGTAAGGAGGAGCATTCGGATATGGCTGCCATTATCTGATGCCCTCGGCCGTGCCCCAGCCTGCCCTGTTTATTTTGCTGGGCATGGTGGTGATGTTCGGATCGATTGTAAAAGGATATTGGAGCGGCCTTCTCTTGGTGGCAGACATGAGTGGCTGTTATCACCAGTTGCTCCTGCCCGGGGTCATCGCCGGCGGATTATCCTTCCTTGTAAGCTGGCAGTTGCACCAGCGCTCCATCTTCGGGTTGCCGATCGATCCCGCGCGCGAGCCGGTCAGCGCGGCCTAGCCTACCGAAAAGCCGCAACTTGCAATGAATTCCTTGAGCGTCGATTCCGAAGTAAGCTTGTCGTCAAAGCCGATGACGACGATCGCATCAGGATAGCTCGCCTGAACTCGCGCTACTCCTTCTTGCTCGCGCAGCATCACTTCCAGGCCTGTCGCGCAGGTGACACAGGAAAAACCTCTTACGTGATAGCTGACACTCCGGTTTTCCGTCACGCTGGATCCGGACGATCTGCGAATCGCCATCGCGCCGGCGCCTGCCAACCCCACGCCTGCAGCGCCGCCGACAACATTGCGAAGGAATTTTCTTCGATTCATTTCAGCGTTGTCCCTGCTCTCAAGGTTTTTGCTTCAATGCGCTTGTCCACTTCCGGGTTCATATTTCCAGGCGGTCTGAATGCTAGCCTTGTCGGCAAAACGGAGATCTACGTACTCGTCAAATTCAATCTTCCTGTCGAGCACGCCGGTTTCGATCATAAGATCCCGGACCAGGTCGAAATCCTGCTTGCGGGGCGCAAGCGGGCTGTATGTGACTCGGTCGAGAGGCTTGGTGAGCGCCCAGCGCAACAGCGCCGGGTTCTGGTTGTAATAGAAACGAGCGACGAAGTCGGCCGCATTTTCGCGATAGGGTTTGCCTCTCTCGAGCCAAAGTCCCGACCGCGCGATGCCGTCCACCAAAGTCTGCACCGCGTCGGGACGCTGGTCGATCATATCCTGTCGCACGATCAGGACGCAGGACATGTAATCCGGCCAAAACTCCCTCGCGTTAAACAACACGCGCCCGAATCCGCCAATCTCCGCCTGCGATGGAAACGGCTCACCCATGGAAAATGCATCAATGGCCCGGGCGGCAAGCGCCCCTGCCACATCGGGCGGAGCCATTTCCACCATCTTGATCTCGTTCGGCTTGATGCTGAATTGCTTCATCACGCGGAATACGATCAGGCGTTCATCGGAAAAGCGGCTCGGTATCGCGATGACGTGGCCTTTAAGATCGGCGGGCGTCTTGATAGGGCCGTCCTTTCGCACCACCACCGCGCTCCCGTAGCGATGTCCCAGGTAGACGATCTTGATGGGCACGCCCTGGGCCTTGAGGGCGATGGCGAGCGGCGCAACAACGAACCCTGCCTGCACTTTGTTCGAAATCAGCGCCTCTTTGATCTCCGGAAATCCTTGAAACATTTTGGGCAGGAAGATCTCGCCACCCTGTGAAAACTTGGAGATGTAATCCGTGACCGGGCACGCCAGATGACAGGTGACAGGGATGTAAGCCACAACAAACTTCCGCTTCTCGCGCGGCACGTAGTCGTTCAACACGGCCGGCCAATTGACATTGAGATAGGCGTGGAGCGAAGAAATCAGCCCCACCCAGACGAACCCCAGCACGATGAACTTATGCTTAAGCGTCATTGCGAAACCCCCAACGAACCGATCTGAGCATCTCAATTCGACGGAAGGCCATGTCCAGGAGCAGTCCGGTCAATCCGATCAGGATCATGGCAGCAACCACCAGGTCGTATCGTTTGCCGGAGTTCCGTGAATCGATGACCAGGTAGCCGAGTCCAGAATCCACAGCAATCATTTCCGCCGCGACTACGACCAGCCATGCGATTCCAAGGGCGATGCGCAGCCCCACAATGATCTGCGGCAGCGCCGCTGGAAACACCACTTGGGCAAGCAGCTTGGCCGGAGAAAGTCCAAAATTGCGCCCGGCCCTGCGATACATCCCCGGAACATTCCGCACCCCATTCATGGCGGCAACCACGATGGGAAAGAAGGATGCGATAAAGATCAGATAGATCGCCGCCACGTCGCCCACGCCAAACCAGACGATAGAAACCGGAATCCAGGCGATGGGGCTGATCGGCCGCAAGATCTGGATCGTCGGGTTGACGACAGCAGCCCACGCTGGATACCAGCCCAGCATCAACCCCGCAGGAATGCCTACGACCGCAGCCGTGATGTAGCCGCCGGCGACTCGCCGCAGGGAGTCGAGGACGTAACGGAACAACAGACCTTTCCTAACAAGTTCAGCGGCCCCTCGCGTCACTTCCACGGGGGACGGAAAGACCTTGGTGCCGCTCCATCGCACGGAGAAATACCAGACCGCCAAGAATATTGCTGTCGCAAAAAGCGGCCAGAAATGCTTCTCCCACTTTCGAGGCTGGGCCAGCGAGTTCATACCTTGTGCGCCATGCCGATTTCGTCAAAGATGCCGTCGCGCAATTCCAGGTAGTGGCGCGAGCTGATGTCACGAGGATGCGCGATGTCGATCTCGACGATTCTCTGGATCCTCGCCGGGCGTGCGCTCATTACGACCACACGGTCCGCAAGCTGAACGGCTTCTTCAATGTCATGAGTGACAAAGATGATTGTTTTGCGCTCCGCCTCCCAAATCCGCAGCAGCTCGCTGCGCATGATGAGGCGCGTAATGGAATCCAACGCTCCAAATGGCTCGTCCAGGAAAAGCATGTCGGGATTCACGGCCAAAGCCCGAGCCACTTCGAGGCGCTGCTTCATTCCTCCCGAAAGCTCTTGCGGATATGCCTTCTCAAAGCCACCCAGGCCAACCAACTTCACGTAGTGTGCGATGCGGCGCTCACGTTCCTCACGGGAAAGCCGGAACAGTCCGAAGGCGATGTTGCCCTCGACCGTGAGCCATGGAAATACGCCTCTTTCCTGAAAAACGAAGATCCGTCGGGGATCGGGACCGCGGACCACTTCGTCGTCAATCCGGACGTGGCCCCGCGTGGGGGAAATGAATCCCGCGATGACGTTGAGTAAGGTTGACTTCCCGCAGCCTGACGGGCCTAGCACACAGACAAATTCGCCTTCGCCAACCTCCAGGTCAACGTTTTGCAAGACCGGAACCCTGTTGCCGTCGCGGTTGAAGACCATGTCAATGCCTTCGGCGCACAATTTCGCTTTGAGAGCTCGTTCCGGCTTGACGTCATAATCTCTAAGAATCGCTTCTGTTGCCATCGATTAATCCTCGGAATAACCCCATTGCAGAGACTTTGTTTTTTCCAGAGACCTCATGCTGGCATCCAGCAGCAAGCCGATCACGCCGATCAGGACCATGCCTGCCACCACCAGGTCGTAGCGATTGCCCGCGTTGCGCGCATCCACAATCAGGAATCCCAGCCCGGAATTTACGGCGATCATTTCCGCCGCGACCACCACCAGCCAGGCAATGCCGAGGGTGATCCGCAAACCAAGGATCAGTTGCGGTGCAACCGCTGGAAACAAGACTCGATAGACCAACTGGCTCTGGCTGAGGCCAAAATTACGGGCGGCGTTGATGAAGACCTGGGGAATGCCGTTGACGGCATTGATGGCGGTGACGACCAAAGGCAGCAAAGACGCCAAGAAGATCAGGAAGATCGCAGCCATATCGCCCACGCCGAACCATAGGATGGATATCGGAATCCAGGCAAGGGGCGAAATCGGACGGAGTATCTGGATCAGAGGATTCAACGCCATTTCCGATCTTCGCGACCAGCCGATCGCCAAACCCAGGGGAATTGCCAGCAATGCCGCCGTCACGTAGCCCCAGGTCACCCGGAATAGCGAAGCCACAATGTACTTCAGGAGCAAGCCGCGTTTCGCCAGGTCTGCGATACCACCGGCAACCGCCAGCGGGCCCGGCAGAATATGGAAACTTTGATGGCTTGCCGCTACATGCCATGCCACCAGCAACACGGCAATGAAGGCAACCGGACGGAGGCCCACCCCGAACTTCATCGCTGGTATGGTCTTTGCCATGCCCTTTCACCTTCGGTAAAGCTCAACGTGTCGTTGGCAGGCAGATCGGTGAACCGTTGGATCAATCCGCTCGGCCAGCGTATCTGGATCGCATCGACCTTGGCGATGTCGGCAAGCCCAAAGTGCTGCTCCAAAGGAAGACACCCGAAGCTGCTGCCTCCGGAAACCTCGCGGTATTGTTTTTTGCCTCCAGCCTCGAGGCAAATGCGGGCGCCAACGGCGGACCGGTTGCTCTTCACGCCAACCAGCCGTACGTTCAGATAGTTGCCGGCCAACCGCTTGGGATAGAAGATACGAGTCGTCATGATATCGCCTGGGTAAGCGCCACCCGCGGAAAGGAGCACCGATAACCGCCCATCGCCGAACAGATCGGCCATATTGGCTCCATGCCCTTTTCCGGTGAACGGCAGCCCCGCAGCGAAAGTGATGTTGTGAAATCGCTCGCCGTCGTTCTGGAGAAGGATCGGCGGTTCCAGACGGTCCATCCGGGGGCTGCCGTTGCCCAGCACGATATCGATGTTACCGTCGTTGTTAAAGTCCCCGATGTTCCCGCTCATGGTTCCCCAACAACCGCTCAGGCCTACATCGCGGTCCCGCGGCGTGAAGGTTCCATCGCCGTTGTTGTGATAGAGGCGTTGCGTCTTGTTGTTGGGCGGACCCTCGCCATGGCGCAAGGTGTGGACCACGGCTTCATGATTCGACCAGTTGAACTGGAGAATATCCAACCAGCCATCGTTGTTGTAATCACACCACACCGAGGTGCTTCCAAAACAGTATTCGGTGATGCCGGCCTCTGCGCTCACGTCGGTAAAAGTCCCGTCGCCATTGTTGCGATACAGCACCGAGTTCCCGAGAGCATTCGACAGAAACAGGTCCGGGAAACCATCATTGTTATAGTCGCCCCAGGTGGCCCCGATGGTAGGCCATGGAGTGGAGATTCCTGATGCTTCGGTTACTTCCGTGAAGGTGCCATCGCCATTGTTATGAAACAGGCGGTTCGCGACTTTGCGGTCGAACATGCCGCCGAGATTGTTGGCGATGAAGAGATCGAGATTGCCATCGCAATCGTAGTCCACCCAGGCGGTCGCAAAGGCCGGTCCCCAGACCTTAAGCCCCGCTTCTTGCGTCACATCCGTGAAGGTGCCGTCGCCGTTGTTGCGAAAGAGTTGCCCTTCGCCGGGATAGAACCCGAGGCGATTGACGAACAGGTCAGGGTAACCATCATTGTTATAGTCGCCTGCCGTAATAATGAAGCCGTTGACGCAGGTATCCAACCCTGATCCCACGGAAACATCGGTGAAGGTGCCATCCCCGTTGTTGCGGTACAGGTTGCATCCCGCATGCGCAGCGGTGATGACGATGTCCAGCAGGCCATCGTTGTTGTAGTCAAACACCGCAAGACCGCGGCCGGCACTGGTCTTGTCGACGCCAATTTTTGCCGCAATGTCTTCAAACTCCACCGTCGGCTGTTCATAGCCGGCCTTGACTTCCATGCGGTGTTCCGCGGGGATGAATGCAGGGTAGCCGCCTATCTTTTGCGCTGTGAGCCAGAGCCAATGGCGAGCGCGTTCGTTGTTCGGGTTGGCCGTAAGCGCTTCGCTTCCCGCCTGCGCGGCTTGTTCAAACCGGCCGGCGCGATACAACGCCACGGCCGCTTCGTGCAGGGCCACAGCCCTCACCGAGGAATGAGCGGCGGCCTGCAGCAGGTTGCGTGCCGCTTCGTCGTTGTATCCACATTTGATCTGGGTGCGTCCTAGTTCGCAGCGGGTAGAAGCGTCATCCGGGTGCTCCGCCAACCGGGCCTCATATCTATCCAGCAGTTGGCGATATTCAAGGGCCAGGAAGACCGGAGCATCCGTAAAGGATTCGAAAAAGTCGGTCAGCAACCTCAGGTACTCGCCGGCGCTAACGACTCGCGCGGCCGCGTACAACCGCAGGGCCTGCTGCACGAACAACGTCCCGAACGATAGCGCAAGTTGAACGGGAAAAGCGGCCATGCGCGGGTGCCCCAGATCGACCTGGCTGAACGAAAGCCGCCCCGCGGACACAGCCTCGCGAAACGCCGCACCCGGCGCGGAGAGATCCCGGTAGGTAAAACGGGCAATACGCGCGAGCCGGTTGGCAAAATCGGCAACCGCTGTATCCATATCAGTGGGGCCAGCGAGAGGAGGAGCCTTCAAGGGCTCGCCGCGTCCCTGTCCAGCCACGGTTTGGACCGCAGACTGCATGGTCCTGAAGGCCGAATTCATCGTGAACAGGCTCTTCTCAAAAATCATGGCAGGAAGCTGAAGTAAAGAATTCATTTCTTATCGATCACAAAACTTTTGGCAGGTTGTAGTAGACAGACTGAATGGCGCAGCCGAAACTGGCGGTTTCCGTCCTGCTGACAGGCTCGCCGGCTAGAAACTGTCTGATGGCCGGCTCGAGGTACGCAGCATAGTCTGGCTCTCCCGGATACTTGAAGTTGTCGATAGCGCCGCGGTACCGCAACAGCTGATCGGCGTCGACAAGAAACACGCGAGGCGTTTGTTGTGTGAACCACTGGTTGGCAACCTTGCCGCCTGCGTCATAGAGGATTGGGAAGGTCAACCTTCGTTCCATGGCGGTGGCCCGGATGTGTTCTACGGTCTCTTTTTCGCGGGACGCCACAGCAAACAGCCCCAGTTCCGGATGCTGCCAGGGAAAGCCGTTGAAGTATGCGTCATAACGCACACAGTGCGAACAGATGCCGGACCAAAATACTATCACCGCACCCTTCTTGCCGCGCAGGATCGTCCCCAAGCTGGCACTTTCGCCGGCGATGGTTGTCAATTGGAAATCCGAGACAAGAGAGCCAATGTTCTGCCGAGGCATTGCGACGGGCTGCGCTGACATAAAAAGTGTTCCCCGATCTGACTCTATGGGCAATCGTCTTTGGGCAGCAATCGTATAAAACAATTACTGCCCCGGTTCCAGTCCCGTTTCACACCGCTTTTCATACTTGGTTAACATGATTCGTCAAACGCTGACGGCTGTTGCAAACTGGGCCTGGCGTTCAGAATGGAACTGCGCCAGCGCTTGGTTCGCTTTTAGAATGATTTCAAGTTGGGAGCATACGGCCTCAAGCGCGCAACCGGGGATGGCCATGTAGCCTTCCTCGTCCGCCAGGCCGGTGTAAATGCGGTTGCCAACGCAGCCCAGACTCAATACTGCTTGCCCTGAAGAGATGCTCTCTGGAACCATGGCGCAGGCGGGCCTTCCCATCGTCGACGAATCCTTGAGGTGTCCGGAAGATCGCGCCGCTTCCGCGAGCAACATGAGCTGCCGCGAATTACCGCGCACCAATACCGTATCCGGCGGCTTCGCGCTCTTGCTCAACGGAGAGTAAATGACATAACGAAGCGGCGCTGCCCGATGCGGAATCTGCGGTACTTCTTCCTGCTTGATGTAAGCCAGCCCCACCATGGTCGTGATCAGGTTGGAGAGCTCGCGAGTTTGGGCGTCAGGCAGTTCGGCGCCGTGTGTATAGGCGCCAACCGCGCACCCAAAATGGTCCACGGCCTCTGTGTAGAAGGATCTGCCTTCGCTTGCCAGCTTCCAGAAGGTGCAGCCCGAAGGATGCGCCGCTGATTCTCGCGCCAATCCTGGTGGCATCGTCTCACTGAACGTGAGAGCCACCGCTCGACGTCGCGTTAATTCAAACAATTGACGTTCGCATCTATCCCGCGTGTCACTCGTCACGCAATCGCCTCCAGGTTGATCGACCTCGTGCCTAGACCGGGTAGACATTTTCACGATAGGAATTTGCGGCTGGAAATGACACAGGGGCACGGATCTCGCATCATCAGCGCTTAGTAGAAAACTACTATTGTTGTTTTGGCCTTCGGCTTCTAATTTTTTTATCTTCGTTGATCTGTGGTTGGAGGGAAATCTCGTGGCGATCAGTACCCCAATTGCTCCGCGTATTGCAATCCGCCCGGCTCCGCAAACGAGTTTCTACGAGAAGCTCAATTCACGCTGGCACGAACGCGCGCTGCAGTTATTCATGGTAATCGTGCTCGGGCACTGGGCCGAGCACTTGTTTCAGGCATACCAGATTTATGTGATGGGCTGGCCGCGCCCCAAGGCGTTAGGAATGCTTGGCTTGGTGTACCCGTGGCTGGTTAAGACGGAGTCTCTGCACTATGGCTATGCTCTGGTTATGCTGGTGGGAATCTGGGTGTTGCGGAAGGGATTCACTGGCCTTTCCCGAAAATGGTGGACAGTCGCACTGGTGATCCAGTTCTGGCACCACATTGAACATGCGCTGCTGCTGAGCCAGATCATTTTCCAGCATAACCTGTTTCATTCGCCCGTGCCGGTCAGCATCCTGCAACTGGTATTCCCGAGGGTTGAATTGCATCTTTTCTACAACTCGGTCGTGTTTATCCCGATGGTGATAGGCATGTACTACCACATGTTCCCTCCCCAAGGAGAAAAGGAGCGAGTTGCCTGCACCTGTGTTTGGCGCCCGAAGGACTCGCGATTGGGTCGGGCGGCGTAGATGCGGTATAGAAGCGCACAGCAGGATCGCCTGTGAAGGAGTGGTGGCCGGTGTGGAGACTCAAAAGAGTTTTCTTGGCGTTCGTGTTCGCTGCAGTGGCGCTTTCGTCTGGATGTCAACGAGCTGCAGAAGCATCTTCCCTCATCCGCATTGGGTTTGAGTTCGCGCCCCGGCCACCTCATGTTGGTTCCACGACGCTGAGCCTGAGACTGGCCGACTCCGGCGCGCAACCTGTGACCGGCGCACAGATCGCGCTGGAAGGAGATATGTTGCACCCCGGTATGGCTCCTACCTTTGGCGAAGCCAGAGAAATCGGTTCCGGGCTCTATGAGGGCCGTCTTGATTTCAAGATGGCGGGCGATTGGGTGATTCTCGCGCATGTCAAGCTGGCTAATGGACAGATGCTTGAACGTCAACTGGACCTCCGCGGAGTCCAGCCGAACTAGGCACTTGTCGAACCCGTCATCCAACCCGGCGATCCAAGCTTCTCCGGCCAGCTTCGATCTGATGCGGGTTCCCGTGGTCGGCGCACTGCTCCGCTGGCGACACGCACGCACGTTATTGCAGATTCCACTTCTGATCCTCAGCGCGGTGATGGTCCTCCACGGATTGCTGGGACCGTCGCTGGCGCCCAAGAATCTGGCGACCACCCTTGCATGGCTCCATTTTCGCGGCTTGCTGGTGCTGGTGATTCTTTGCGCCGGCAACTTCTTCTGCCTGGCCTGTCCTTTCATGCTAGTGCGCAACTTCGCCCGGCGCTTTGCCCGGCCCTGGCTCACCTGGCCCGTGCGTTTGCGAAACAAGTGGCTTTCAGTCTTTTTGTTCACCGGTATTCTGTTCGCTTACGAGCTGTTTGACCTGTATGCATCACCCTGGTGGACGGCATCGCTTATCGTTGCGTATTTTCTTGCTGTGCTGGCAGTGGATGGCGTTTTCAAGCACGCCTCATTCTGCAAGTTTGTCTGCCCCATCGGGCAATT
>CAZFRV010000185.1:0-6484 GCA_964521445.1 uncultured Acidobacteriaceae bacterium
AAGAAAATGCAATGAGCCTTTTCGACAGAAACATATTGCGCGACCTGTGCACCAGGGACGGACCCGGCCCCTAAGAACGTCAGGCAAGGAGGTTTCCCATGTGTGCGTTTCGTTCTCGTGCCAGAATGAACGCTGCCCTTACCGCTTCGTCGAGCGCGTTGTTAACCAAGGCCCCGGCAGTTAAAAACGGATCTACCAACGGGACGCCCGTTCGGGCGAAGCACTTGCCCGCGGTTCGGGAAGAGCGTCTGCAAAAAATCCTGGAAGTGATCGCGTCCGGCAAGCCTTGTACTATTCAGGCCCTGGCCCAGGAATTCAACCTGAGCCACTCCCATCTGCAGCATCTGTTCAAGCAGCAAACCGGGGCCCGCCTGGGCCACCTCCTTACGGAGCAAAGGCTGCACCACGCAGCTTACCTGCTCACCCACACTAACCTGCGCATCAAGGAAATCGCCCAGAGCGCAGGCTACGAACACACGTCCAGCTTTATACGCGCCTTTGAACGACATTACTCGCAGGCGCCGCGGGTCTACCGACGAAATCCCCAGAAAGCTGCGAAATCTCCGGAACCTGCACGCCAGGCCGGCAAGAAACGACTTCTGAATTTTCAGAGGAACGGACGGACTCGTGAGCAGGTGTCATCCGCCAACTAGAACGACACATTCAACTGGTTCATTGGGCTAATTCCTTTTAGCCCGCTACCCGACTTTTCACTTTTATCGCTGTATCGCTTAGCGATATATAATTGAAGCGGATGTTTCTCAGCCGCGCTCTGAGACCGCGATTGTCCATGGTCGTGCTGCTTTGCACGCTGAGCGTTTTTCTCTTTTCAGGTCCAGTTGGACCGTATTCGGTGGTCCACGGGCCGGTCACGGCGATGCGGGCCCGTCAGGCTTCCCTTGTGCTGTTCTGGTCGATGGTGGCTGCCGCCCTCAACATCGTCCTTTCGTTCAGCGTGTCCGTAGCCACTCGGGTACACCCCTTAGCTCTGGAATTATCCACGTTGACAATCCGTCAGCCGGACGCGATGCTCCGCTGCTGATCTTTCTAGCAGCGGAGCATGCAATCTCTCTCAAGGGCTGCTATGCACCCGCCCGTCCCCGGCGGCCGTACGATGAATCCCAGCACCGCTCGATCAGCGAGCAGACGCACTTTAGCTTGTCACAGCCGATCGATTCCACGCTGAAATCGTGAAAAGCTGGGGAAGATGGAGACTCAGCAGTTGCACCCAGCCTGAGGTCAGGAGGAGTTGGAAATTGAGCTTTCAATTGGAATCTGCTTGCAACCGCAACAAGGGAACGCCGCGGTGAAAGCTACATCAACTATCACTAACCATCCGATCCTCGAGATTGGGCAACGCCGTTGGCAACGCTTGACCACGCTGCTTGAGCAACGCGAGGACCATGTCTTCTTGGTTCTGACGCTGCTCATCGGGGCTCTTGTCGGACTTAGCGTCGTCGCCTTCATCGTGGTTACTGAGAGGCTCGGCGTACGTCTCTATCCTGCAGGTGGCGCGGCCTGGAGACGTCTGGTGGTGCCTGTCACAGGATCCTTGGCGATGGGATACCTTTTATACCGTTACTTTCCTGAGGCTCGTGGCAGCGGTGTGCCACAGACAAAAGCCGCTTTGTTCGCTCGCGAAGGCCGCATTACTCTGACCACCGTGCTGGGAAAATTCTTTTGTACGTCGGCCACTCTGGCAAGCGGCATCCCTCTCGGCCGCGAAGGACCGTCAGTTCAGGTTGGGGCGGGCATTGCCTCGGTGTTAGGCCGCACGCTGGGATTGCGACCTGAAAAAGTAAAGGCGCTCTTGCCAGTGGGTGCGGCGGCGGCGATTGCCGCGGCCTTCAACACCCCCATGGCGGCAGTCCTGTTTTCGCTCGAAGAAGTCGTGGGAGACCTTCACGCCCCCGTCCTGGGATCCGTTGTACTGGCCTCGGCGACCTCGTGGGCTATGCTGCGCCTGCTGCTGGGCAATAACCCTCTCTTCCACGTTCCGCAGTATGAACTGGTGCATCCCTTGGAGTTCGGGGTCTATGCCGTGCTGGGCGTTGCAGGGGGCTTGTTGTCCGCGGCTTTCTCTAAGCTGTTGCTGGGGATGCGCCAAAAATTCTTGCTCCTTCCCCGGAAGACGCGGTGGTGTCATCCCGTGGTCGGCGGAGTGTTAGTCGGCTTGATGGGCTGGTTCGTTCCCCAGGTTCTCGGCGTCGGCTACAGCTACGTTGGTGATGCGCTCAACAGCGGTATGGCATTCAAGCTCATGGCGTTGCTTGTGGTTCTCAAGCTGTTCGCTGTCACCACGAGCTACGCATCAGGCAACGCAGGCGGCATCTTCGGCCCCAGCTTGTTTCTGGGTGCGATGCTCGGGGGAGCCATCGGTAGTGTGGCGCATCACTTCCTGCCGGCGTATACGGCCACGCCTGGCGCGTACGCCCTGGTTGGGATGGGAGCGCTCTTTGCCGGCATCGTGCGCGCTCCGATGACCTCAGTGCTCATGATCTTTGAGATGACCCGCGACTACTCCGTGATCGTGCCGCTGATGATCGCCAACCTAGTGAGTCTTTTTGTTTCTTCGCGGCTCCAAAAACAGCCGATCTATGAAGCCCTGGCTCATCAGGACGGTATCCACCTTCCCACTGTGAAAACCCGCGATGTGCCAGGTCAACGCAGGGTTCGTCAGGTCATGCGCAACGCACAAGAAGTCCTGGCGGCGCAAATGGGTATTCGCGAAGCCGTCGAGCATGTGCGTTCGAGTGACTCTCGCGCCTGGCTGGTAGAAGATGGGGGCAGCCTCGTGGGGGTCGTGAGTTGGGCGAAGCTTGAGCTGGCATTGAATACAGATGGAGCCATCGGAAAGAAGCTTGCCGACCTTCTTGACCGGCTCGATTTTCCTCATGTCCACGCGGACCAAGCCCTGCATCTGGCGCTGGAACGCATGAGTGCGGAGCGCCTTGATCGTCTGCCAGTCGTCAGCCGGGCGAACATCCACAAGCTGGAAGGAATCGTAACTTTGCGAGACGTGCTCGACTCCTACGGGGTGGACCAGTAGAGGACCCGCGAGCATGCTCGCCGGAACCACTTGAACACCAGTTCTCCTGCAACAGCACGTTACTTCTGCCCTTGCCCGCTCGGACAATGGGTCATGCGGAGAGATTCGCCAACTGGGTGTCCGACCAGCCGTTGTTCTCGGAAATCTCGGATTTCTCTGGGTTCGCCGGCCAACCTCGTATTTAAGGGCTTTATGGCGGCAACGCACGAAAAGCTAACGAAAAGTCATTTCGGCTAACTGTTTGCTATTTGCATGTGCTCGCACCAGGCATAGAGTTGCCATCCATGTCACATCGCGATGTGATGTGGCCCGCAGTTGTAATGAAGCCGCAGTTAATAAAGAAGAAGCACCCAAGCCGGCACCGTCCTTTGCTTCTTGAAGACGCGGTTCGGCCCAACGCAAGAGGAGGCAGGAAATGTACTACAACGTATTTGGAGAAAAAGTCTCCAAGCGGCGGTTCAAAGAGATGTGCGATGCCGCCAACAACCGGCGCGAACTCATCGCGCACGGACTCACCAGCCGGCGCGACCTCTTTAAGATGGGGCTGCTGACCGCAGGCGGCATGCTGGTGGCCAAGAGTGGTCTGAGCGCCCGCGCTCAGGGGGTCCAAACGAATAACCCTCCGAGCGCTGGCAACAATACCAGTCCTGGAACCAACCAGAACTGCGCGCCCGGCAATCAGACCGCCAGCCCGCCGACCAGGGCGTTCATCTCGCCTCTGCCGATTATCCCCCTGGCCAAGCGAGTTTCCGGTTTGTCGCCTAACCCGACGGAGAATCCGAACACCGGCGCTGGCGAAGTTCGCGCCGCTGCCTTCCAGGCGCCGCAGATCGATTCCAGCCGGTTCCCGGTGGTTCCTGGCATCCTTTACCAGATGAACCAGAGGCAGTTCACCACCCAGCAGTTCTCTCCGGATCTGCCCAAGCAGACCATCTGGGGTTTTGATGACAACAGCGGCAGAGGCCCAATCAGCCCCGGACCGACGTACCAGGCGACCTACGGCAAGCCGCAGCTGACGCGCAATGTCAATTCGCTGCCTAGCACCACTCAAAAGAACAACACCGGGTTCGGCATGCCCCAGGTATCCACCCACCTGCACAACGCGCACAACCCCTCCGAGGCTGACGGGAATCCCTGCGACTTCTACCCCTCGGGCAAGTTCTGCGACCAGTACTATCCCAACGTGCTGGCGGGATTCAATTCCACCAACCAGCCCAACGGCGATATCAACGAGTCGCTGGCTACGCTGTGGTATCACGACCACCGCGTGGACTTCACCTCGCAGAATACTTACAAAGGCCTGTTCGGGTTCTATTGCCTGTTCAACCAGTTTGATACCGGCAACGACGACACCGGGTTCCGTCTGCCCGACTTCCCGCAGCACGATATCCCGCTGGCCTTCGCCGACAAGGTTTTCGATCCTCAGACCGGCCAGTTGGTGTTCGACCTGTTCAACCTGGACGGCATTCTGGGCGACAAGTTCCTGGTCAACGGCGTGATTCAGCCGTTCCTCAACGTGGAGCCTCGCCGTTACCGCTTCCGCATGCTGGACACCGGTCCATCGCGCTTCTATGAGTTCTTCCTCACCGATCTGAACAACCTGAGCGCGACCAACTCCTATTGGTTGATCGGCACGGACGGCAACCTCGTACCGACCCCGATCCAAATCCAGAGTTTCCGTCTCGGTCCGGCCGAGCGCGCCGATGTCATCATCGACTTCCACCAGTTCGCCGGGAAGACCATCTACCTGGAGAACCGCCTGAACCAGCTCAACGGTCAAGGCCCGACCGCGGTGGACAGCCAGATTGGTGCGCAGAACAGCAGTTCCACCGAATGCAACCTGCCCACCTCCAACAATTCGACCGCGGGAGCCATCAAGCCAGCCGGCGCGGGCGACCTGCTCCTGCAGTTCCGGGTCAGCGGCACCGCGGTCAGCGACGACAGCGTGGATCCGGCGACGCACCCCACCTTCTACCAGTTGCCTTCCACCTCCGCCCCGGCGCGGATTGTCCGCACCTTCAAGTTTGACCGCTTGAACGGGCAGTGGTCGATCAACGGCCAGTTCATGGACTGCGGCTACGGGAACGGCGGAACCGGTGGCGAGTCCACGGAGACCTTCCGCTTCACCGTGCAGCAGAACAGCGTGGAGCACTGGCTCCTGACCAACCTCACGGGCGATTGGACGCACCCCGTCCACATCCACCTGGAGGAGCACCAGATCCTGAGCCGCAACCGGGCTCCGATCGGGCCGGGCAATCTGCTGAGCGCGCCTGGCGATCAGGGCCGGAAAGACGTGACCCAGTTGCATCCCAATGAGAGAGTGGAGCTGTTCTTCCGCTTCCGCGATTGGCTGGGCAAGTACCCCATCCACTGTCACAACGTGGTGCATGAAGACCACGCCATGATGGCCATCTGGCATGTTCAGCCGCAAGGCGACAACGTGCTGGTGCCGTAACCGACGTTGAATCTGCATCCCTGGGCCGGGCAACGGCCCGGGGAAGCGGAAAGGAGCCGAGACAATGGCTGACATTACCCGCAGGAAATTGTTGAGTTGGACAGCGATGACGCCTCTTGCTACAGCGGCGGTTGCCGGAACCACCGGCAAAACGTCTCTCGAGAACCAGGCGCCAACGCAGTCGGACCTGGCTCGGCAGCGCATCCAGCGTTTGCATCTGCCTAACGTCCCACTGGTCACCCACGAAGGCAAGAAAGTGCTGTTCTATGACGACCTGGTCAAGAACAAGGCCGTCAGCCTGAACTTCTTTTTTTCCAAGTGCGATGAGATCTGTCCTCTGGTGATGGCCAATCTGGCCAAGGTGCAAAAGCTGCTCGGCGCCGACGTCGGCACGAAACTCTTCATGTACTCGTTCACGTTGAAGCCGGAAGAGGATGACGTCGAAGCCATCCGGCACTACCGCCAGATGCTCAATGCCAAACCCGGCTGGACTTTCCTGACCGGCAAACCTGAGGACATGGAACAAATCCGCAGGGGCATTGGCTTCACCTATCCCGATCCGGCGATTGACAAGGACAAAACCCAGCACATCGGGAATGTGCGTTATGGGAACGAACCGCTGATGTTGTGGGGAGCATGTCCGGGAATGGCCCGCGTCAGTTTTGTGGCTGAGTCCATCTCCTGGATGATCCACCTCGACAGACCTGGACCCGGCATCAAGCAGCCCTAAGGCGCCGATCCAGACCTCAGTGGCCAGGACAAACACATTCTTCATTCCGGGGCCGTAAAAGAACCGGCCCAAGGGAGGAAAAAGGTTGTGAAAAGCTTATTGAAAGTAGCCTTTGTTAGCATTTTCGTCCTCGCGGCGGCGGGATTGGTGGCCGCGCAAACTAATCCGGTCCCCAACACGCCGAGTTTCGTCCACTTTAACCCTGGGCCCTGTGATTTCAGTAACCAGTTCTACCAGGACAATGGCCTCG